>JAUNUR010000013.1:0-12747 GCA_030538085.1 Pseudomonadota bacterium | reverse complement strand
GCGCTCATCATCGGCCGGCATTTTAGATCACTGGGATTTGTGGTCTAGCCGGAACTGGGCGACCTGGCGGAGTTCCTGGAGATCTATTTTAGATCACTGGGATTTGTGGTCTAGCCGGAACTCCATCGCCTGGCGCTCATCATCGGCCGGCATTTTAGATCACTGGGATTTGTGGTCTAGCCGGAACTGGGCGACCTGGCGGAGTTCCTGGAGATCTATTTTAGATCACTGGGATTTGTGGTCTAGCCGGAACCGAACCGCCTACCCACATCACCCGCCCGAAATTTTAGATCACTGGGATTTGTGGTCTAGCCGGAACTTCGCGGACGCGCTCCTCGAACTCCTCGCGATTTTAGATCACTGGGATTTGTGGTCTAGCCGGAACTGTTCCTTCGCCGGTACGCCAGAGCCTCGCGATTTTAGATCACTGGGATTTGTGGTCTAGCCGGAACTGGAATGGGAAGTGGTGCCGCCGCAGAAGTATTTTAGATCACTGGGATTTGTGGTCTAGCCGGAACGCCGAGACCGTGCATATGGCCGTGGTCGAGATTTTAGATCACTGGGATTTGTGGTCTAGCCGGAACTCACCTTTCGAGTATATAAATCTATGCCCTATTTTTGATCGCCGAAACTTGCATTTTGATTATGATTCATAAGAATTTTGGCTGTTGTACTGATATGTTTTTTCAGCCAAGAGGATTATTCATACCAACTGCAACGCCTCAATTCAGATTTGAGGTTGCCGCGTAAATAAACACTGTCATGGTTGCCCTTCGCCCTGATGGGCGGGTGATTGGTGTCTCTTCGATCCACCAATCCGCTCAAGGCGCATGGCGCAACGCCCGCCGGTATTGCACCGCTTCGGCCACGTGCGTCGTTGTCGTGGTCTCGCTGCCGGCCAGGTCGGCGATGGTGCGGGCTACTTTCAGCGCGCGGTGCGTG
Organism: Pseudomonadota bacterium; assembly: GCA_030538085.1. Taxonomy (GTDB): domain Bacteria; phylum Pseudomonadota; class Gammaproteobacteria; order Burkholderiales; family Burkholderiaceae_C; genus Ottowia. Next base: position 11,805 of record JAUNUR010000013.1, on the reverse strand, counting down.
GCGCGGGCGCTCCAGCCCAGGCGCGTGGCTGCGGTGTGCAGGAAGGCGCGCGCGGCATCGTCTGGCCGTGCGTGTTCGTCGATGGCCTGGCCGTGCAGGGCCTGGTTGGGCACGCCTTGCCTGGCCAATGCGCGCTCACGCGCCGTCACGCAACGCTCGCGTACGCTGGCCGTGGCCTCGCCGGCCGGGGCGGTCAGCAGTTCATCGGCCGGGAGCGCGGCTACTTCGATGTGCAGGTCAATGCGGTCGATCAGCGGCCCCGACAGTTTGCTTTGGTAGCGCGCCACCTGGTCGGGCGAGCAACGGCAGGCCTTGGTGCGCGCGCCGAGGTAGCCACAGGGACAGGGGTTCATCGCCGCGATGAGTTGAAAGCGCGCCGGAAACTCCGCGCGTTGCGCCGCGCGGCTGATGGTGATGTGGCCCGACTCCAGGGGTTCGCGCAAGGCTTCCAGCGCGGCCCGTGGAAACTCCGGCAGCTCGTCCAGAAACAATACGCCCTCGTGCGCCAATGAAATTTCGCCCGGACGCGGGGGTGAGCCGCCACCCACCAGCGCCACCGCGCTGGCCGTGTGGTGGGGTGACCGCGTTGGCCGCACGCCCCATGCCTGCAGCTTGAAGCTGCCGCCCAGGCTAGCGATGGCGGCGCTTTGAAGAGCCTCGCTCACGGCCATCGGCGGCAACAGGCCGGCAAAGCGCTGAGCCAGCATGGATTTGCCGGTGCCGGGCGGTCCCATCATCAGCAGTGAATGGCCACCCGCCGCCGCGATCTCCAGCGCGCGCTTGGCCGTGGCCTGGCCCTTCACGTCGGCCAGGTCCGGGTAGGCGGGGGCAGCGCCGCGCTCGGCTGGTGGCACGCGCGACCAGCCTTCGATTTCGGTGGGCGCTGGCGTGCCAGCAGGCAGAAACTGGGCCACCACGTCCAGCAGGTGGCGTGCGCGGTATACCGCCATGCCGGGCACCAGTGCGGCCTCTTCGGCGCTGCCGGGCGGCAGTACCAGCCGGGCATCCACGCCGCCCTGGTGCAGCGCCACGCTGGTGGCCAGCGCGCCGCGCACCGGGCGCAGCTCGCCCGACAGCGACAGCTCACCGGCGAACTCCCAGCCAGCCAGCCGCGCGCCGTCGATCTGCCCACTGGCGGCCAGGATGCCCAGCGCAATGGGCAAATCAAAGCGGCCCGAGTCCTTGGGCAGATCGGCTGGCGCCAGGTTGACGGTGATGCGCTGGTTGTGCGGAAACTCCAGGCCGCTGTTCTGCAGCGCGCTGCGCACGCGCTCGCGGGCCTCTTTCACCTCGACCTCGGCCAGGCCCACCAGCGTGAAGCTTGGCAGGCCGTTGGCCAGGTGCACCTCGACGGTCACGGTGGGCGCCGCCAGCCCCATCAGGGCGCGGCTTTGCACCAGACTCAAACCCATTCCTCGGCCCCTCCCCAAAATCGGTGCATGCTTGGCAATCCACGCCATGAGCATGCTGCGCACGGCGCGCGTGCTGGCCCCGTGGACGGCGTCAACGGTCTGAACTGTACCCGTCGCCTGATTCGGCGCCGACACCATGCGCGCCTGGCGTGCCAAATCCAGTGCCGGCGCAGGCTGGATAAACGTCTGCAGCTACCGATTCAGAAGTAACCCTAGAAACGGCAGTTGAAAGTCAGTGCTCATGCCGGTTGCCCAAGGATGGCGAGCGGTCAACTGCCGTTTCTAGGGTAACACTTGGTCATCCGGCTGCATGCGCGGCAATCCGCCGCTACCATCCCCGGCATGGATGCCGCGCTGCAAACCCTTATCGACAAGATTCGCAAGGCCGCCGAACGTGGACGGCCGTTGCGCATCCGCGGTGGTGGCACCAAGGATTTCTACGGCCAGCAGTTGCATGGCGAGCTGCTCGACACGCGCCCGCTGGCCGGCGTAGTGGCCTACGAGCCGAGCGAGCTGGTGGTCACCGCCCGCGCCGGCACGCGCCTGCGTGACCTGCAGGCGCTGCTGGCCGAGGCGGGGCAATGCCTGCCCTTCGAGCCGCCGCAGTTTGGTGTTGCCAGCACCGTGGGCGGCGCGGTGGCCGCGGGCCTGTCAGGACCAGCGCGCGCCAGCGTCGGCGGCCTGCGCGACTACGTGCTGGGCGTGCAGATCATCAACGGCAGGGGCGAGTTGCTGACCTTTGGCGGCCAGGTGATGAAGAACGTGGCCGGCTACGACGTCAGCCGCCTGATGGCCGGCAGCCTGGGCACGCTGGGCGTGATCGCCGAAGTCAGCCTGAAGGTGCTGCCGGTGCCACCAGCCGAGCGCACGCTGCTGTTCGAGCTGAGCGAGACCAGCGCGCGTCAGCAGCTCAACCGCTGGGGCGGTCAGCCACTGCCGCTGAACGCCAGTGCCTGGGCCGATGGCCAGCTGGCGGTGCGCCTGCGCGGTGCCCGCGCGGCCATCGACAGCGCCACCAAGATCATGGGTGGCCAGGTGCTGGAGGCCGACCGCGCCGAGCGCCAGTGGGCGGCGTTGCGCGACCAGGCGCTGCCTTTCTTCCGGCTGGCGCCGGGCGAGGCGCTGTGGCGTGCCAGCGTGCCCGACACCGCCACGCCGCTCAATCTGGGGCCAACGCTGGTCGAATGGCACGGCGCGCAGCGCTGGATCAAGGCCACGCCGGCCGATGCCGCCGTGGTGCGCGAGGCCGCCGCGCGCGCCGGCGGCCATGCCACACTGTTTCGCGGTGGCGATGGCAGCGTGGCGGTATTCACGCCGTTGTCGGCGCCGTTGGCGCGCATCCACGCGCGGCTGAAGGCCGAGTTCGACCCGGCGGGCCTGTTCAACCCTGGTCGCATGGTCCTGGATTTCTGATGCAGACCGCACTCGCTCCCGAATACCGTGACACCGATCTTGGCCGCGAGGCCGAGGCCATTCTGCGCAAGTGCGTGCACTGCGGCTTCTGCACCGCCACCTGCCCCACCTACCAGTTGCTGGGCGACGAGCTGGATGGCCCGCGCGGGCGCATCTACCTGATCAAGCAGGTGCTGGAGGGCGAGCCGCCCACGCGCATCACGCAGCAGCACCTGGACCGCTGCCTGACCTGCCGCAACTGCGAAACCACCTGCCCCAGCGGCGTGCAGTACGGGCACCTGATCGACATTGGCCGCCAGGTGGTGGAGGCCAAGGTGCCGCGCCCGCCAGCCGAGGCGCGCACGCGCCGCTGGCTGAAGGAAGGGCTGACCTCGCCACTGTTCGGCACGGCGCTGCGGCTGGGGCAGTCGGTGCGAGGCCTGTTGCCCAGCGCGCTGAAGGACAAGGTGCCCGAGCGCCGCGCCGCTGGCGCCTGGCCCAGAAAGACGCATTCACGCAAGGTGCTGCTGCTGGAAGGCTGCGTGCAGCCGGCGATGGCGCCCAACATCAACGCCGCCACGGCGCGCGTGCTGGATGCGGCGGGCATCGAATGCGTGCTGGCGCGCGGGCAGGGTTGCTGCGGCGCAGTCAAGTTTCACCTGGCCGATGGCGAGGGCGGCCTGAAGCAGATGCGCGCCAACATCGACGCCTGGTGGCCGCACATCGAGCGCGGCGTGGCGCATGGCGGGGTGGAGGCCATCGTCATCAACGCCTCGGGCTGCGGCGCCATGGTCAAGGACTACGGCCACCTGCTGCGCCACGAGCCGCGCTACGCCGACCGCGCGGCCAGGGTGTCCGAACTGGCGCGCGACGTGAGCGAGCTGCTGCCCGACATGGTGGAAGCGCTGCACGGCCGCGTGCGCCCGCCCGCCGACGTGCTGGGCTGGCACGCGCCCTGCACGCTGCAGCACGGCATGAAACTGCGCGGCGGGGTGGAGCAGCACCTGGGCGCGCTCGGTTTCAAGCTGCGCCCGGCGGCCAGTGAAGCGCATCTGTGCTGCGGCTCGGCTGGCACCTATTCGGTGTTGCAGCCTGAACTGGCCACGCAGCTGCGTGACCGCAAGCTCGGCCACTTGCTGGGCGAAAAAAGCAGCGAGCAACCCGCCGCCCTGTTGTCGGCCAACATTGGCTGCATCACGCACTTGCAGTCGGGCACCGAGGTGCCGGTGCGGCACTGGATCGAAGTGCTGGACGCCGCGTTGATTGCTTCCGAATAGCTATTGAGCAACCCAATCCCGCCAGCAGGGCCGGTGCACCTGAAGAAAATGCGCGCCTATCGCGGCGCGCCTGGCCGCATTCATCGGTTGTTTGAACCTAGAAACGGCGTGCATGAAGCCGCGTGAATAAGTCACACTCACGCGGTCTGACGGCAACGCCCGAGTGCAGCAATCGCGGCTTTGCACGGGTGTTCCATGGCCGACGGCTGCTTTCCAGACCGTGCGGTGTGGCGCGGCGTGAAAATATGGTCATTCGTAAGTCATTCGTGCTAGATCGTGGATGGCGCCAAAGAACCGCTTGACCGTTTAACCACTTCACCACCTCGCCCGTGCTTTACACCTACGTTTTTGTTGGCCTGACACCGTCCGAGCGCGCGCTGCTTGAGTCGCTGTTCGCCGCCGACGTGAATGGCCGCGACACCCTCGCGCCGGTGGCACGGGCCGAGGACGCGCACCTCATCATCGTCAACGGCGACGACCGCCAGGTGGTGGAGGGACTGCGCGCGACCAACCCGCGGGCGCTAATGGTGCTGGTGGGCAAACCCGTGGGAGCGTTGGCGGCCGACCTGCCCGTGTTGCGCCGGCCGCTGGAGGTGGGGGCCGTGACGCGGGTGCTGAGCGCGCTGGATTGGCCGGCCGATGTGCGCGGCACGCAGCCTTCCGACTTCGGAGCCATGGTTGGCCCGCTGAGCAATCCGCCCACTCTGGCGCCTTCATCGACGATGAGTCTGCCGCCCGAGACGTCGCTCCCGGAGGCCGGACCTTCGGCCTTCGCGCCCACCACGGCGTCGGCGCCGCTGGCGGTGGTGTCTGCCGTGGCGGGCGCGGGGGTATCGGCGCGCGCCACCTGGGCCGTCAGTGAGCGCGCGCCGCTGGTTGCTCCCAGCGCATCGCGGTCCGCGCATGCGGATTGGGGTGATGGGGATTCGTTGACCGACGATGCCGACGCCGACGTGCTGGTCGTCGTCGGTGGCCTGGGCCAGCGCTCGCATACCTTGCCACGTGGCATTCGGCGACAGGGTTTCCGGGTAAGCGTGGTGGAAGGCGCGAACGCGGCGCTGTCGGCGTTCCGTCTGCGGCAAGCGCCTTTCGTGTTTCTGGATCAGGCTTCGCTGGGCGAGCAACTGCTGCCGCTGGCGCGCGCGCTGACGGCACAGCGCCCCATGCCCGGCCAGCCGCCGCACGTGGTGGTGGTGGCGCGGCGTGGCTCGGTGTTCGACCAGTTGCGTGCCCGCACGCTGGGCTGCACCTGGATGGTGGTGCCGATCAACCGCGACAGCCTGCTGAATTTCTTTGCCCAGCGCGGGCTGCACCCTGGCCTGCTGATGAGGCGCTGACGCGGCGTGGCCGTTCATACCGTTTTTGCGTTGAAAACGATCATCTTGAACGCAAAACGGTCTTTCAAGGAGTTGGCGAACGGGAAGGCTTCAACCGTGCTCTCGACCGACCCACCGGACGTGGAGGACGCCAAAGTAGCGGCCTGGCAGGTTGGCGCACCTCGAAGCAGCGCCCAACGCACTCATCCCCTCCCGTCATTGCGGCGAAGGCCGCAATCCACGCGGTGCCCGAAAGTCAACACCGTGTCCAACTGAACGCCTCAATGACGAGGGAGACAAGGAAGACATTCGTCATTTGTCATGCGGCGTCAGCCGCGGTCATTCGTCATCCAGCCGCCAAAAACCAGCGTGAGCAGCTATATTTTTTTAAGGCGATTCAAGCCACGAGACGCTCTAGCGCTTCGCGGTACTTGGCCGCCGTGCCGTCGATCACGTCCTGCGGCAACGCGGGCGCCGGGGGCGACTTGGACCAAGGCTGACCGTTCACCCGCGCGGTCTCCAGCCAGTCGCGCAGGAACTGCTTGTCGAAGCTGGGCGGGTTGTCGCCTTCCTGATAGCTATCAGCCGGCCAGTAGCGCGACGAGTCGGGCGTGAGCACCTCGTCCATCAGCACCAGGTTGCCCGCGTCGTCCAGGCCGAACTCGAACTTGGTGTCGGCAATGATGATGCCCTTGACCAAGGCGATGGCGGCTGCGCGCTCGTACAGGCGGATGCTCACGTCGCGGATCTTCGCCGCCAGCTCGGGGCCGATCATCTCCACCGTGCGCTCGAAGGTAATGTTCTCGTCATGCTCGCCCACCGCAGCCTTGGCCGCAGGCGTGTAAATCGGCGCGGGCAGCTTGCTGGCGTTCTTCAGCCCCTCGGGCAGCGGCACGCCGCACACGCTGCGGCTGTCCTGATATTCCTTCCAGCCGCTGCCGGCGAGATACCCGCGCACCACGGCCTCGACCGGGATGGGTTTCAGACGCTTCACCAGCATGCTGCGGCCCTGCACCTGCGCCACTTCATCGGGCGCCACCGCGCTCTCGGGCGCGTCGCCGGTCAGGTGGTTGGGCACGATGTCCTTCAACTGCTCGAACCACCACAGCGCCATCCGTGTCAGCAGCGCGCCCTTGCCGGGAATCGGCTCGCCCATGATGACGTCGAAGGCGCTGATGCGGTCGCTGGCGACCATCAGGATGCGGTCTGAGCCCACGGCATAGTTGTCGCGCACCTTGCCACGGGCAAGCAGGGGCAGGCTGTGAAGCTGGCTGGTGTGCAGGGCGGTGGCAGTCGATGGCATGGCGATGAGTGGGGGCGTGAAGATGGAACCCCGTATTGTCGTAGGCCGGCCCGGCGCACAAAAAAAGGCCGCCCGAAGGCGGCCCAAGAGGGAGGAGTCTTCCAGGAAACTTCGAGTGCTTAGAAGCGGTAGTTCACGCCCAGGGTCAAGCCGTCCAGGGCGGCCGAATTCTTGCTGTGATAGCGCATGTAATCGGCGGTTATGGACAGTTCGGGGGTAAAGCGGTAGGCCGCGCCCAGACCCCAGGCCACGCCGTTGCGGCGCTTGTCGTCGCCATCGAACTTGGCGCTGGCATAGCCCAGTCGGCCATACAGCTCGGCGCTGTCGCCCAGCGCGACCTTGGGCTTGACGAACACGCCGAACATGTTCTTCGGCTTGGCGCTGTAGAAGTCTTCGCCCAGGCGCGATTTCTTGCCGCTGACGCCCAGGCCCACCATGCCCTCGACGGCCAGGTTTTCATGCGCGTTGTAGCCGACGATGCCGCGCAGCATGCCGCCATTGCCCTTGAACGATTTCAGGCCGCCCGTGTTGCCGTCCTTGAAGCGCAGGAAGCTGTAGCCCAGCTCGGTGTAGACGCCGGTGCCCTGGGTTGCGGCGGTCTGCGCCTGAACGCCGGTGGCGCACAGCAAAGCGAGGGTGGCGACGGCAAGAGTCTTGGATGTCATGGAATGTTTCATGTTGAAGTGCCAAAGAAAAATGGATCAGAAAAATATTAAAAAAACATGCGCGCTCTTTCAGCCTCAGCCGCGCGTGAATACAAGGGCCCGCTCGCCGTCGATGTCGGCGCCACAAACCGCCTTGGAAAGCGCGGCGCTCGCGGCGGCGAAGCCCTTTTCGTCGAACAGGTACACCATCAGCTTGCCGTCTTGCAGACAGGCCAGGGCTGGAATATCGGGAGCGGTCAACACCAGCCAGGCGCCCCCCGCTTCGGCACGCCATTGATAGGCCTGCTGCGCGCTTTGCACCACCATCTGCGCCTTGCCAGCGGGCTCGATCTGGAAATGCATGCCATCGACGTACGTCCACTTGCCCACGAAGGGCTGCGGCGTCGCGGGGCCAGCGGCCAGGGCGACTTGAGCGGCGGCCGCGCCAACCACGCAAGCGGTGGCGAGCAGTCGGCGAATGAAACTCATCAGGAGCGTCCTCGAAAGTTGAAGTGACGCTACTGTGGCCGGCCGGCGTTCAGACGCCGTGTGGCTTGTGTGGAGATTGCGCGGAGCCGCGCTCAGCCTGGCGGGCCGCCAACGGGCAAGGCGAGGCCGAACACCGCGCCACCGCCTTCACGCGGCGCATAAAAGGCCGAGCCGCCGTGTGCTTGCGCAATGGCCTGCACCACCGACAGCCCCAAACCCGAGCCGCCGCCCTCGCGCCCTCGCGAATCGTCGGCGCGCCAGTAGCGGTCGAACGCATGGGCCTCGCTGCCCGGTGGCAGGCCGGGGCCTCGGTCCAGCACGCACAGCGTGGCCATGCCATCGGCCAGACGGGTTTGCACCGTCAGCGGCCCCTGCCCGTAGCGCAAGGCGTTGTCGATCAGCGCCTGCAATGCCTGCCGCAGACGCGCGCCATCGGCCTGGACCATGACCGGCTCCAGCTCGCAGACGATCACCCAGCCCCGGGCATCGACCAGCGACCGCATGGCCGCGACCACCGTTCGCGCCTGATCGGCCAGGCCGATGAGCGAGAGGTCAAGCGCCAAGCGTCTTGCGTTGGCCAGCGTCAGCAGGCGCAGATCGTCCACGATGCGCGACAGCAATTCGGTCTGGGCCAGCAGCGGCTGCAGGCCTTCGCGCGAGAGCGGGAACACGCCGTCCTGCATGCCGGACAGGCGCCCATGCAGCACCGTCAGCGGCGTGCGCAACTCATGCGCGATAGCGGCGCTACTGCCCTGGCGCTCGCGCTCGGCGGCTTGCAAGGCCTGCGCCATGCGGTTGAAGTCGCTGATGAATTCGTCGAATTCCCGCACCTGGGTGGTGCCCGCCGGCACGCGCGCGCCCAACTCGCCGTGGCGCAACTGCCGCGCGGTGCGGGCCAGCTCGGCCAGTGGCGCCACCAGGCGGCGCGCATAGCGCCAACCCACCAGCCCACCCACGGCCAGGCCCACCAGGCCCCAGACCAATACCTCCACCAGCACGATGGATTCCAGCTTCTTCTCGACCTCGCGCAGTTCGGCCTCCACGGCGGGGGGCAACTCGCCGCCTTTTTCCAGCGCTGCGATGGCGGTCGGACTGAGCTGGCGGTTGCTGTATGACTCCAGCAGCATGGCGCTGAGCCACAGGCCCGCGATCACGGTGAGGGTGGTGGCCAGCCCCGCCACCGCGGCCAGCCGCGCGAGCTGGGCCCGCAGGGGCTTCATGTCACGTCGAGCCGATAGCCCACGCCACGCACCGTGGTCAGTTGCACACCGGCATCGGCCTGCTGCAGCTTGCGCCGCAGGTGCGAGATGTGGCTGTCCACCGTGCGTTCCAGCGCCTCGCTTTCTTCCAGGCAGGCGTCGAGCAGGCTGGCGCGGCTGTGCGCCTGGCCGGTTCGGCGCAGCAGGTGCGCCAGCAGGCGAAATTCGCTCAACGTCAGGTCCAGCGGCTGGCCGCGCGCCGTTACCTGGTGGGCGGCGGGGTCCAGCGTCAGGCCGCCCACGCGCAGTGCATCAGCCGATGGCGCGGCCTGGCTGCGGCGCAGCACGGCCTCCACGCGCGCCACCACCTCTTTCGGGTTGAACGGTTTGGTGACGTAATCGTCGGCGCCGATGCGCAACGCCGACAGCTTGTCCAGGTCATCGGCCAGCGCGCTGATCACGATGACCGGCAGCCGGTTGTCCACGCGCAGGGTGGACAGCACCGAGAAGCCGTCGCGCTTGGGCAACTTCAAATCGAGCAGCATCAGGTCGGGCTTGAGCATGCCCACGTGCGCCAGCGCCGTGTCGCCGTCGAAGGCGGTGACGGTGCGAAAGCCAGCCTGCTCCAGATAAGCGATGAGAATTTGCGAGATGTCGCGGTCGTCCTCGACGACAAGGATCAGCGCGCCGGGTGCGGTGGGAGTAGTCATGTCTGGTTGGGCTCCGGGGCGTCGAGCCCCTTGATGAAATTGCGCTTGGCTTTGTAGGCAACTCGCAAGTGTGCCAGCCACTGGCGGCGCTGCTCGGGTGTTTGCCGCGCCAGCATCTCGCGCACCACCTGCAGTTCCTCGGCATAGGGCGAGTTGGCCCGTGCCATGCGGGCGTCGAATACGCGGCGCAGCAAGGCCAGCGCGTCGTCTCGCCGCGCCTCGGGCAGTTGCAATGCGAGCTCGTGCAGCAGGCTCGCCGTGCTGGCGTGCGGCGGGCGCGCCAGTGCCACGGCATCGTCCAGGCGATCCTCGTACAGCAGCCAGCGCAGGCGCGTGCTCACGTCCAGCGGACTGTCGGGCGTCCACCGCTGGCGCTGCTTGCGCTCGACCAGCTCGCGCTGGATCGCCCAGTCCAGCAGTTCCTGCCGATAAGCCGCCACGTCGCGCCCTGCCGCCTGGGCCGCCCGCAGCACGGCGGCGTAGTGTTCCACGCTGGGCGAGTTCTCAAGCTGCCGACGGCGGATCGCCAGCGCCTCCTCGTCCCAGCCGTCGCGTTCGTAGCAGCGCAGCAGGTCGGCCTCCATCCGTCCGTCGTCAGGAAAGCGCTGGTGACCCTGCCTTGCCCGTTGCAATGCCTCGCGGTGCTTGCCCAGGCTTTCGAGATAAGCGACCAATTCACTGTATTCATGTGCTTCGCGCAGATGTGCTTGCAACGCTTCCAGCACGGCTTGCGCATCGCCCTGGCGCTTCAGGTGGGCGATGTAGCGGTCACGCAGTTGGCTGCGACGGTAGTCCCATTCGCTGGCGCCACGGCGCTTGGCGGCTGAACCAGCCTCGGTGCGCGCCGCATAGGCCAGCCATTCGTCGGTCACACGCTGGCCCCAGGCGCGCTGGAACGCCGGCCCGGCCACATCCACCAGGGCGTCGTCGGGCCACAGGCCGAAGGGATCGGCCTCCAGCAGCGTGAACCAGGTCTTGGCCCATTCGCCCGGCGGGTGCTCGGCGGCCACGGCGCTTTTCAGCACCTCGAACACCTGCACCGTCACGTCGCCAATGGCGCCGTCCGAATCGTCGGCCACCTCGATGGCTTTCCACAGCCGCTTGAGCGCGTGCTCGCACAGGGCGCGAACCGCCACGGGATCACGCTGCGCCGCGCCTTGCAACAAGGTGACGACCGACCGCGCACGGCGCGCGTAGTCGCTCGCCTCGTGGTAGTCGATGAAGCCGCCATGCGCCAGCAACTGGTTGATGACGGGCTTGAGCGCCGACGGCTCGCCGCCCGCGGTGGCCGCACCGTCCACCGCGGCCCAGGCCTTCACGTCGGCCATCAGCGCGCGGTCGCGCTCGGCCCACTGCCACAGGCGCTCGGCCAGCGTTTGCGCGCTTTGCCGGCTTAGAAAGTCGCGCAGCGCCTGGCGGTTGGCGGCCTGGGTCTGCGCGCGCTTGGCGGCGGCGGCGATCTTTTTCTGCGCCGCGCCATCGGTCGCCGGCGCATCGCCCGACAGCAGCGCGTGCAGCGTCAGACCCAGCGCCCCCTGGTGCTTGCAGAAATAGCCGTCTTGCGCATGCGGGCAATCGCAACCGGCCGTCACGGCGCCTTCACGGCTGATGCGCCACTGCACGGCGTAGTCCTGCGTGCCACTGATGGTGGCCTGGGCGCGCAGGTCGTCGTTTTCGAGCGAGGTGGCGAGCGCCTGCACCGCGCCGCCCTGCGCATAGGTCTGCCCGCGCCCGAACACGCTGGAGCCAGCCTGGCCCTTCAGAAATGGCGTGTCGGTGGCGCGCAGCCACAGGGCGCGGTGGGCTTCGAGGTGGCGGGGGAGATCCATGGTGTTGGAAAAAACAAAAGGCTTGCCATTGGAGCAAGCCTTGGATGGTGTCAGAACGGCGGCATGGAACATGCCGCCCTGGCTGTCAGTTCACCACCTGCGCCAACTCGCCCTTGGCGTACTTCTCGGCCATCACCGACAGCGACTGACCCTTGATCTTGGCGCCCTGGCCTTCGCAACCGAACTCCAGGTAGCGCTGCTTGCAGATGGCCTGCGCGGCGGCGCGCGCGGGCT
>JAUNUR010000103.1 GCA_030538085.1 Pseudomonadota bacterium | reverse complement strand
CCGCATCTTCATTGGCCAGCAGCGCCACCGCGAACAGCGCCGCGTTGGCCGCGCCCGCCTGTCCGATGGCGAACGTGGCCACCGGAATGCCCTTGGGCATCTGCACGATGCTGTGCAGCGAATCAACGCCCTGCAGATGGCGCGACGCCACCGGCACGCCCAGCACCGGCACCACCGTCTTGCTGGCCAGCATGCCCGGCAGGTGCGCCGCGCCGCCGGCGCCGGCGACGATGGCCTTCAGCCCACGCCCGGCGGCGGCCTCGGCATAGGCGAACATATCGTCGGGCATGCGGTGCGCCGACACCACGCGCGCCTCATGGGGCACGCCGAATTGCTCAAGGATCTGGACGGCGTGCTGCATGGTGTCCCAGTCGCTGCTGGAACCCATCACCACGCCCACGCGGGGACTCGTCATGGGGCTTGTTGGCACAATGGCTGCTGAATTCACCGATTTTGCCCCCAGTTACGCCCCATGATCGACATCACCCTGCAAAACTTCGAAGCCGAGGTACTCCAAGCCTCCCTGCAAACCCCCGTTCTGCTGGACATCTGGGCCGAATGGTGCGGCCCCTGCAAGCAGCTTGGCCCGGTGCTGGAACAGTTGGAGACCGAATACGGTGGCCGCTTCATCCTGGCCAAGCTGGATTCTGAAAAAGTGCCCGAAATCGCCGGCCAACTTTCGCAGATGCTGGGCACGCGCAGCATTCCGCTGTGCGTGATGTTCGTCGGCGGCCAGCCGGTGGACGGGTTCGTGGGCGCGCAGCCCGCCGGCACCATCCGCCAGTTCCTTGACAAGCACGTGCCCAGCGAGGGCGCGCTGGCCGCCGAGGAAGAAGTGAACGAGGCCGAGGCACTGCTCCAATCCGGCGACACCGGCGCCGCCCTGGCCAAGCTGGCCGACGCGCTGGCCCAAGACCCGTCCAATGACGACGCCCGCGCCGACTATGTGCGCTTGCTTATAGCCACCGGCGCCTTCGAGGAAGCCGCCGCCACGCTGGAAGAGCCGCTCAGGCGCGAGCCGCGCCCACTGCGCTTCGACGCACTGCGCCGCTGGCTGGATGCCGTGGAATTCGTGCAGAACGACGAGCGTGGCGACTGGCCCGTGGAACAGTTCGACGCCAAGATCACCGAGAACAAGCGCGATTTCGACACCCGCTTCGCCAAGGCGCAGGCGCTGATGGCCGAAGGCCAGTGGACGGCCAGCATGGACGAGTTGCTGGAAATCATCATGCGCGACAAGAAGTGGGAGAACGAACTGGCGCGCAAGACCTACGTCGCCATTCTTGAGCTGCTCACGCCCCCACCACCCAAGACCGGCGCCGGCGCCGACGGCAAGAGCGCCGGCGGCATCGAGCTGACCGGCAAGGCCGCCAAGCAGGAAGACCCGCAGGCCGCGCTGCTGTCGAGCTACCGGCGCAAGCTGTCGATGGCGCTGAACTAAGAGGCCGGCGCCTCGGCGCTGGGGGCCGCGTCTGGCTGCGGTGACGGTGCCTCATCACCTCCTGACGACTTCTGCTGGGCCTGCGGTGTCGCCGGGGTCTGGGCCTGCGCCTTGGCCCAGTCCGTCAGCGCGGCGTGCGCGTGCAGGTAGTTGATGACGGCATTGCGCCAGTCGTTGCGGGCCAGCACGCGCGAGACTTCCACGCTGGCCAGTTCGGCATAGGCGTTCACCAGCTCGATCAGGCTGCGCCGGCCCACCTTGAACTGCATCTCGTACAGCTTGGCCACCTCGGCCGAGGCGTCGATCTGCTGCTCGGCCGACTTGATCTGCAACTGGCTTTGCGCCATGTCGGCCTTGGCCGTGTCGCTCATCTGGCTCAGCTCGCGTTGCATCAGGTCCTGCCGCCGCTCGGCGGCGATGATCTGCTTGGACGCGCTGGTCACCGTGTAGTCGGCGCTGCGGTCGAAGAAGTTCCAGTTGGCCACCAGGCGCGCATAGCCGTTGTTGCCGACGCCGGCCTCCAGGTCGATGCGCGGCCAGCGCGAGCGCGACAGCTGGCTTTGCTCGGCGCGCACGGCGTTGGCTTCGCGCTCAAGCGCCAGCAGCCCAGGATGCGGCGCCTCCAGCGCATCCGCTGGCAGCGATGCCTGCCAGTCATCGGCAAGCGGGTTGACCAGCGTGGCGGGCCGCGATGAATAGCGCGTCAGCTTCGACAGCGCCAGCCGCATGGTTTTCTCGTGCTGCACCATGCGGGTGCGCACCTGCAACGCGCGCGATTCGGCCTGCACCAGTTCGTAGCGGCGGCCACCGTCGTTGTCCACGATCACCGTCAGGTCGTCGATGATCTTCTGATGGCGCGCCAGGTTGGCCGTCTCGGCCGCCAGCAACTCTTTCGACGCCAGCGCCTGCATGTACAGCGATGCCACGTTGAAGGCGAGCTGCTCGCTGGTGTCCTCGGTCTTCAGGCGCTGGTACTGGGCCTTGTGCTCGTCGCGCTCAATCGCCGCGCTGATGGCGCCGGCCGAATACAGGTTCATGCGCCCGGCAACGCCCCGAAACGGCGTGCCGTAATGGTCGTTGGGATTGACGAGGTTGCTGCCCGCTTGCAGGCCCAGCACCGGCCAGTGCTGGGCGCGCGTGGCCTCCAGTTGCGAGTCAGCCACTTCCTCGTTGGCGCGTGCTTCCAGAATGGCCGGATCGGCCGCCAGCGCATCACGGATGAGCGTGGGCAAATCGTCCGCGCGGGCGGGCAGCGCCAGCAGCAGCGCGGCGGCCAGCACCGCCAGGCGCGGGCCATCAGAAAGAAATCTCCCTCTCCCTCTGGGAGAGGGTTGGGGTGAGGGCAAGCGGCGTGTCATGAATTACGAAATTTTCAACAGGTTCAATCATCGGCTCACCGGCGGCGGCATCAGCGCTCGCGCAGCGCCTGCTTCAGCCGCGTGATGGGCTTGACAAGGTACTGGAACACCGTTTTTTCACCCGTCTTGATGTCCACCGTCGCCACCATGCCCGGAATGATGGGCAGCGGCTTGCCCGTCTTGTCGGTCAGGTGGTGGTTGGTGGTTTCGACGATCACGCGGTAGTACGACTCGTCCTGGTTCAGCTTCAGCTCGCTCGGGCGGCGGTTGTCCTGCAAGGTGTCGGGGCTGATCAGCGTGACCACGCCTTCCAGCCCGCCGTACAGCGCGTAGTCGTAGGCGGTCAGCTTGACCAGCGCCTCGTCGTTGGGCTTGATGAAGGCCACGTCCTGCGGACGGATGTAGGCCTCGACCAGCAAGGGGCCTTCCACCGGCACGATTTCCATGATGTCCTGCCCGGCGCCGATCACGCCACCCACGGTGTTGATCTTGATGTTCTTGACCACCCCGCGCAGCGGCGCCTTGATGTCGGAGCGCTTCACCGGGTCGGCGCGCGCCGTCATGGCTTCCTCGCTTTGCGCCAGCTCGGCCTCCACCCGCACCAGTTCGGTGTTGGCGTCGGCCTGGAACTTGTTGCGCCGCTCGGTGATTTGCAGTTGCATGTCGTTCGACTGCCGCTTCATGCGCAGGATTTCCACCTCGGACACCACGCCCTTGGCCGCCATCGGCTCGGTGATGGCGATCTCGCGGTCCAGCAACCTCTTGCTTTGCTGCAGGCCCTGCACCGATTCGGCCACAGCCCGCGTGCGCGCCTTATAGGCCGCCGTTTCACGCGCCACCAGCTCCTGCGGCGCCTCGGGCGCGAACGCCAGCGGCACGCCGTAAGCCTCAGAGCGCAGGCGCGCGGCGGCGGCCTGCAAGGCATCGACCTTGTTGCGGGCCTCGCGGTACACCGCCGACGAGCGCGCGGTGTCCAGCTTCAGCAGCACTTGCCCGGCCTCCACCAGGTCGCCCTCTTTCACCAGCAATTCGGACAGCACGCCCGGATCGAGGCTCTGGATAACCTGCTCGCGGCTGGACGGAATCACGCTGCCCTGCCCGCGCGTGACCTCTTCCACGTTGCTGAAGTACGCCCACACCACGAACGTGACCAGCAGCAGCGCCAGCAGCCCGACGGTCCAGAACAGGCCGCGGTGCCTCTCGTGCTGCATGGCGGCCTGCAGGTCGTTGAGCAGCGGCAGGTCTTTCTGCGCGATGCGCGTTTCGCCGAAATCGGCGTGCGCCGAACGCTTGCGCCGGCCAATCATGCCGCCCCCTTGCCCAGATCGGGCTGGTTGATGCGCGGCGCCGCCGCGCGCTGGGGCGCGGGCGCCACCTCGGCCTTCACCACGCGCACCACCGGCTGGCCCTGGCCCGGTGCCGGCTGACCCGCCTGCACAGCGGGCTGCCCCGCGCCCGGCGCTGGCGCCGCCAGTTGCCTGAGCACCGCGTCACGCGGCCCGTCCATCACCACGCGCCCCTGCTCGATCACGATGATGCGGTTCACCAGCGGCAGCACCTGCATCCGGTGGGTCACCATCACCAGCGTGCGGTCTTGCGCCCAGTCGCTCAGTGCCTTCAGCGCTGCCTGCTCGGTCTGCCCGTCCAGGCCGCTGGTGGGCTCGTCCAGCAGCACCACGCGCGGGTCGCGCAGCGTCAGCCGGGCCAGGCCCAGAATCTGCTTTTGCCCGCCCGACAGCCCTTGCCCGTCCTCGCCCAGCGGCATGTTCAGGCCCAGCGGGTGCGAGCGCACGATCTGATCCAAGCCAAAGCGCCGCAGCGCCGCGACCAGCTCATCGTCGCTGGAGATGCGATCCATGCGGCCCATGTCCAGGTTCTCGCGCAGCGTGCCCAGAAAGATGCGCGGCGCCTGCCCCAGCAGACTGACGTGCGCGCGCAGGTCGGCCGGATCAACCTGGCGCATGTCCATCCCGTCCAGCAGCACGTGACCATCGGCCGGGTGGTACAGGCCCGCCGCCAGCCGCAGCAAGGTGGATTTGCCGCTGCCAATGCGGCCCAGAATGCCCACCTTCTCGCCCGGGCGAATCACCACGTTCAAGCCCTGCAGCACCAGCGGGCCCTGTTGCTGGCCCTGGCCGTAGCGGTACGACACGCCGGTGAACGACAGCTCGCCCTGCGGCCGCGACAGGCTGATGTAGCTGCGCTCGGCATCGCGCTCGGTCTTGCGCGCGACGATGTTGTTCAAGCCATCCAGCGCCACCCGCGCCTGCTGCAAGCGCACCAGCAAACCCGCCACCTGCGACAGCGGCGCCAGCGCGCGGCCCGACAGAATCACGCAGGCGATCAGCGCGCCCATGGTGATGCGCGCCGCCGGGTTGTCGTGGTGGATCAGGTAGGTGCCATACACCACCAGGAACACCGTGTTGGCCTGCTGCACCAGCATGGCGAAGTTGACCACCACGTTGCTCCAGTCCTTGAGCTTCATCGACGAGGCGGCCGTGGCGGCGGTAAAGCGCTCCCAGCGCTGCTGCGCCCAGTTGGTGGCGTTGTTGGTCTTCAGCGTCTCCAGCCCTTCGATGGCCTCCACCGCCAGGCCCTGGCGCTGCGAGCCCTCCTTCATCGACTCGTGCGTGTACTTGGCCAGCGGCACCTGCGCCAGCAGGCCCATGCCCACCACCAGCGGAATCGTCGCCAGCGGCACCAGCGCCAGCGGCCCCGCCACCATGTACATGACGGCGATGAACAGCAAAATGAACGGCAGATCCACCAGCGCCAGCAACGAGGCGCTGGTCATGAAATCGCGCACCGACTCGAAATCGCGCAGGTTGCTGGCGTACGAGCCCGACGATGCGGGTTTTTGCGACAAGTCGATCGCCATCACGCGCCGGAACAGCGCCGCGCTGATGATCAGATCGGCCTTCTTGCCCGCGATATCGGTCAGCCGCGCGCGCACCGTGCGCGCCAAAAACTCGAACAGGTTGGCCGCCAGCACGCCAATGGACAGCACCCACAGCGTCTCGTAGGCGCGGTTGGGAATCACCCGGTCGTACACGTTCATCACGTACAGCGATCCAATCAGCGCCAGCACGTTGATCAGCACCGACGCAATCGCCACCTGGTAGTAATAGCGCCTGAAACGCCAGATCACCTTCCAGAACCAGGACTTGCCCATGGTGTATTCGGGCAGCTCAGAGCGCGTGTCGTGCTTGGGCTTGGCTTTGAGAAACCAGCAATAGCCCGTGTACTCGGCCTGCACCTGCTCGGCCGGCCAGAACGAGCGCGAGCCGTCTTCGCTCACCACTTCATAGCTGCGCTCGCCCGATGGCTGCCGGCTGGCGCCCGAAACCACCAACGCCCCGCCATCCTTGGTGACCAGCAGCACTGGCATGGTGGCCGATGGAATCTCGCCCAGCTTGCGCTTGTCGAGCTGATTGTCATAGCCGTGGCTGCGCAGCACCTCGCCCAGGCTGTGCATGTCGATGCGGCCCTGCGGGTTGCGCAGGGTTTGGGCGGCCAGCGCTTGGGCCGAGACCGAGTTACCCAGCAGCCGGGTCAGCAGCGAGAGTTGATCAAACAAGGAAAGAGACATCGACGTTGTAATCGTATCGGGCACCAAGCCAAAATCAGGCAAGCCGCATACCGGCATGCCCACGCGGCCCTGAGCACAGTGTGGTCGGAATGGAAAGTTCTATCTTGCTCCAACTCCATATCAAAACAACACTCATCCGTCATGCCAGCGAAAGCTGGAATCTACACGGCCATCCACGAAAAGCGCAGATTCCCGTTTTTGAAAAATGACAGTCGTTAATGTTTTGAAATTGAAAAACTCGTCAGAACACAAAACCCACCACCTCATCCACGCGTCCCAAAAACGCCACGGCAGCCAAGCATGGTACACAGCGAAAGCGACGCCAACCAAGAAAGAACGCACGAAGCCCGCCACTTCGGCGTGGCGGGCTTCTCGCGAACACTCTAAACAACTCAAATCACGAAGATGTCTCCCGCCGTCAGCACTGGCTTGTTTGTCAGCGTGGCGATCAGCACCGCGCCGCCGGAGCCAACACCGTCGGCGTCGTACCACAGCGTGCCATCGGTGGTGTTGTACAGCACGTGCTGGTCTACCGTGGTGGGTGTTGGTGCGCTCCCTGCCGTTGCTGCGCCCGAGAGGAAATTGCTGATCGACAACACGGCCCCTGCGCCATTGTTATCGAGCAATTTTGTGAAGAAGGCATTGTCAAGATGGATCTTGTCGCCCTCTGTCGAGTTGAAGTCGGTGATCACGTCGGCGTTGGTTGGCCCAGCCAGCGCGAATTTGAATACATCCGCACCCGCGCCGCCAGTCAGGGTGTCATTGCCAGCCTGCCCCCACAGCGTGTCATTGCCGTTGCCGCCGTTTAGAACGTCATTGCCAGCACCACCGTGGATTTGGTCATTGCCGTCATTGCCGTTGATGGTGTCGTTGCCGCTGCCGCCGTACATGATGTCGTTACCGCTGCCGCCGTTGAGCGTGTTGCCGGATTTGTAAAGCGTGAAGCTGTTGCTGCCAGTGTCGCCGTCCTTGTCGGCGACAGAGAAACTGAAGGTCTCACCCGTGCTGGACGCCGTTGCCGAAGCTGAGTAACTGTAGGTGCCAGCGTCCATGTCGACCACCAGCTTACTGCCAGAGGTGAAGGTAATGGTCCACTCCTTGGTGACGGTATTGAACGTGCCCGTGGCACCTGTGCCGGTACCACTTTCCGATCCGGTTCCTCCGTTCAGTGGATCGAAAGAAAAGGTCTTTCCACCAGCAGTCACTGAAGCCACATAGCCGAAGCCGTCAGCACCTACCGAAATAGTGGCGGTGCCGTCCATCTCGACCAAGCTGAAGTTGCCGGTAGCAGGCGGCGTGGCACTCGCAACCAGTTGGTCTGCCAATTTAGTCATGTCAGGAATTGACTGCGCATTGGTATCTATACCTGTCGCTCCGTCGTAGGCCAGTTTGTTGAACTCCGCGATGCCTGCAGCAGTAGGCGTCTGTCCTACAAAATAGCCATTGGCAGTGATATGGTTGGTCGTAAGGAAGCTTGTCCAGCCTGTTTCATCAGCGGCAGACAGATAGTTTCCACTACTTATATCGCCGTCTGTAAAGACGTAGGCGACATTCTTTACGTCCGCGCCTGTGAGCTTTCCTATCTGGCTCCATGCCGATGCCGTCTGGCCAGGTACCTTGGTGTAATCAGTCACGGCAGAGCCAGAGACAGAAAAGCTGTTGAGGCCAGCGTTTCCTGCTGCCATCCATTTTGTTTTCATGGTGGCAGGATCTGTCCAGGCTTCGAGAGTTCTGGCTTGTCCGCCTACAAAACCGACCAAAGTGACTTTGACAGTACCCAGGCCGCTGTAGGTGTCCATCAGTTGTGACAGCGCCTTTTTCATCACTTCCATTCGGGTCGACGTCCCGACGGCATTATCCATTGATGTGGTCGTGTCGACGATCAGGATGAGGTTCGTGTCCTGCTTCGGCGGGTTGTTGATCATTGACACCGTAGCGCCGGTCGTCGGCGAATCGTCCTCGATACTCACCGTAAAATTGGCTGTGACAGACCCCGTCCCGTTGGTGGCCGTCACCTTCAATGGGGTGCCCACAATGTCTTCGGACGTTTTGTCGGGGTGCATGATGGCGCTGTTGAGCGTGACCGTGTAGCTGCCGCTATTGTCGTTAATAGTGGCAGTCAGTACCTTGGTAGTCTCGCTTGTATCAACGATGTTGTTGCCATTGGTGTCCAGATAAGCAGTAATGGTCTTGTCGCCATTGCTCAGAGCCCAGGCAACTTTGGTGCCACCAATGCTGCTTGGCTGACCTGTGAGGTCGAACACCACGCTGGTGGCGCCGCTCACGTTCATGGTGCCGGTGGCGGTCGCTGAGTTGGTGGTGTCTTTTGGGTTGCCAACGCTGTCGGGGTTGCCGCCCGGCAAACCTTCTTCTGAAACGATAGCAGAACTGTCCCCCAACATCGGCACTTCGTCCGCGCCGTTGATCGTTACTACGATTTCTTTCGTGGCAGTACCGTCTTTA
>JAUNUR010000102.1 GCA_030538085.1 Pseudomonadota bacterium | reverse complement strand
CCTGACACGCCCATCACGGCACGCTCGGGCGCATCCAACTGCCGTTTCTAGGTTTCAAGGACGATGATCGCTATTGAAAATTTCGTAATTCATGACACGCCGCTTGCCCTCACCCCAACCCTCTCCCAGAGGGAGATTTCTTTCTGATGGCCCGCGCTGTCGTGATTTTTGAAAACCTCAATAAGCTGAGGTTCCCACGGGCGTCGGGTGCGTTCCCAGTGCCTGCGCCCGGTTCGGGGCCCGTCTTCACCGCCGCTGCGCCCGCCATGCTATTAATGCGATAGCTTTCCGCGATGGCATCTCAAGCGCTGCAGGACTTTTTTTCCGTAGAGCTTTGCGAGCTCACAGAATACGGTTGAACCACAGCATCGACAAGCCCGTCGCCAGCAGCGCCAGCAGCGCCCCCGCCAGCGCGAACAGGGCGGAGATTTCGGTTTCCTTTTTCTCCAGCGTCAGGCGGCTGCTGAGGTTTTGATACACGCTCTTCAAGTCCTGCGCGGTGCCGGCGTGGTAGTACTCGGCGGCGGTGCGCAGGGCAACGTCTTTCAGGGTGTCTTCGTCCAGCCGCACGCGCATGGACCAGCCTTCGAAACCGATGGTTTCTCCCTCCACGGTGCCCACGCCCACGGTGTAGACGCGCACGCCGCGGTCGGCGGCCATCTTGGCGGCGTCCAGCGGGTCGACGCCAACGGTGCGCTGGCCGTCGGTCAGCATGATGATGGCGGCCGAGGTGTACGAGCCCGGTGGCACTGGGATGAATTCGTTCTGCCTGGGTGGCATCTGGTCAAGCGGGCGGCCCATGCCGCGCATGCCACGCATGTGCTCGAAATTGAATTGCTGCAGCTCGATGCCGGCATCGGGGAACAGCGTGGCCAGAGAAATGACGATGGCGTTGCCCGTGGCCGTGGCGCGCTGCAGCTGAAAGCGGTCGATGGCGGTGACGAGGTCTTCGCGGTTGAGCGTGGGCAGTTGCGCCACCTGCGCCGAGCCGGCGAAAGCCACGATGCCCACCTTGACGTCGCGCGGCAGGTCTTTCAGGAAGGCCTTGGCCGCGTTCTGCGCCGCCACCAGGCGGTTGGGCTCGACGTCGGCGGCGCGCATGCTGCCCGAGACGTCCATGGCCAGGATGATGGTCTGCTGGTTGGATGGCAGCACCAGCAGGGCCACCGGGCGCGCGGCGGCCAGCAGCATGGCCGCCAGCGCCGCCAGCATCAGCAGCGGCGGCAGATGCCGGCGCCAGCCGGGGCCACGGCCCATGGCCGCTTTCACGATGGTCAGGCTGGCGTAGCGCACGGCCAGCTTCTTCTTGCGCCCTTGCAGCCACAGGTACAACAGCACCAGCAGCGGTAATAGCAGCAGCAGCCACAGGAATTGCGGCCACAAAAAACCTGGCTGCGGGATGGCCGCAGGCCATGTCAGGAAGGCAGGCCAGGTGAGGTTCATGGTGGGGCGGTATGCGCGTTCATTTTCGCCCGATCAGGCGCTCTTGCGAAGGTGGGCGGGCATTCCCCCGCCCACTGCCAGCCGGGCGCGCTGCTTGCGCAGGTCGGTGAAGCGCAACACGGCCTCCAGCAGGTCGTCATGGGTGGACAGCTCCAGCGTGTCCACGCCGGCGCGCGCCAGCGATTCGCGCAGTTCGGCCTCGCGCTGCGCGGCGATGGCGGCGAAGCGCTTGCGGAAACCGGGGCTGTGCGTGTCGACCAGCAATTGCTCGCCCGTTTCGGCGTCGCGCAGGGTCAATAGCCCCAGGTCGGGCAGTTCCAGCTCCAGTGGGTCGGTCAGGCGCACGGCGATGACCTCGTGGCGCAGCGCGAGCTGGCCCAGGGGCTTTTCCCAGCCAGGCTCGCTGATGAAGTCCGACACCACGAAGATCGTGGAGCGGCGCTGGATGGCGTTGGCCGCCGCCAGCAGCAGCTCGGACAGCCTTGTGCCGCTGGTGTTGGCAGTGTCCGTGGGCCGCACCTGTTGCATGGCGTGCAACAGGTGCAGCACATGCTG
The DNA here is from genome assembly GCA_030538085.1 of Pseudomonadota bacterium. Taxonomy (GTDB): domain Bacteria; phylum Pseudomonadota; class Gammaproteobacteria; order Burkholderiales; family Burkholderiaceae_C; genus Ottowia. The sequence goes on along the minus strand of JAUNUR010000102.1, from coordinate 6,933 downwards.
TCGGCTGGCGCGGGCGGGAACCATTTTCTCGACTTCCGCGCCGTACATCAGCGCGCCCACGCGGTTGCCGTGCCGCGTCAGCAGCCGCGCCAGCACGGCCACGAACCGGGCCGACACCTGGCGCTTGGCGTGCGTGCCCGAGCCGAAATCCACCGACGGGCTCAGGTCCAGCAGAAACCACGCCGCCATCTCGCGGTCTTCGGAGAACACGCGCACATGCGGCGTCTGCATGCGCGCGGTGACGTTCCAGTCGATGTGGCGCACGTCGTCGTGCATCTGGTATTCGCGCAGGTCGGCCAGGTCGAGCCCGGTGCCGCGCATCAGCGTGCGGTAGTGGCCTTGCAGCATGCCATCAAGCCGCCTGAGCACCGACCACTCCAGCCGGCGCAGCAGGTGGTCGGCACTTTCGGGCACCGGCGCTGCGTCGGCAGCGCGCGGCGGGTTGGGCACCGCGTGCGGCAGTGGGGTCGGGTTGCGTCGCAGCCAGCGGATCATGGCGTCACCGTGTGGGAGCGGGCTTGCCCGCGATGACCGACTGCGCCAGGCGATGCGCCTATCGCGGCCAAGGCCGCTCCCACAGGTTCAGGGTATTTTTGGGCTGTAACGCCCGCCCTGTAAGCGCAGGCAGCTATGGTTTTTGTGGGAGCGGGCTTGCCCGCGATGGGGCCGCGGTGCGGGGTGGGGCGTTGTATCGGGGCCAAGGCCGCTCCCACGGGCAGGGCGCGCGCGCTCATGCAGCCTGCTTCTCGTGCGCCAGCGGCTTGGGCGGCGGCGGCACCTTGGCCATGATGCGCAGCACGATCTGGTCGACCGACAGCCCCTCGGACAGCGCCTCGTACGACAGCACCAGGCGGTGGCGCAGCACGTCGGGCACCAGGTCGCTCATGTCCTCGGGCAGGGCGTAGGTGCGCCCGCGCATCATGGCCAGCGCCTTGGCGCCCTCGATCAGGCCGATGGTGGCGCGCGGGCTGGCGCCAAAGCTGATCATCGGCGCCAGCTCCTTCAGGCCCACCTCGCCTGGCGTGCGCGTGGCCGATACCAGCCGGACGGCGTACTGCATCAGCGAGGGATCGACATACACCCGCCGGCACTGGTGTTGCAGCGCGGCCAGTTGCTCCATGCTGGCGACGGGGTCCACGTCGATGCGCGGGCCGGTCACGCGCTGGGCGATGACGAACTCTTCCTCGTCGCTCGGGTAGCTCACCAGCACCTTCATCATGAAGCGGTCCACCTGCGCCTCGGGCAGCGGGTAGGTGCCCTCGGTCTCGATGGGGTTCTGCGTCGCCATCACCAGAAAAGGCTCGGGCACGAAATGCGTCTGCCCGGCAATCGTCACTTGCCGCTCCTGCATCACTTCCAGCAGCGCGCTTTGCACCTTGGCCGGCGCGCGGTTGATCTCGTCGGCCAGCAGCAGGTGGGTGAACACGGGGCCCAGCGCGGTGCTGAACTCGCCCGTCTTCTGGTTGTAGATGCGCGTGCCGATCAGGTCGGCCGGCACCAGGTCGGGCGTGAACTGGATGCGCTTGAACTGGCCTTGCAGCACCTGCGCCAGCGTTTTGACGGTGAGGGTCTTGGCCAGCCCCGGCACGCCCTCCACCAGCAGGTGCCCGCTGGACAGCAGCGCGACCATCACGCGCTCCAGAAAGCGGTCTTGCCCGACCACGATGCGCTTGACCTCGTAGAGGATCCGCTCCATCAACTCGGCGGTGGCGGGGTCTTGCCGGAAGGATTCGTTGGTCGTGCTCATGCGGTCGATACTCCAAAAATTCAGATGGCCGCGGAGCAGGCCATGCCAGCGAACGCCGTGGCCGGACCTGTGCCGGCCACTGGCGTTGTCCCCCCTCCCGCAGGAGAGGGGGGAAGGCGCGTCAGCGACTCAGGGGGGTGCATTTTTAGAACGGCGGCTGGCCGGCGGCCGCGGCAGCGTTTTCAATGGGCACGGCAAACCCGATGCCCAGAAAGGTGCGCGCCGGCGTCGGGTTGAGGATGGCGGTGACGATGCCCACCACCTGACCATCCATGGTGACCAGCGGCCCGCCCGAGTTGCCCGTGTTGGCGGCGGCGTCGAACTGGATCAGGTTGCCCATCACCTGCCCGCCCTCGGGCGACTTGAAGCCGCGCTTCAGGCCCGACACCACGCCCGCCGACACCGACGGCCCGATGCCGAACGGAAAGCCCATGGCCACCACCTCGTCGCCCGGCATCAGGTCGGCGGTGGAGCGCATGGTGGCGGCCTGCAGGTCGTCGGGAATCTTCAGCGCGCGCAGCACGGCCAGGTCGTTCTCGGGCTGCGTGTTGACGATGGCCGCGGGCGACTCGGTGCCGTCGGCAAAAGTCACGGTGATGTTCGATGCCTCCTGCACCACGTGCAGATTGGTCAGGATGGTGCCGTTGTCGATGATCACCACGCCCGTGCCCACGCCACGACCCATCTCGGCGCGGCCACGGCGGTCCTTGGGGCCTTCGATCTCGCCCTCCACCCGCACCAGCGAGGGCCCCACGGCGGCGGCGGCGCGGGCGGCGGGCGAGGGCAGGGCCTTGTGCGTCAGCGTGTGCATCACGGCGGCGTTGATGTCGTCCTGTGTCAGTTGGCGCTGCACCGGCGTGCGCCAGGGCGTGCCTGGCAAGGCCAGTGCCAGGGCCAGCGCGGCGATGGCCGCCCACAGCGTGCCGGGATGGCGCGCCGCGGCGGCCAGTTTTTGAAGGTGGGGCAAAGTGGCGGGCTGCGCGCCGGGCACCGGCGGCACTGGCAACACGGTGCCGGCTGGCGTGGCAATGGGCCGAGGAGCGGAACGGCTGTAAAGCGCGGGTCGACGCATGCGGATCACCTGGGGGCATTGGCGGGACACGGGATGTGCCACGGTATCACGGTTCGCGCTTTCCGTGCGGGGGCATCATCGACCGGGGCGCTGGGGCATGATGCGGCCATGGCCTTCTGGATCGACACCCACTGCCACCTCGATGCGGCGGAATTCCTGCCCGATGTGGCCGCCGTGCGGGCGCGGGCAGCTTCTGAAAACGTAGCGCTGTGCGTGATTCCGGCGGTCGAGGCCAAGGCGTTCGATGAGGTGCGCGCGCTGGCGCACCGCCATGGCGACGCCTATGCCCTGGGCATCCACCCCATGTATGTGGAGCGGGCCGCGGAGGATGCCCTGGCGCGGCTGGACGAGGTGCTCACCGCCCATGCCGCCGACCCGCGCCTGGTGGCGGTGGGCGAAATCGGGCTGGACTATTTCGTGCCTGAACTGGCCGCGGGCCTGCTGCGCGAGCGGCAGGAGCACTTCTTTCGCGAGCAGCTCAAGCTGGCGCGCCGCCATGGCCTGCCGGTGATCCTGCACGTGCGGCGCTCGGTTGACCAGGTGTTGAAAGGTCTGCGCGAGATCGCCGTGCCCAGCGGCATCGCCCACGCCTTCAACGGCAGCCGGCAGCAGGCCGATATGTTTCTGGACATGGGCTTCAAGCTGGGCTTCGGCGGCGCCGTCACCTACGAACGCGCCTCGCGCCTGCGCGCGCTGGTGGCCGGGCTGCCCGCCGCCGCCATCGTGATGGAGACCGACGCGCCCGACATCCCCCCGCACTGGCTGTATGCCACCGCCGAGCAGCGCGCGGCTGGTCAAGCACAGGGTCGCAATGAGCCAGGGGAACTGCCGCGCATCGGGGCCGAGGTGGCGCGGTTGCGTGGCGTATCGCCAGAGGCGTGGGCTGAAACCACCACGGCCAATGCCCAGGCCGCGCTGCCCAGGCTGCAAGGCTTGCTGGCGCCACCAGCGCGGCCAGGCCGGGAAACCGTGCAGTAATTCCTTGTCAGGGGGCAGGGCGCGCCATAGGATCGGGTTCCCGTTCAGGGATATTCAACCTCCAAAGATTTTCAGCCCGCTTCGTGCGGGCTTTTTCTTTTGGGGCCTGTCCTCAAGCTTGTCGCGGCAAGCGTTGGCTTGGGCCAACGCTGGTCGAAATAAGGCCGAGGATCCGGGTAGCCTCTTCAATACGCCCAGTTCCAGCCGATGGTGGCCCACTTGCTGCTGGCGAGTTTGCCTTCGAAGCCGTCGGGCTGATGGGGGAGCCGCTTGACCTGCCGCTCGGGCGCAATAGAAGCAGCCCAGCAGGTTGGCGTATCGCAAACCTGGCAAGGGGTGGTTCTGATGGAAATAGACAAAAAAACCAACCGTTTTCGGTTGGTTTTTGGATAAGTGGTGGAGAGGAGGAGGATCGAACTCCCGACCTCCGCATTGCGAACGCGGCGCTCTCCCAGCTGAGCTACCCCCCCACGAAGGTAGGCGCATTTTAGCGCTGCTTTGGCTGGCGCGCGGGGCGATATTTCACACGCCAGCCAACGGCTGGCCGGGGCCAGGTGGTCAGTGCATGCCGTTGCGACGGGCCAGTTCGACGAACAGGCCGGAATGATCCAGGTCGGCGTCGCCATGGTCGATGGCCGTGGCGTAGAGCTGCTCCAGCGCACCGGTGATGGGCGCGGCAAAGCCCATGTCGGTGGCGGTTTCCAGCGCGTTGCGCATGTCTTTCAACTGCACTCGCATGCTGCCGCGTGGCGCGAAGTCGCGCCGCACCATGCGCTCGCCATGCAGTTGCAGGATGCGGCTGTCGGCAAAGCCGCCGCCGATGGCCTGGCGCACCTTGGCGGGGTCGGCGCCGCCTTTTTCACACAGCAGCAGGGCCTCGGCCACGGCGCCGATGGTGATGCCGACGATCATCTGGTTGGCCAGCTTGGCAAGCTGTCCCGCGCCCGCGGGGCCGACGTGGGTGGCGCGGCCCAGCACCTCGAACACGGGCTGGGCGCGGGCGAAGTCCTCGGCGCTGCCGCCAGCCATGATGGCCAGGGTGCCGGCCTCGGCGCCCACGGTGCCGCCGGAGACGGGCGCGTCAAGCTGGGCAACGCCGTGCTGGGCCAGCCGCGCGGCGTGCTCGCGGGCCTCGCGCGGCTTGATGGAGGCCATGTCGATGAACAACGTGCCGGGCCGCATGGCGGCGGCGGTGCCCTGCTCGAACAGCACGCTGGCGACCACCGGGCCGTTTTCGAGCATGCCGATGACGATGTCGCCCGCGGTAGCGGCTGCGGCGGCGCTGGCGTGCACGGTGGCGCCATCGGCGGCCAGCGGCGCGGCCTTGCCGGCGCTGCGGTTCCACACATGCACTTCGTGCCCGGCCTGGCACAGCCGGCGCGCCATCGGAAAGCCCATGCGGCCAGTGCCCAGCAGTGCCAGTTTCATCTTGATGCTCCTCAAGTAATAGCTGTTTACCCGCAACGGGCGTGTGATTCAGCCAATTTTAGTGTGCGGCCCCGCCAATGCCTGGATGCGCTGAAATGGCTGCATTGGCCCGCAGGCAAGGCGCGATCACGCATACCCATCATGTGCGGGACAACACACGGGGTTGTGATGAAAAATTGGCGGGGTTGCCGCCGCCAGCGCGAAACCTTTTGCGACAATAGCGTGACCCATCATGGCCCGCTTCAACGATTCCTCCCGTCGTGACCAGCCCGACACCCAATGGCTGGAGCGCATGTACAACAACCGGCTGCGCGTGCCGGCACATGGCGATTACTTCACCCGCTGGGTGGCCGAATCGGCGCTGGCGCGCAAGAGCCTGCCGTGCGAGCTGGACGTGCCCTATGGCGATGCTCCGCGCGAGCGGCTGGACGCCTTTGCCGCCAAGGGCAAGGGTGCGCCGCTGGTGGTGTTCATTCACGGTGGCTACTGGCGGGCGCTGGACAAGTCGTTTCACGGCTTCATCGCCGCCGCGTTGCACGATGCGGGCGCCGCCGTGGTGGTGCCCAATTATTCGCTGTGTCCGCGGGCCAGCATTCCGCAGATCACGCTGCAGGTGGCGCGCGCCGTGGGCTGGAGCTGGCGCCATGCGCGGCGCCTGGGTGCCAGCCCGGCGCGCATCAGCGTCATCGGCCATTCAGCCGGCGGCCACCTGGCGGCGATGATGCTGGCCTGTGCGTGGAAGGTGTTTGACGCTGATTTGCAGCCCGACGTGGTGAAGCGCGCCATGGGCCTGTCGGGCCTGTACGACCTGGCGCCGCTGATGCAGACGCCCAGCCTGCAAGAGGCGCTGCGCCTGACGCCGCAGCAGGTGCACGACGCCAGCCCGGCGCGCCTGCCGCCGCCGGTGCGCGGGCGCTTCGTGGCCGTGGTGGGGAGCGACGAAAGCGGTGAATACCTGCGCCAGAACCGCCTGATTCAGCAGGCCTGGGGCCGCGAGCGCGTGCCGCTGGCGGCGGCGCTGCCGGGGCTGAACCATTTCAGCATCGTCGATGCGCTGGCGACCAAGGGACACCGCGTGAACCGGCTGGCGCGCGAGTTGATGCGCTGAGGGCGGCGAACAGCCGTACACCTGCATCAGAGCGGCTGTGATTTTCTGAGCTGCCTATGCGGCAGCGAACACCGACGCCATTGGCAAGGGCTTTGCGTGCCTTTTCTGAGCTGCCTACACGGCAGCAAACAACCTACCTCAGTGGCGAAGTTCTGCTGAAACTTTTCTGAGCTGCCTACACGGCAGCGAACATACACCTGCGGGTCGTGGCCGAAGCTGATGCGTTTCTGAGCTACCTACACGGCAGCGAACCCGCCGGCCGCCGCAATTTGTGCCAACTCCGTTTTCTGAGCTACCTACACGGCAGCGAACGCCGCGCGTGATCGACGCCAAGGGCGCGGACATTTCTGAGCTACCTACACGGCAGCGAACCGTGCGCGATACCCGGCTGTGCAACGCGCCCTTTTCTGAGCTACCTACACGGCAGCGAACGCCACGGGCGACTGGGGCGCGGCATCGGCCACTTTCTGAGCTACCTACGCAGCAGCAAACAAATAGAGGGCACTGATGCCCGGCAGCCGCTGTTTCCCAGCGGCCTGCGCCGACTCACATCAGCAGGTGCTCGCCCGCATTGTCTCCGCCCAGGATGACGTAGTTCAC
>JAUNUR010000012.1 GCA_030538085.1 Pseudomonadota bacterium | reverse complement strand
CTCGTCCTTGCAGGCACGAGCCTGCCGCGTCCTCGCGTCTTGCCTGACACGCCCAGCGCGGCACGCCCGGGCGCATCCAACTGCCGTTTCTAGGATGACTGTTTCACGCGAACCCCGCCACGGCGCCACCCTGCACGTGCCCCTGCCCGAGCGCCTGCGCCCGCGCGCGCTGGCCGAGGTGGTGGGCCAGCAGCACCTGCTGGGCGAGGGCATGCCGCTGCGCATCGCCTTCGAGTCGGGCCAGCCGCACAGTTGCATCCTGTGGGGGCCACCGGGCACCGGCAAGACCACCATCGCGCGGCTGATGGCCGATGCGTTCGATGCGCAGTTCATCCCCATCAGCGCGGTGCTGGGCGGCGTGAAGGACATCCGCGAGGCGGTGGAACTGGCCGAGAAGGCGCGCGATGGCCTGGCGCCACAGGCCACCATCGTCTTCGTCGACGAAGTGCACCGCTTCAACAAGAGTCAGCAGGATGCCTTTCTGCCGCACGTCGAGAGCGGCCTGTTCACCTTCATCGGCGCCACCACCGAAAACCCGTCGTTCGAGGTCAATTCCGCCCTGCTGTCGCGCGCCGCCGTCTATGTGCTGCAGCCGCTCAATGAAGACGATCTGAAGCAGATTCTGGCTCGGGCGCAGGCGGAGCAAGCGCAGGCAGCTATCGAAACAGAAGCGAAAGAGCGCCTCATCGCCTACGCCGACGGCGATGCGCGCCGCCTGCTGAACACGCTGGAGACACTGTTCGTCGCCGCCCGCGCCGAGCAGGTCGACACCATCACCGACGCCTGGCTGCTGAAGGTGCTGGGCGAGCGCCTGCGCCGCTACGACAAGGGCGGCGAGCAGTTCTACGACACCATCAGCGCGTTGCACAAGTCGGTGCGCGGCAGCGATCCCGATGCGTCGCTGTACTGGTTCGCGCGCATGCTCGACGGCGGTGCCGATCCGCGCTACCTGGCGCGCCGCCTGATCCGCATGGCCAGCGAGGACATCGGCCTGGCCGACCCGCGCGCGCTGCGCCTGGCACTCGACGCAGCCGACGTGTACGAGCGCCTGGGCAGCCCCGAAGGCGAACTGGCGCTGGCCGAGTGCGTGGTGTACCTGGCCGTGGCGCCCAAGAGCAACGCCGTCTACAAGGCCTTCAACGCCGCCAGGGCCTTCGTCAAGAGTGACACCACGCGCCCCGTGCCCATGCACCTGCGCAACGCGCCCACCAAGCTGATGAAGCAGCTCGACTACGGCAAGGGCTACCGCTACGCGCACGACGAGGCTGGCGGCTTCGCGGCGGGCGAGCGCTACCTGCCCGAAGGCATGCCAGCGCAGCAGTTCTACCAGCCTGTGCCGCGCGGGCTGGAGATCAGGATCGGCGACAAGCTGGCTGAGTTGCGCCAGCGTAACCGCGACGCCGCTGGCGAGCCGCCGGACGCTGAAACCTGTTGAAGTTTTCAAAAATCACGACAGCGCGGGCCATCAGAAAAACCCCCTCACATTCCCTCGTCATTACGGCGAAGGCCGCAATCCATGGGGCGTCACCTTGACGCGGGGCGTTGACCCACGGACACCGTGTGGATTGCGGCCTTCGCCGCAATGACGGGATGAGGTGATGGCATGACATAGGCTTGTCCTGAATGGCAAAACTCTCAATAGGTTCAATGACAAGAAAGGCATTCGTCATCGTTTGGAGCGCAAAACGGTAGGAGCGCCCGCCCTCAAAGCCCCCCGTGCTGATCACCGGGCTCGAACGTATTGCGGTATTGCTCTTCAATCCAGCGCACGCGGGTCGCCTTGCAGCATCAGGCGCGCCAGTTCCGCCGCGCTGCCCACCCCAGCCTTTTCCATCACGTGCTGACGGTGGATATGCACCGTCTTCTCGCTGATGTCCAGCGCGCGCGCCACCAGCTTGTTGGGCAGGCCGCGCGCGACCAGACGGGCCACCTCGGCCTCGCGCGGGGACAGTCGCGCCAGCCGCTCGGCGGCCTGGCGCGCGCGGTCGGTGGCGGCGCGCTCGATCTCGCGCTGGCGCAGTGCAGCTGACACGATGTCAAGCAAGCGCTGGTCCTTGAAAGGCTTCTCCAGGAAGTCGAAGGCGCCGCGCTTCATGGCCTGCACCGCCAGTTCGACGTCGCCATGCCCGGTCAGAAACACGATCGGCAGGTACAACCCGCGCGCGATCAGGGCCTGCTGCAGCTCCAGCCCGCTCATGCCGGGCATGCGCACGTCCAGCAGCAGGCAGCCGGTCTGCTCGATGTGCGGCAGGCCGTGGGTCAGGTAATCCGCCGCCGAACCATGGGCCTGCACGGCCCAGCCCATGGATTCGAGCAGGAACACCAGCGAGCGGCGAAACGCGGCGTCGTCGTCGACCAGGTGGATCTGCCAGTCAAGCACTGTGGAGGTGGTCGCGGGGATGGATGCGGTCATCGTGCGGCAAGGTCAGGGTGAAACACAGGCCGGGGCCATCGGCGGCCGGCGTGGCGTCGAGTCGGCCGCCATGGGCCTCGGCAATGCTGCGGCAGATCGACAAACCCAGGCCCATGCCATCGGCCTTGGTGGTGAAAAAGGGCTCGAACAGCCCGGATTGTTGCTCGGGCGTGAGCGGCTCGCCACGGTCGCGCACGCCGATGTGCACGCCACCACCAGCGTGCCGCAGGCTGACGGTGAGCGGCTGCCGCTCGACCGTTAGCTGGCGCGTCGCGTCCATGCCATTTTTCAGCAGGTTGAGCAGCACTTGCTGAATCTGCAGCGCATCCACCGTCAACAAGGTGCCGACGGGCAGTTCGCCCACCACGTCGACCGGCGGCGCATGCACCTGCATGCCGCGGAACAGTGCCACGGCCTCGTGCACCAGCGTCACCGGGTCGACCGCCTGCCGCTGCGCCACGCGCTTCTTGGCGAAGGCGCGGATGCGGCTCAACACGCCGGCGGCGCGCTCGGCCTGGCCGGCCATCTCGCTGGCGGCTTCGCGCGCGGCGTCGGGTGTCAGCCGCTGGTTGTCGATGCGGCGGATCAGGCTGTGCGCGTAATTGCCGATCGCCGCCAGCGGCTGGTTCAACTCGTGCGCCAGCGTGCCCGACAGCTCGCCCAGCACCGACAGGCGCGCCATGTGCTCGGCCTGCTCGCGGCTTTCGCGCAGGCGGCCTTCCAGCTCATCGCGCTCGCGCGCCGCCTGGCGCAGGTCGGCGGTACGCGCCTGCACCTGGCGCTCGACGTGCAGGGTATAGATGCCGCCCAGCGCGATCAGGCCCAGAAGCCCCGCCAGCCACGGCCAGTAGCGCTGCGCCAGCGCCGTCAGCGTGGGCACGCCCAGGTTGGCGTAGGGGCCAATCTTCAGCTCGCGCTGCAGCTCGTGCACCGCCTGGTAATCGGCCGGCACGGCCCAGGTGATGGGGCTGTCGCCGGCCTGCATCTGCAGCAGCGCCAGCGTGACCTGGCGTGCCAGCGCGGCATCGGTGTGGCGCAGCGTGGCAATGGGCCAGTTGGGGTAGACGCGGGTGGAGGTGGCGCAGGCAAAGCCGGCTTCGGGCCGCGCCGACACCACGCGAAAGTGCTGGCGCCATTCAGGCCGGCTCTCAATCATGCAGGCGCGCACGAAGCCCGCATCGGCCGCGCCGCTGGCCACGGCATCCAGCACGCGGTCCATCGGCAGGCCGACCACCAGCAGTTGCCGCAGATCGCGGGACGGGTCAATGCCTTCCGCCGCCAGCTCACGCCACACCAGCTGGTAGCCCGAGAACGCCTCCTTGCCCACCACCGCCACGCGCTGCCCGCGCAGATCGGCCAACCGCTGGATGCGCGGGTTGCCTGCCAGCGTGACCACCGCCGCGCCCACCGCCTGCCAGGCCGACGTGGGCAGCGTGCCGCCGGTCTGCAGCGTGAGGATGCGCGAGGCGCCCACGCGCGATTCAAGTTCGACGTAATGCCCCGGGTTGGTGATGATGAAATCGACGCGGCCCGATTGCGCCGCGTCGTTCAGCGCGGCGTGGTCCATCGAGATCAATTCCACCGTGCGGCCTGGCAGGGCACGCTGCAGTTGGGTGGCTACCGGCGTCCATTCGGCCACCGCGGCATCGGCACCCAGGTACGCCAGCACGCCGATGCGCACCGGGGCGCCATCCTGCGCCCAGGCCAGCGCGCCCCAGCAGCACAGCCATGCGCCCAGCCAAAGCTGGCGCATCGCGCGTGAAAGGGTGCGGGGAAAAGACATCACCGGCTGCATTTCAATTCCGAGTAACCCGGTCAGCAATAGGGAAAAGCGTCTAGCCCACTCCTTCATTCACCTGATTGGCAGTGGGGTTATTGATTCTTACATTGGGACACGCGTTGAAAAGCGTCTTGAAGGGACCTCCACACAATGACCACTCCAACCCCTCCCGCCTCTCCGTCGACCAGCAAGCGCGGCCTGTTGCGCGCATTGCTGGGCTTTGGCGTCACGGCCACCGGCATGGTGGTGGCCGCTGACCCGGCTGAAGCCGCCATCGGCAGCCAACCCGCACGCCGCCCCGGCGCCGACGGCAAGCGCTACGGCATGCTGGTGGACATCCGCCGCTGCATCGGCTGCCAGGCCTGCACCGTGAGTTGCTCGATGGAGAACCTGCCGCCACTCGGCCAGTTCCGCACCACGGTGCTGCAGTACGAAGTCGACACCAAGGTCCAGGGCGCGCCGCCCGCCATGGTGAGCCTGCCGCGCCTGTGCAACCACTGCGACAACCCGCCCTGTGTGCCGGTGTGCCCGGTGCAGGCCACCTTCCAGCGCACCGATGGCGTGGTGCTGGTGGACAACGAGCGCTGTGTGGGCTGCGGCTATTGCGTGCAGGCCTGCCCGTACGACGCCCGCTTCATCAACCACGAAACGCAGACCGCCGACAAGTGCACCTTCTGCGAACACCGGCTGGAGGCCGGCCTGCTGCCTGCCTGCGTCGAAAGCTGCGTGGGCGGCGCCCGCAAGATCGGTGATCTGAACGACCCGCAGAGCGAGATTTCCACGCTGCTGCGCGACAACAAGGGCGAGATCAAGGTGCTCAAGCCCGACCTGGGCACGCGCCCGCACGTCTTCTACATCGGCTTGCCCGACGAGTTCGTCAACGGCATCGACGGCCAGGCCGGCGTGCGCGTGGTGCCCGAGGCTTGATCGACGCAGGAGAACATCATGGACATCATCGAACTGCTCACCCCCGCCTACGAAGCGGCCTGGCTGCCCTGGGCCGTGCAGTACTTCTTCCTCATCGGCATTGCCGCCACCGCGGCGCTGCTGGCCGCCTGGCTGGCCTTCGGCAGCGCAGAATCCGACCGCGCCCGGCTGCTGCCCGCCGTGGTGACGGTGCTGCTGGTCACCGCCATCGCCGCCCCGGTCTCGCTGCTGGCCGACCTGCACCAGCCGGGCCGCTTCTGGCACTTCTACGCACACCCCACGCCCTGGTCGTGGATGTCGCTGGGCGCCTTCCTTCTGCCCGTGTTCGTGGTGCTGTCACTGGCCTTCGCAGCCCTGTGGTGGTTGCGCAAGCCCGGCCTGCTGCGCCTGGTGGCGGTGCTGCTGGCGCTGAGCGCGCTGAGCATCCTCACCTACACCGGCGGCGAGATGATGGTGGTGCGTGCACGGCCGCTGTGGGCCACGCCGTTCCTGCCCATCAACCTGGCGCTGACCGGCATGCTGGGCACGCTGGGCGCCGTGTTGCTGGTCGCACGCTGGCTGCCTGCCAGCCTGGGCGCCGCGCCGCTGCTGCTGGTGCGCCGCATCGCGCAATGGGTGTCGCTGGCGCTGGTGGTGACGGCCCTGGTCTGGGCCTTGCTGGGCGCGCTGGGTCAGTCGCCCTCGTTCAGCGAGGCGATCAGCCTGTTCAATGACTTTGGCGCCTGGAAGCTGGCACTGGTGGGCTCGGTCATCGGTGGCCTGGTGCTGCTGGCGCTGATCTGGCGGCCGGTGCCCGGCGGCATGAGCGCCGGCTATGCGCTGCTGCTGGCCCTGGCCATGCTGGTGGCCGCCTGGGTGTTCCGCTGGATCGTGTTCATGGCCGTGCAGACGGTGCCCAAGTTCGGCGCCGGGCTGTACCTGCAAGGCATCTCGTTGGGTGGTGACGGCGTGCTCGGCATGGTCGGCGTGTTCGGCCTGGTGGCCGCGCTGATCGCCATCGTGACCTGGGGACTGTTCCGCTTCCCGCCCCGCGCCCATGCGGCGCTGGCCTGACTGAACCTAGAAACGCCAGTTGACCGCTTGCCATTTTTGGGTAATCCGCATGAACACTGAATTTCTAGGCTTCGATCACGCTCACCTGTTGGGTGAATACGCTATGCACCCGATCGCACCGCGCTGGCCGCGCCATGCAGCGTTGCTCGTCCTTGCGCACACGAGTGCGCTGCATCCTCGCGCCTTGCCTGGCGCGGCCATCACGGCACGCTCGGGCGCATCCAACTGCCGTTTCTAGGTTCAAGGAGATTGGTAATGAATGACGCAGTGAAAACCAAGAACCCGGCGGGAACGACGCCGCCCGATCTCAGCAAGCGCCAGATGCTCACGCGCGGCGGTGTGGCCGCCGGCGGCCTGGCGGCCTTCGCGGCCGGCTATGGCGAAACCCTGTTCAAGGCCGGCAAGGGCCTGGTAACGGGCAGCGCGGGCGAAGTGCCGGCGCACGCCACGCGCGGCAACGCGCTGACGCCCGAGTTCCGCATCGATGCGGCCACCGGCAAGCTGCAGACCCAGCCGGGCCAGACGGTGAGCATGTCGAGCTGCCTCGGCTGCTGGACGCAGTGCGGCGTGCGCGTGCGCGTGGACACCGAGAGCAACCGCATCCTGCGCGTGGCTGGCAACCCCTACCACCCGCTGACCACCGGCAACCCGGCGGCCATGGAAACCCCGGTGCGCGACGTGTTCGCCCGCCTCGGTGGCGATGGCGGCCTGGGTGACCGCGCCACCACCTGCGCGCGCGGCTCGGCCATGGCCGAGCAGCAGATGAACCCGCACCGCGTGCTGCAGCCGCTCAAGCGCGTGGGCCCGCGTGGCAGCGGTGAGTGGAAGAGCATCTCGTTCGAGGACCTGGTCAAGGAAGTCTGCGAAGGCGGCGACCTGTTCGGCGAAGGCCATGTCGACGGCCTGCGCGCGACCTTCGACACACAGACGCTGATCGACCCGGAGAACCCCGAGTACGGCCCCAAGTCGAACCAGTTCATGTTCACCGACGCCACCAACGAGGGGCGCACGGCGCTGATCCGCCGCTTCACCGAGCAGTCGTTCGGCAGCACCAACTTTGGCAACCACGGCTCCTACTGCGGGCAGAGTTTCCGCGTCGGCGCCGGTGCCGCGCTGGGCAACCTGCGCGGCATGCCGCACGGCAAGCCTGACTGGCCGAGCGCCAAGTTCGGCCTGTTCATCGGCACGGCGCCGGCACAGGCCGGCAACCCGTTCCAGCGCCAGGGGCGTGAACTGGCTGAGGCACGCTCGCGCAAGGACAACACCTTCCGCTACGTGGTGGTGTCCCCGATCCTGCCCACGTCCTCCAGCCTGGCGGCCGGCAGCGGCAACCGCTGGGTGGCCATCAAGCCGGCCACCGACCTGGCGCTCGCGCTGGGCCTGATCCGCTGGATCATCGACAACGACCGCTACGACGCCCAGAACCTGAGCCAGCCCAGCCCCGCCGCGATGGCGGCCGCGGGCGAGGCGACCTGGACCAACGCCACGCACCTGCTGGTGGCCGACCCGAAGCACCCGCGCTTTGGCACCTTCCTGCGCGGCGCCGACCTGGGCTGGCCGAAGCCCGAACCCAAGCCGGTGGAGCAGCCCGCACCCGCAGCGGCAGCAGCGCCCGCAGCTCCGGCAGCGCCCAAGCCCCCGTCAGCAGCGGCTGTCGGCTCTGGCGCCGCGGCGGCTGCAGCGGCAGCACCAGCCGCCCCCGCCCCGGCCCCCAAGGTCGAGGATGTGCCTGACGTCTACGTCGTGCAGGCCGCTGATGGCACGCTGGTGGCGCACACCCAGCCGCAACCGGCCAACCTGAAGGTCGAGATGACGCTGGACGTGCCCGCCTGGGGCGACGAAGGCCAGGGCGTGGCCGTGGCCAGCTCGTTCATGATGCTGCGCCGCTCGGTGCACCAGCACACGCTGGACGAGTACTCAGCCCTGTGCGGCGTGCCGCGTGAAGAGATCGAGAACCTGGCGCGCGAATTCACCAGCCACGGCAAGCGCGCGGTGGCCGATGCGCACGGCGGCACCATGAGCGGCGCGGGCTTCCACACCGCCTACGCCATCGGCATGCTGAACACGCTGGTCGGCAACCTGAACGTCAAGGGCGGTCTGGTGCTGGACGCCGGCCCGTTCGGCCCCTTCGGCCCCGGCCCGCGCTACAACTTCGCCGAATTCGCCGGCCGCGCCAAGCCCAGCGGCCTGGGCCTGGGCCGCGGGCGCATGCCGTACGAGCGCTCCAGCGAGTTCAAGCGCAAGAAGGAAAGCGGCGCCAACCCCTACCCGGCCACGGCGCCGTGGTACCCGGCGGCGGGCAACATCACCAGCGAGATGGTGGCTTCGGCCCTGAACGGCTACCCCTACAAGGCCAAGGTGTGGTTCAACCACATGGCCAACATGGTGTATGCCATCTCGGGTTTCCGCAACGCGCTGATCGAGCGGCTGAAGGACCCCCAGCGCATTCCGCTGATCGTCTCCATCAACCCGTTCATCAACGAGACCAACGCCTACGCCGACTACATCGTGCCCGACACGGTGACCTACGAAAGCTGGGGCATCTCGGTGCCCTGGGCCGACGTGGTGGCCAAGACTTCCACCGTGCGCTCGCCCGTGGTCGAACCGCGCGTGGCCAAGAACGCCGCTGGCGAGCCGATCAACCTGGAGTCCTTCCTGTTCGCCGTGGCGCGCACGCTGAAGATGCCGGGCTTCGGCCCGGGCGCGCTGAAGGACAAGGAAGGCAACACGTTCGACCTGGACAACGCCACCGACTTCTACCTGCGCGGCGCCGCCAACATCGCCTACTCGGGCGGCAAGCCCGTGGGCGAAGCCAGCGACGACGACCTGGAAGTGACCGGCTACCAGCGCTACCGCGAGCTGCTCGAGTCCAAGCTGAAACCCGGCGAATGGCGCCAGGTGGCCATGGTGCTGACGCGCGGCGGCCGCTTCGACAAGGTCGAGCAGGCCTGGGAAGGCGACCACCTGAAGGTGGCGCACAAGCCGGCGCTGCCGCTGTGGGACGAAGACCTGGCCAAGATGCGCCACAGCATGACCGGCGAGCGCTACAGCGGCTGCCCGACCTGGCAAGTGCCGCTCTTGGCCGATGGCACGCCGATGCGCGAGAAGTACCCCGAGAGCGAGTGGCCGCTGCTGATGAGCTCGTACAAGTCGAACCTGATGGGCTCGATGTCGATCGGCGTCAGCCGCCTGCGCCAGGTGCACCCGCACAACCCGATCTCGATCCACCGCGACGATGCGGCCCGCCTGGGCATTGCCAACGGCCAGAAGATCCGCGTGACCGGGCCGGGCGGCAGCATCACTGGCGTGGCGATCGTGCGCGAAGGCATCATGCGCGGCGCCATCGCCGTCGAGTACGGCTACGGCCACAAGGAGCTGGGTGCCCGCACCCACACCATCGACGGCAAGGCGCTGACGGCCAACGCCGCGCTGGGCGCTGGCGTCAACATGAACGAGATGGGCCTGGTGGACGTGACGCGCGGCGAGCAGCAGCCCAACGGCTGGGTTGAGGCCATCTCGGGCGCCGCCGTGCGCCAGGGCTTGCCGGTGCGGGTGGAGGCGGCCTGAAGGGCCGCACACTTCAAGGTCTTGCCAGCCGGACAGCAGTTTGCCGTCTGGCGTGCTGCATGGCTGGGACGATCCACCGCATGCGCTCTCGCTTTCGCCGCAATGACGAGGGCGATGAGTGCGCGTGACGTGGCGCACTTCGTACTTGCCGGGTTGCTGCTTCTACGCCCCCTGCCTCCGGCTGCGGGCTGATCTCAAGCCTTTAAGCTGACCGCGGCTGGCACCGCGCATGACGAATGACAAATGACAAATGAGCCATTTGTCATTGAAGCGCAGCGAAGTCATTCGTCATTTGTCATGTTGAACGTCAATGCGCATCAAAGCCGCTTCCAGCATCAGTCCACCTTGGCGCCCGAGCGTTTGACCACCGGCTCGTAGCGAGCCCGCTCGCGCGACATGAGCTGGCCGAACTGCTCGGGCGTGGTGGGCATGGGCTCGGCCATCAGCATGGCAAAGCGCTGCTGCGTCTCGGGGCTTTTCAGCGCGGCGGTGAAGGCGGCGTTGAGCTTGGCGACCACCTCTGGCGGCGTGCCGGCGGGGGCCACCAAACCCCACCAGGTGTCGACCTCGAAACCCTTCAGCGTTTCGGCCATGGCGGGCACGCCCGGCAGCATGGCCGAGCGCTGGGCGGTGGTGACGGCCAGCGCCTTCAGCTTGCCGGCTTTGATGTTGGCGGCGGCCGAGGCCAGGTTGTCGATGTTGAAGTCCACCTGCCCCGACAGCAGCGCCAGCTGTGCCGGGTTGGCGCCGTTGTACGGGATGTGCACGGCGAAGATACCCGCGCCCTGCTTGAACATCTCGCCCGCCAGATGCCCCGCCGAGCCGTTGCCGCCCGAGCCGTAGTTGAGCTTGCCGGGGTTGCTTTTCGCATAGGCGATCAGGTCGGCCAGCGTGCTGATCTTCAGCCGGGCGGCGGTCTCGGCGTTGATGACCAGCACGTTGGGCACGCGCACCATCTGCGTGATGGGGGCGAAGTCCCTGGCGGCGTCGTAGGGCATCTTGCCGAACAGCCAGGGGTTGATGGCGTGGGTGGCCACGGCGGCGATGCCGATGGTGGTGCCGTCGGGCGCGGCCTTGGCCACCATGCCGCTGCCGATGTTGCCGCCGGCTCCGGGTTTGTTCTCGACCACCACGGTGCCCAGCGAATCCTTCACCTGCTCGGCCAGCGCGCGCGCCGTCACGTCCAGCGGGCCGCCGGGAGCGTAGGGCACGATCAGGCGGATGGGCTTGGCGGTCTGCGCGAAGGCGCCGCCGCTGGCGGCCAGGGCAAGGGTGGTGATGAGCAGGTGGCGTCGTTGCATCGAATTCTTCCGAGAGTTGAAAAGTGGTGGGCGTGAGCGGCGAATCCGTTCAAGCTGTCGCATGCGTGCGCCGATGGCCGCGGAGCAGGCCGCGCGCGAACGCCGTGCCCGGGTCTTCCCGGGCGCCAGCGTTGTCCCCCTCAGGGGGAAGGCGCGGCAGGCGACTCAGGGGGGGCCTTATCCGCCTCGCTGGTAAAGGCGTCGGCGAAGAACTCCTCACTGGGCAGGCCGGCTTTCTCGACGTAATCAGTGCGCGCCGAATCGACCACGATGGGCGAACCGCAGGCGTACACCTGATGACCCGACAGATCGGCCAGGTCCTGCAGCACGGCCAGGTGCACGAAGCCGGTGCGGCCGCTCCAGCCGTCCTCGGGCAGCGCGTCAGACACCACGGGGACGTACTTCAGGTGCGGCATCTCGGCGCAGCGTGCCTGCACCCATTCGTCCATGTACAGGTCGTGCGGGCGGCGGCCGCCCCAGTACAGCACGGTCTCGCGTGTGATGCCCATGAACTGCATGTGCTCGATGATGGCCTTGATGGGCGCAAAGCCCGTGCCCGAGGCCAGCAGCACGATGGGCTTGGGCGACTCCTGCAGGTAGAAGCTGCCGTAAGGCCCTTCGATGCGCAGGATTTCCTTCTCCTTCATGGCGCCGAACACGTGGTCGGTGAACTTGCCGCCCGGCATGTGGCGGATGTGCAGCTCAATCATGGGCGTGCCGTTCTCGACCAGCGTGTGCGGCGCGTTGGCCATGGAGTAGCTGCGCCGCGCGCCATCGCGCAGGATGAACTCGACGTACTGCCCCGCGTGGTACTGGATGATGTCGTTGGCCGGCAGTTGCAGCTTCAGGCGCATCACGTCGGGCGAGAGCTTTTCGAGCGGTCCCACGCGCGCTGGCATTTTCTTGATCGGGAAGGCGCCCGCGTGCGTGACCTGGCGCGACTCCAGCACCACGTCGCTGGTGGCGGTGCCGCAGCAGGTCAGCACGTAGCCGTCGGTTTCTTCCTGCGCGCTCAGCGCCTTGTCCTGGTGCGGGCCGTGGGTGACGGTGCCGCTGATCTTCTTGCACTTGCACGAGCCACAGGCGCCGTCCTTGCAGCCGTAGGGCAGGCCTATCCCCTGCCGAATGCCGGCGGCGAGCATGGTTTCACTGGGTTCGGCCTCGAAGCTGCGGCCACTGGGTTGCACGGTGATGGTGTAGGTCATGGCTTGAGTATCCTCGCGGGGTCTTCCACCCCGCTGAACCGGTCGATTTTGCCCTCAAACCAGACTCCCCTTGGCGCGCTGCCGGCGCGCTTCAGGCGCGTGCGCGTGCTCATCGTCGGCTGTGGCGACGTGGGGCAGCGGGCGGCGCGGCTGCTGTCGCCGCGCGTGGGCGTGCTGGCGCTGGTGCGCGATGCGGCGGCGGTGCCGGCGCTGCGCGCGCGGGGCATCGTGCCGCTGGCGGGCGACCTGGACGACGCGGCCAGCCTGCAGCGGCTGGCCGGCATCGCCACGCACGTGATTCACCTGGCGCCGCCGCCCGCCCAGGGCGAGGGCGATGCGCGCACCCAGGCGCTGCTGCGCGCGCTGGCGCGGCGCAGCGTGCCGGTGGCGCTGATGTACGGCTCGACCAGCGGCGTGTACGGCGATTGCGGTGGCGCATGGATCGACGAAACGCGCGCCCCGAACCCGCAGACCGCCCGTGCCCACCGCCGCGTGGCGGCCGAGGGCCACGTGCGCGCCTTTGGCCGCGCGGCGGGCCCGCGCGTGGGCGTTCTGCGCATTCCGGGCATTTATGCGGAAGACCGCCCCGGCGGCACGCCGCGCGAGCGCCTGCTGCGCGGCACGCCCGTGCTGGCGGCGGCGGACGACGTGTTCACCAACCACATCCATGCCGACGACCTGGCGCGCGCCATGGTGCTGGCGCTGTGGCGCGGCAAGCCGCAGCGCGTGGTGCACGCCTGCGATGACAGCGAGCTGAAGATGGGCGACTACTTCGACCTGGCCGCCGGCCTGTACGGCCTGCCGCGCCCGCCGCGCTTCAGCCGCGCGCAGGCGGCTGAGCGGCTTTCGCCGCTGCAACTGTCCTTCATGCGCGAATCGCGCCGCATGCACAACCGGCGTTTGAAACACGAACTGGGGCTGCGGCTGCGGTATCCCACCGTGGCGGCGGGCTTGACGGGCAAGGCACCGGCGGCGCGTCCTGAATGACGAAACTCTCTCGATAGGCCAACGCGGGCACGAAGTGCCCACCCTACACCTACACCAGCACGCGCTCGATGCCGCCCGCGTTGGCGCTGTCCACGTACTCGCGCATCCAGTTCTCGCCCAGGATGGCGCGCGCCATCTCGATGACGATGTAGTCGGCCTCCAGCAGGCCGTTTTTCAGGTCGTCCTGGTAGCGGTGCAGGCCCTGCAGGCAGCTGGGGCAGCTGGTGAGGATCTTCACGTTCTGCTTCTCGCCCACGGCACCTGAGGCGCGCAGCTCGGCCTCGCCCTTGCGGATTTCCTCTTCCTTGCGGAAGCGCACCTGGGTCGACACGTCGGGCCGCGTCACCCCCAGCGTGCCGCTTTCGCCGCAGCAGCGCTCGCTCTTCAGCACCTTGTCGCCCAGCAGCGCCTTCACCGTCTTGGTGGAATCCTGCTGCTTCATGGGGTTGTGGCAGGGCTCGTGGTACAGGTAGGCGCCGCGGTCGGCCTCGGGCAGGGTGATGCCTTTTTCGAGCAGGTATTCGTGGATGTCGATGATGCGGCTGCCCGGGAAGATGCTGCCGAAATCGTAGTCCGCCAGCTGGTCGTAGCAGGTGCCGCAGCTCACCACCACCGTCTTGATGTCGAGGTAGTTGAGCGTGGTCGCCACGCGGTGCATCAGCACGCGGTTGTCGGTGATCATCTTCTCGGCCTTGTCGAACTGGCCGCTGCCGCGCTGCGGGTAGCCGCAGCACACATAGCCCGGCGGCAGCACGGTCTGCACACCGGCGTGCCACAGCATGGCCTGCGTGGCCAGGCCGACCTGGCTGAACAGGCGCTCGGAGCCGCAGCCGGGGAAGTAGAACACCGCCTCGCTGTCCACCGTGGTGGCCTTCGGGTCGCGGATGACGGGCACGTAGGCGCGGTCCTCGATATCCAGCAGCGCGCGCGCCGTCTTGGTGGGCAGGCCGCCGGGCAGCTTCTTGTTGACGAAGTGGATGATCTCCTCGCGCAGCGGCGGCTTGCCCACGGTGGCGGGCGGGTGCCTGGTCTGCTGGCGGCCAGCCACCTTGAAAACGTCCACCGCCGCGCGCTGCGCCGCGAACGCGGCCGATAGGCCGAGCTTGGTGGCGTTGATGACGGTGGGCTCGGTGGCGTTGAGGAAGAACATGCTGGCCGCCTTGCCGGGGCGGAAGCTCTGCTTGCCCATCTTGCGCAGCAGGTTGCGCATGTTCATCGTCACGTCGCCGAAATCGATGTTGACCGGGCAGGGCGCCAGGCATTTGTGGCACACGGTGCAGTGGTCGGCCACGTCCTCGAACTCTTCCCAGTGCCGCAGGCTGACGCCGCGGCGCGTCTGCTCCTCGTACAAAAAGGCCTCGACCAGCAGCGAGGTGGCCAGAATCTTGTTGCGCGGGCTGTACAGCAGGTTGGCGCGCGGCACGTGGGTGCTGCAGTCGGGCTTGCACTTGCCGCAGCGCAGGCAGTCCTTGATCGAGTCGGCGATGGCGCCGATGTCGCTTTGCCGCAGGATGAGCGATTCGTGCCCCATCAGCCCGAAGCTGGGCGTGTAGGCATTGCTCAGGTCCGAGCGCAGGCGGCGCCCAGGGTGAGCGGGCAGTTCTTTATTGCGCAGCAGCTTGCCGCGGTTGAAGCGCCCTTCGGGGTCGACGCGCTGCTTGTAGTCGGCGAACGGCGCGATCTCGGCGTCGGTCAGGTATTCGAGCTTGGTGATGCCGATGCCGTGCTCGCCGCTGATCACGCCATCCAGGCTGCGGGCCAGCGCCATCACGCGGTCCACCGCTTCGTGCGCGGTCTGCAGCATCTGGTAGTTGTCGCTGTGCACGGGGATGTTGGTGTGCACGTTGCCGTCGCCGGCGTGCATGTGCAGGGCGATCCACACGCGACCTTTCAGCACGCGCTGCTGCACTTCGCCCAGCGCCGCCATCAGCGGCGCGAAGTCCTTGCCGGTGAAGATGTCGGCCAGCGGATCGCGGATCTGCGTCTTCCAACTGGCGCGCAGGCTGTGGTCCTGCAACTGTGGGAACAGCGTGTCGATATCGCGCAGCCAGCCCTGCCACAGCGCGCGCACCTCGCGGATCACGCCCAGGGCCAGTTCCACTTTCTCGGCCAGCAGCCCCGGCGGCGGCGTGCCCTGCGGTGCCTGGCCCAGCGGCAGATCGCCGCGCGCCAGGAAGGCCTCCAGCTCGTCGGCAGTCTCGATCTTGTTGCGCAGGCTCAGCTCGATGTTGATGCGCTCAATGCCGTCGGTGTATTCGGCCATGCGCGGCAGCGGAATCACCACGTCCTCGTTGATCTTGAAGGCGTTGGTGTGGCGGCTGATGGCCGCCGTGCGCTTGCGGTCGGCCCAGAACTTCTTGCGCGCTTGCGGCTCGACGGCGGTGAAGCCCTCGCCACTGCGGCTGTTGGCGATGCGCACCACCTCGCTGCATGCACGCGCCACGGCGTCGGGGTCGTCACCGGCGATGTCGCCGATCAGCACCATCTTCGGCAGGCCGCCGCGCTTGGACTTGGTGGAATAGCCGACGGCGCGCAGGTAGCGGTCGTCCAGGTGCTCCAGCCCGGCCAGCAGCGTGCCCGTGCGCTTCTGCTCGGCAAACATGAAGTCCTTGATCTCCACGATGCTGGGCACCGCGTCCTTGGCGTGGCCGAAGAACTCCAGGCACACGGTGCGCGTGTGCTCGGGCATGCGGTGCAGCACCCAGCGCGCGCTGGTGATCAGGCCGTCGCAACCTTCCTTCTGCACGCCGGGCAGGCCGGCGAGGAACTTGTCGGTCACGTCCTTGCCCAGCCCTTCCTTGCGGAAGGTGGCGCCGGGAATGTCAAGGCGCTCGGTGCGCTTGAGCGTCTTGCCCGATGCATCGAAATACTTCAGCTCGAAGCTGGCCACCTCGGCGTCGTGGATTTTGCCCAGGTTGTGGTTCAGGCGCGTGACTTCCAGCCACTCGGCGGTGGGCGTCACCATGCGCCAGCTCACCAGGTTGTCCAGCGCCGTGCCCCACAGCACGGCCTTCTTGCCACCGGCGTTCATGGCGACGTTGCCGCCGATGCAACTGGCCTCGGCGCTGGTCGGGTCGACGGCGAACACCAGGCCGGCGGCCTCGGCGGCGTTGGCCACGCGCTGGGTCACCACGCCGGCCTCGGTGTGGATG
Source organism: Pseudomonadota bacterium (assembly GCA_030538085.1). Taxonomy (GTDB): domain Bacteria; phylum Pseudomonadota; class Gammaproteobacteria; order Burkholderiales; family Burkholderiaceae_C; genus Ottowia. The sequence continues at coordinate 44,143 of JAUNUR010000012.1, read as the reverse complement.
GTGGGCACCTCGCCCTCCACGCCCGGCAGCGCGATGCGCTCCACCGGCCCCATGGTGATCAGCTTCTCGGTGTTGATGACAGCGCTCTTCCAGTCCAGCGGAATCGCGCCGCCGGTGTAGCCGGTGCCGCCGCCGCGCGGAATGACCGTGAGGCCCAGTTCGATGCAGCCCTTGACCAGGCCGGCCATCTCTTCCTCGGTGTCGGGCGTCAGCACCACCAGGGGGAATTCGACGCGCCAGTCGGTGGCGTCGGTCACGTGGCTGACGCGCGAAAGGCCATCGAACTTGATGTTGTCCTTGTGCGTGTGCTTGCCCAGCACCTTGGCGGTGTGGCGGCGCAGCTCGGCCACCTTGCCGAACGAGCGGTCGAACGCCTCGACCACGCGGTGCGCGGCCACCAGCAGCTCGGCCACCAGGGCGTCGCGCCCGGCGTCGTCGGTGGGCGTGCGGCGCTTCTCGACTTCCTGCAGACGGTGGTTCAGCGCCTCCACCAGCATGCGCTGGCGGCGCGGGTTGTCCAGCAGGTCGTCCTGCAGATACGGGTTACGCCGCACCACCCAGATGTCGCCCAGCACCTCGTACAGCATGCGGGCCGAGCGGCCGGTGTGGCGTTCACCACGCAACTGGTCAAGGATTTCCCAGGCGCGGGCGCCCAGCAGGCGCAGCACGATCTCGCGGTCGGAAAAGCTGGTGTAGTTGTACGGAATCTCGCGCAGGCGCGGTGCCGTGGAAGGCTGAAGTGGAAGCGCGGCGTGCGCCAAGGGTGCATTCATGGCAGGCAGTCCCGTCGCGGCCCGTGGTGGATGGCCGCAGCAAAAGGGGTTGAATTTTACGTTGCGGTGCAGCAAACCGGCGCCGGCAAGGTTTAGCGTCCATCCTTGCCTGCCACGAATTTGACACTTTTCGGTCACAAACTGGACGTATGTTGCCCATTGTCATGACCGTTTCCGCATCGTTGGCGCCGCGCGCGCTTCACCACCGCCCTGTCTCGTCGGAGTCCCGGCGGTGACCGGTCGAAAACTACTGGCCCTGCTGCTGGCGCTGTTGCTGCTGGCGGCCATCGGTGGCGGCATCTGGTACTCGCGCGGCTCGCTCACGCAAGAGCGCCAGCAGCGCATCGAGGCCGCGCAACAGGTCAGCGCGCGCGGCCTGATCGGCTCGGAAAAAGACGCTTTCTTCCAGGATTCGCGCGTGCGGGCGGCATTCGCCAGGCACGGGGTGACGGTGGCGGTGGAGAAGGCCGGCTCGCGCAAGATCGCCCACAGCTACGACCCCAAGGCCTACGACTTCGGCTTTCCGTCCGGCGCGCCCGCCGCCGCGCAACTGCGGGCCGCGGCCAAGGCGGGCAGCGTGTTCAACCCGTTCTACACACCCATCGTGCTGGCAAGCTGGCGGCCCATCGCCGACATCCTGGTCGCCAACGGCATCGCCAGGAAAGAGGGCGACTTCTATTACGTGGTCGACCTGCCCGCGCTGATGAAGCTGGCCGAGGACGGCAAGCGCTGGCGCGACCTGAAAGGCAGCGAGGCGTTCGCCACCGGCAAGGCCGTGCTGCCGGCCAGCACCGACGTGCGCAGCTCCAACAGCGCCGCCATGTACCTGGCGCTGGCCAGCTACATCGCCAACGACCAGCAGGTGGTGCAAAGCCAGGCCGACGTTGACAAGGTGATGCCGCTGGTGGCGCCGCTGTTCTTGCGCCAGGGCTTTCAGGAAAGCTCGTCCGCCGGCCCGTTCGAGGACTACCTGGCGCTGGGCATGGGCAAGGCGCCGTTGCTGGTGGCCTACGAGTCGCAACTGGTCGAGTACTGGCTGGCGCACCCCGACAAGCTCAAGGGCGACATGGTGATGCTGTACCCGCGCCCCACCATCTATTCCAAGCACGTCGTGGTGCCCTACACGCCGGCTGGCGAGCGCGTGGGCCGGCTGCTCGAATCCGACCCCGAGCTGCGCGAGCTGGTCCACGCCTATGGCTTTCGCACCGGCGGCGACCGGCATGGCCCCGAAACCTGGGCCGCCAAGGGCGTGCAGGTGCCGCCGCAACTGGTCGACGTGATCGACCCGCCCAGCCAGGAATGGCTGGAACGGATGATCGAGGAGATCGAGGGGCGATTCAAATGAGTTTTCAGTCTTTGATGCTTGCCTGACAAGCGCATCAAGCTATTAAACAAGGAGCATCCACCATGTCGGACACCGTGCAGACCACGACCATCACCGAGCCCCTCACCCCACCCCAGACCTTCACTCTTGAGCCGCCCGCTCCCGCTCTGCCGGTGCCCGTGGAATCGGCCAGCGGCAAGGTGCAACTCAAACCCGAGGACGTGAGCGCGCTTGACGCGCAGGTGGCCGAGTTCATCGACACCATCACCGCCCACGGCAACCAGTCGCCCGAATTCAAGGACGCCGTGCAGCGCATCCACAACATGGGCAACCAGGAAGTGCAGGCCGCCGCCGCCGTGTCCAACCGCATGCTCGACAAACCCGTGCGCAGCCTGAACAACGGCCTGTTCGACGAGGGCAGCGCCATCGGCAAGAGCCTGATCGACCTGCGCCACACGGTGGAAGAGCTTGACCCGTCCAGGCAGGGCGACCTGTTCCAGCCGCGTAAGCTCCTGGGTTTCATCCCCTTCGGCAGCAAGCTGGTCGACTACTTCGACAAATACCAGTCCAGCCAAAGCCACCTGAACGCCATCATCGAAAGCCTGCACCACGGCAAGGACGAACTGCAACGCGACAACGCCGCCATCGAGCAGGAAAAAACCAACCTGTGGACGCTGATGGAGCGCATGGAAAAGTACATCCACATCGGCAAGAAGCTCGATGGCGCGCTGGAGGCCAAGGCCGCGCAGCTCGACGCGACCGACCCTGAAAAGGCCCGCATCGTGCGCGAGGACATGCTGTTCTACGCCCGCCAGAAAGTCACCGACCTGCTGACGCAGATGGCCGTCAATGTGCAGGGCTACCTGGCGCTGGACCTGGTGCGCAAGAACAACCTGGAGCTCATCAAGGGCGTGGACCGCGCCACCACCACCACCGTGTCGGCGCTACGCACGGCGGTGATCGTGGCGCAGGCGCTGGCGAACCAGAAGCTGGTGCTCGACCAGATCAGCGCGCTCAACACCACCACCGGCAACCTGATCCAGGGCACCAGCGAACTGCTGCGCACGCAAAGCGGCCAGATTCATGAGCAGGCCGCCAGCAGCACCATCGAGATCGCCAAGCTGCAAAAAGCCTTCGAGAACATCTACCAGACCATGGACGCCATGGCCGACTTCAAGGTCAAGGCGCTGGCCAATATGCAAAAGACGGTGGACACGCTGAGCACCGAAGTGGAAAAGTCCAAGACCTACCTCGAAAAAGCCCGCCAGTCGCAGGCGCGCGAGGGCTTGCAACTGGCGGATGCGGCGCCGGGCGAGGTGCGGTTGTGACCATCGTCGCCTCCGCGCCCCCGGCATTGCTCCCTCTCCCCCTCGGGGAGAGGGCGGGGGTGAGGGTTTTCTCCCTCCCCCGCTGGGGGAGGGCTGGGGTCGGGGCTGACCACGCTCGCACCCGAACCGCCCGCCCCTCACCCCAACCCTCTCCCCAGAGGGGCGAGGGAGCAAAGCCGCTCGCCTTCTGGGCGCTGCTCTTGTTCACCGCGCTTGCCCTCCTGCTCACCGGCTGCGACCGCGGCACCGCGCCCGCGCCGCACCAGGGCAGCCAGCAAGCCGCATCCGCACCGGATGCCGGTCAACCCTTCACCATCCTCGCCGGCTCCGAACTGAAAGACGTCGAACCCGCGCTGAAAGCCGCCGCGCAGACCGCGGGCGTGGTGCTGCAAGTCCGCTACGCCGGCACGCTCGATATCGTCGAGCGCGTCAACGCCGGCGGGCGCTTCAGCGCCATCCTGCCGCCCAACGGCGCCTACCCCGCGCTGGCGTTGACCACCAAGCCCGTGGCGCGCGAAAAGCTGTTCTATTCACGCGTCGCCCTGGGCGTGAAGCCCGGCACGCTGCAAAAGCTGGGCTGGAGCGTGCAGGCGCCGCCCACCTGGGCCGACATCGCGCGCGCCGCGGGCCAAGGCAAGCTGCGCTACGCCATGACCAACCCCAGCAGCTCCAACACCGGCATGAGCGCGCTGTTCGCCGTCGCCTCGGCGGTGGCGGGCAAGACGGAAGACCTGGACGAAAAAGAAGTCGATGCCAAGGTGCTGAAAGACTTTCTGAAAGGCCACCAGCTCACCGCTGGCAGCTCCGGCTGGCTGGCCGAGGCGTTTGCCAAGGACAGCAGCGGCGTGGACGCCATCGTCAACTACGAGGCCGTGATCCTGCGCCTGAACGAGCAGTTGCCCGCCGCCGAACGGCTGGCGCTGATCTACCCGAAAGATGGTGTCATCACCGCCGACTATCCGCTGATGCTGCTTGACGGCAGCCGACGCGCCGATTTCGACAAGCTCGTGAACGCCATCAAAGCCGCACCCTTCCAGCGCGAGCCGCTACAAAAAGCGTATCTGCGCCCGTCCAGCCCCGACGCCGCGCCCCACCCCGCCCTGCCCACGGCGGCGGTGGCCGAGCTGGCCTTTCCCAACCGGCTGGAGGTGATCGACGCCGTGCTCATGTCGTACCAGAGCGAACTGCGCCGCCCCGCCACGTCGATCTTCGTGCTCGACACCAGCGGCTCCATGCGCGGCCAGCGCCTGGCCGACATGCAGCACGCGCTGAAAATCTTGTCGGGCGCCGAGTCGGGTGGCGCCGCCAGCCAGCGCTACGCGGCATTCCAGTCGCGCGAGCGGGTCACGCTGATTCCGTTCTGGAACGCCGTCGGACAGCCGGTGCACGTGAGCTTTGCGCCCGACACGCTGGCGCAAAACCGCCAGCAGATCGCCGCCTACGCCGAGCAGCTCAAGGCCGAGGGCGGCACCGCCATCTACGACGCGCTCACCCTGGCCACCCGCCTGGCGCGCCAGGACATGTCGCGCGATGCTGACCGCTTCGTCAGCATCGTGCTGTTGACCGACGGCGAGAGCAACCATGGCCGCGGTTTCGCCCAGTTCGCGCGCGAGCAGCAGGCCGAGAAGGCGATGGTGCGCGTGTTTCCCATCATCTTCGGCGAGGCCGCGTCACACGAGATGCAGCAACTGGCCGAGCTGACCGGCGGCCGCGCCTTCGACGCCCGCAAGACCGGGCTGGCGCAGGTGTTCAAGGAAATCCGCGGATATCAATGAGGTTGGGCATTCGGCGTTGAGCGTTTGGCGTGATGAAAAATCACGAACCCGGACCGGTATTCACGCTCAACGCTCAACGCCAATCGCTCAACCTGCCCCAATGCAAGTCCTGCAACTGTTCTTCTACGGCAACCCCAACCTCGCCGGTATGGCGCTGGCGCTGCTGGGACCGTTGCTGTTGGTGCTGGGCGTCATCGGGCCTGGCTGGGGATGGATCACGGGCGGCCTTTACGCCGTGGGTTATCTGCTGGGCTGGGCGTTGACGCCACGCGCCACGCAGTTCGAGCTGGCGCTGCAAAACCGTTACACCGCCGAGGAAATCCGCGACCGTCTGGCCGAGCTGGTGGAAAAAGCCAAGCCCCTGCTCGCGGCCGAGATGATGCAAACGCTGCAGCGCGTGCAGACCTCGGTGCACGAGGTGTTGCCCGCGCTCGCCAACGCCGGCCCCAGCTTCGACGAAGGCCTGTTCACCGTGCGCGAAACGGTGCTGCGCTATCTGCCCGAAACACTGTCGGCCTACGCTGCGCTGCCGCCGGTGTACCGCGCCACGCACGTGGTTCAGAACGGCCAGACACCCAAGCAGATACTGGCCGATCAGCTCACTTTACTGGAGCAGCAGATACGCCAAGTGGTGACCAACGTGGCCGCCGCCGACACCCAGGCGCTGCTGGCCAATGGGCGCTTTCTGAAGGACAAGTTCGAACAGCCAGACTTCCTGCCGCCCGCCTGATGCGAATTTGCCTTCAAAAATGACAAATGACAAATGACTTCGCTGCGCTTCAATGACAAAAGGGACATTCGTCATTTGTCATGCGGCGCCAGCCGCGGTCATTCGTCATCGTCTTGAGCGCAACAACGGTATGAAAGCTTGGCGCCGCGCCAACAAAAAGCCCCGGCATGCCGGGGCTTTTGTGCCGATGGGGCGAGGTGGGCCCGATCAGAAGTTCAGTTCCTTGTCCACGTCCTGCACCTTGCGGCGGGCCATGGCCAGGTTGGCGCGGGCGTGGTCCAGCACGTAGTAGATGAACACGCCGTCCTTGCGGGCCGAGGGGCGCAGGATGTGGTACTGCTTGCCCAGGGTGATCAGGATGTCCTCGATCACGTCGTTCAGGCCCAGCGAGCGCATGGTCTTCATCTTGGAGCGGATCACCTCGGTGTTGCCGGCGGCGGCCACTTCCAGGTCGACACCGGAGCCGACCGAGCCCAGCATCATGCCGCTGGAGGAGTCGACCACGGCCGCGCACATGGCGCCGTCCAGGGTCATCAGTTCGTCAAGGGTTTGCTTGATGGTCGCCATCTCTTGTTCTCCGGGAAATTCATGCGATCAGCGTGTCGGTGGGGATGAAAAAGACCGCGACACGCACAACAACGCGGCCTTTTCATGAATGGAGCCAGGAAAGCCTACAGCTGGTTCACCAACTGGGCCAGTTCCTTGGTTTTTTCCTGCCACAGCGTCCAGTCGATGTCCGACTTCTGCCGTGTCAGCGTCACCAGCAGCATGCCGGTGCCGCAGGGCAGCAGCGTGATGCGGCCCTGCGCGTGCATCATCACCGATGCCTTCAGGTCGCCCAGATCCTGGAACTGGTGCGACAGCCGGTTGTACAGGCGCCAGTAGTCGCTGGCCGCCTCGGCGAAGGTCTGCACGCCCTCAATCTGGCCGGCGTGGTGCCATACCATGCCGGCCTCGATTTCGACCAACGCACAGCCTTCCAGGCCAGGCATGGCCGCCATGGTGTCAATCGCGTCGCGCAGTGCTTTCTGTTTCATGCTTCGGTCAGGATGCGGGCGAACTGGGCAAGCCGGTAGGCCACCTGACCGAGGATAGCACTGCCATCGGCGATGATGTTGATGACCAGTTCCGCATCGTCGCGGTGCACGCTGTACACCATGGCGAAGCCGGATTCGGTGTCGATGGTCACGCTCTTGTTGCGGCCCAGGCCGGCCTCTTGCGACACCACCGAGCTGATGGCGGAAATGGAACTGGCCATGGCGGCGATGCGGGCGGCATCGCCCGAGCGCATGGCCGAGGCCACGTCGAAGCCGTCGATGGTGGCGATGACGACGGCGGTGACGCCATTGACCTCATCAAGAAAAGCCTGTGCCTCGCGGCCGGCGATGACCTTGGCGGTCGGCGACAGTTTCAGTTTCACGGACATGCTCATTCTCCAAACATGCCGGCCTCGAGTTGGGCCAGCAGGGTATCGATCAACAGGATGACGTCGTCGCGCTTGCGCACGTCGACTTCCAGCACCGGCAGCACGCGGTTGTGGCGGGCCAGCTCGTCGATGTAGTCGTCCATCGACGGCGAGGGGTGCTCGCCCAGGCGGCCGATGCCGATGGCGCAGGGCATGATGTCCAGGTCGTCGGCGAAGCCTTCCAGATACACGCGCAGGTCGGCCAGCGGATCGGGGCGCGAATTGTCGGTGAGGATGATCATGCCCAGCGCGTTCTTGGACAGGATCTTCCACAGGAAGTCGAAGCGCGACTGGCCGGGCGTGCCGAACATGCGGATGCGGTCGCCGTTGTCCAGCGTGAACTGGCCGAAGTCCAGCCCGACCGTGGTGCGCTCCTTGGTGTGAGACTGGTCGTTGTTGACGACGTCGGTGACGATGGGCGGGGTTTCGCTCACGGCGCCGATGGCGGTGGTCTTGCCCGCACCCATGGTGCCGGTGAAGAGGATCTTGTATTCGTTCATGGTGGCAACAGGGCGGCGGCATCAGAGGCCGAGACGGCGACGGATGCCGGAGATGAGGCCGCGCGCGAACGCGGGTGCGGGCGCGGCGGGTGTGGCCGACGCCTTGGCGGGGGGGCCAGCGGCCGGTGTGGCCGCCGGTTCATCGCGCTGGATGTCGACCAGGCCGGTGGTTTGCAGCGTGTTCAGGAAAGCCTGGCACTCCTGCAGCGGCTGCTGGCTGATGGTGGCCAGCTCGGCGGCGTTCAAGGGCCGGCGCGAGAGCAGCGTGGCCATGCGGATACGGTTCGGGTCGGCGCGCAGCAGGGCGGCGGGCGGCCAGCGGCGCAGCTTGAAACGCAAGGGATTGATGGCCGTCTCAGCCATGTTCGCCGGATCGCCAGTGGCCGGACCAAGCTCGGTCGCTTCGTCGAGTGGTGTGGTGGCGCGTGTGTCCAGCAGGTCGGCTTCGACCAACTTCAGCCAGGCTTGCAGCCGGTCGGCGCGGATGGGCCGCCCCAGCGTGTTGGGTGCATCGCCCGCGTTCATGCGCGTCAGGCGAAGCACGGCCTTGGCCATGCCGTCGACGGCGCTGCTCAGGCCTTCCTCGGTGGTGCCGTCCACCAGCAGCGCGTCGTAGGGCGGGGAGGTGACGAAGGTCCAGCGAAAAGCATCGCCGTGGGCGTACAGACGGAACAGCGTCTGCACCAGCACCACCTCGGCCGCGGGGAGTTTGTAGGCGCCAAGCCTCAAGGTCGACATCGGTTCTTATCGCTTTGGTTCGGGTTCTTGATGGGATGAGTCAATGCTGCCCGCATGCGGGGCCTCATCCGGTTTTCGGGCGCATACTGGCGATGCGCCAGCGCGGGTAGCGGGAGGAAGTATATTTTTGCTTTAGCCGCGTCAGCATCCCCCATGATGCAATCTGCGCACTAATGCGCACAAGCGCCCGCCCGCGATCCCGTCGTGGCAACTAGTTCACACCCGCGTTGCGCATGGCTGGCATGGCGCGCCGCGGTTCATCGCACGATTTCCCATCGCCATGTTCGTTCACCTGCGTTTGCATTCCGAGTTTTCCGTGGTCGATGGCACCACGCGCGTCGACGACATGGTGGCCGCCGCCGCACGCGATGGGCAGCCCGCGCTGGGCATCACCGACCTGTCCAACCTGTTCGGCGCCATCAAGTTCTACCGCGCCGCGCGCGGCAAGGGCGTCAAGCCCATCATCGGCGCCGAGGTGCTGCTGGCCGGGCGCGACGCCGAGGGCGATGCGCCTTCGCGCGTGCTGCTGCTGGCCGCCAGCCACCAGGGCTACCTGAACCTGTCCGAGTTGCTGGCCCGCGCCTGGACGCTGGGCGTGGTGAAGGCGCAGGCCATGGTGCGCTGGGACTGGCTGGGCGAGCTGTCCGATGGGCTGATCCTGCTGTCGGGCGCGCAGGCCGGCCCGGTGGGCCAGGCGCTGCTGCAGGGCAACCAGCGGCTGGCGGGCGATGTGGCGCTGCAACTGGCCGAGCTGTTTCCGCACCGCTTCTATCTGGAGCTGCAGCGCGCCGGCCGTGCCGATGACGAGGCGCACGTGGCCGCCGCCGTGCAACTGGCCGCGCGCCTGAAGCTGCCGGTGGTGGCCACGCACCCGGTGCAGTTCGCTACCGCAGACGATTACGAGGCGCACGAGGCGCGCGTGTGCATCGCCGAGGGCGAGATTCTGGGCAACCCACGCCGCGTGCGCCGCTTCACCGAGCAGCAGTACTTCAAGTCGACCGCGGAAATGCAGGCGCTGTTCGCCGACGTGCCTTCGGCGCTGGCCAACGCGGTGGAGATCGCCCGGCGCTGCAACCTGTCGCTGGTGCTGGGCAAGCCGCAGCTGCCCGACTTTCCGGTGCCCGAGGGCCACACCATCGACACCTATTTCCGCCAGGCCTCGATCGACGGGCTGGAAGAGCGCCTGCTGCGCCTGTACCCCGACGCAGCGAAGCGCGACGCCGAGCGTCCGCGCTACCTGGAGCGGCTGGAGTTCGAGATCGACACCATCCTGAAGATGGGTTTTCCGGGCTACTTCCTGATCGTGGGCGACTTCATCAACTGGGCCAAGAACAATGGCTGCCCGGTGGGGCCGGGGCGCGGCTCGGGCGCGGGCTCGTTGGTGGCCTATGCGCTGAAGATCACCGACCTTGATCCGCTGGAATACAAGCTGCTGTTCGAGCGCTTCCTGAACCCCGAGCGCGTGTCGATGCCCGACTTCGACATCGACTTCTGCCAGGCCAACCGCGACCGCGTGATCGACTACGTGAAGGCCAAGTACGGCAAGGACGCGGTGAGCCAGATCGCCACCTTCGGCACCATGGCCGCGCGCGCCGCCATCCGCGACGTGGGCCGCGTAATGGACATGAGCTACACCTTTTGCGACGGCATCAGCAAGCTCATTCCCAACAAGCCGGGCAAGCCGGTCACGCTGCAATATCCACCGGCCAACCTGTCGGAAGGCGACAAGGAGAAGTACGCCATCGCCGCCGAGCCGCTGCTGCGCGAGCGCATCCAGAAGGAAGAAGAGGTGCGCACGCTGGTCGAGATGGCGCAAAAGCTCGAAGGGCTGACGCGCAACGTCGGCATGCACGCCGGCGGCGTGCTGATCGCGCCCGGCAAGCTGACCGACTTCTGCCCGCTCTACCAGCAGCCCGGCAGCGAATCGGCCGTGAGCCAGTACGACAAGGACGATGTGGAGGCCGTGGGCCTGGTCAAGTTCGACTTTTTGGGCTTGGCCACGCTCACCATTCTGGAAATCGCCAAGGAGCTGATCGTCAAGCGCCATGCCGGGCAGCAGGATTTCGCGTTCGAGAACATCGCGCTCGACGACGCCAAGACCTACAAGCTGTTCCAGGAGGGCCGCACCGAAGCCGTGTTCCAGTTTGAAAGCCGCGGCATGCAGGGCATGCTGCGCGACGCGCGTCCGACGCGGCTGGAAGACCTGATCGCGCTGAACGCGCTGTACCGCCCCGGCCCGATGGACCTGATTCCCAGCTTCGTCGCGCGCAAGCACGGGCGCGAGCCGGTGGAATACCCGCACCCCCTGGTGGAGGGCATGCTGAGCGAGACCTACGGCATCATGGTCTACCAGGAGCAGGTGATGCAGACGGCGCAGATCCTGGGCGGCTACAGCCTGGGTGGCGCCGACCTGCTGCGCCGCGCCATGGGCAAGAAGAAGCCCGAGGAGATGGCGCAGCACCGCCTGATCTTCCGCGACGGCGCGGCCAAGAACGGCATCAGCGAAGCCAAGGCCGACGAGATCTTCGACCTGATGGAGAAGTTCGCCGGTTACGGCTTCAACAAGTCGCACGCCGCCGCCTATTCGCTGCTGGCCTACCACACGGCCTGGCTGAAGGTGCACTACACGGCCGAGTTCTTCTGCGCCAACATGACGGTGGAGATGGACAACACCGACAAGCTGAAGGTGTTGTATGAGGACGCGCTGAAGGAAGGCATGACGTTCGAGCCGCCCGACGTGAACCGCGGCGGCTACCGCTTCGAGCCCGTCAGCGACACGCAGATCCGCTACGGCCTGGGCGCCATCAAGGGCACGGGCCAGCAGGCCATCGAGGCCATCGTCGCCGCGCGCGAAGGGCGGGGCGAGGGCAACGCCGGCGGCGAGAGCGGCCCGTTCACCAGCCTGTTCGACTTTTGCCGCCGCATCGATCGCACGCGCGTGAACAAGCGCACCGTCGAGGCCCTGATCCGCGCTGGCGCCTTCGATTCACTGCACATGAACCGCGCCGCGCTGGCGGCGTCGATCGACCTGGCCTTCGACTACGCCGCCGCCAACGAGGCCAACGCCAACCAGAGCGGCCTGTTCGATCTGCTGGACGACGGCCACGGCTCCAGCGCGCAAGAGCCCGAGCTGCCGCAGGTCACCCCCTGGGGCGTGAAGGAGCGCCTGTCGCTGGAGAAGACGGCCATCGGTTTCTATCTGTCGGGCCACCTGTTCGACGAGGTGGAACGCGAGGTGCGCCAGTTCGTACGCCGCCGCATCGACGACCTGGTGGACAGCCGCGAGCCTCAGTTGCTGGCCGGCATCGTGGGCGACTTCCGCGTTATCAACGGCCAGCGCGGGCGGCTGGCGCTGTTCAAGCTGGATGACAAATCGGCCAGCGTTGATGCGCGTGCCGAGGAGGCGCTGATTCACCAGCACCGCAACCTGCTGAAGGACGACGAGTTCATCGTCGTCATGGCCAAGGCCATGCCCGACCGCTTTTCGGGCGGGCTGCAACTGAGCATCACGCAAATCTGGGACTTGCCCACGGCGCGCTGCCGCTTCGGCAAGTTCCTGCGCGTGGCCGTGCGTGGCAAGGCACCCGACGTGCGGCGCCTGCTGTCCGAATACCCGCCGCAGGTCGAGCAGACCGAGCAGGGCGATTTGCTGCGCGGCCTGCCGGTGCGCCTGCTGGTGGAGCGACGTGGCGAGAAGGGCGGCGTGATGGCGCAGATCCAGCTGGGCGATCAGGCGCAGTTCTTCCCCAGCGACGCGGCCCTGGCCAGCTGGATGTCGCAGGCGGACGAGGGGCGGGCGATGGTGGTGTATGAGTGATGCCGTACGCCCTTTCCGCTATCCACGCAGTGTCTTTTGATCAACGCCGTGTCCAAGTGACGCTCCCATGGATTGCGGCTTTCGCCGCAACGACGAGGGGGAAGAAGACATTCGTCATTTGTCATGCGGCGTCAGCCGCGGTCATTCGTCATCGCCTGGTATCAGTCGCGCAGCTTGAATGTGATCAGCATCGGGTTCCAGTAGCGGCCGTTGTCCGAAGGCAGCTTCTCGGTGCGGTCGAGCGCGCGCAACACGGCATCGTCCCACGACTTCACGCCGCTTGATTTGGTGATGCGGCGGCTGATGATGTCGCCCGTGGGGCCAGTGCGCACTTCCACCTCGGCCACCGGATTGCCGGGCGCGTCGTCGGTGAACACGATGTTGGGCCGCACGGCGGCGCGGATGCGGCCAGCGTAGTTGCCCGAGGGGCCGGCGTCGCGCTCGTCGCTGCCGCCCGCGTTGCCACCGCCCCTGCCCCGGCCAGCGGCGCTGCCGCCTTCGGCCGTGGCCGCGCCGGCCAGCCTGGCCAGGCGCGCCAGTTCCGCCTTGCGGCGGGCGTCGGATTCCCTGGCTTCGCGAGCCGCCGCCTGGGTTTTTTTCTCCTCGGCCAGTTTTTCCTGCTCGCGCTTTTTGGCTTCGGCGGCCAACTGCTCCTGCTTGCGGGCTTCTTCGGCGGCTTTCTTCTTTTCGGCTTCAGCCAGTTGCGCTTTCTTGCGCGCTTCTTCCTCGGCCTTGCGGGCCTCTTCCTGCTTTTTCTTCTGTGCCAGGGCGATTTCGGCGTCGCGAGCCTCGTCCACTTGCGGCTCGGGCGGCGGCGGTGCCTTGGCAACGGGTTCCGGTTTTGGGGTGGGCGGGGGCGTGCGCTCCACGGCCGGCTCGGGCGGCGGTGGCGCGGCACGGGGAGCGGCGCGCTGCACGGTGGGCGACCACAGCTCGGCCTCCACCGCGTCTTCCTGCGCGTCGCGCTGCCAGCGCAGGCCCCAGGTCAGCGCCAGAATCAACAGCCCATGCGCCAGCAGCGCCAGCACCAGCGCACGGCCCAGGCCACCCGTGGGTGGCGGGGCGAATTCGTTGCGCTCTGCCGTGGTGGCGTTCATGGGCTGGTGCGGCCTCCGGGTGTTCTCATGCCGTTGTGCGTTCAAGACGATGACGAATGACCGCGGCTGGCGCCGCATGACAAATGACGAATGTTGAAGCGCGGCGAAGTCATTTGTCCGTTTTGAAAATGAAGGTGCATCACTTCACCGCCAGGCCTACGCGGCCCACGCCGGCCTGGCGCAGGCGCGAGGTGACGTCGATCACCTTCTGGTAGGCGATGTCCTTGTCGGCGGCCACCATCACGGCGAGATCGGGGTTTTGCCGGGCGGCATCGGCGATGGCGGCGAAGATGTCGCCCTCGACCGCGTTCTGCAGCTTGGGGCCATCCTTGCCGCCGTCGGCGGTGATGGCACCGTCGGCGGCGATCATCACCGTCACCGGGTTGTCGGGCGCCTTGCTGGACTGCCCAGCGCGCGGGATGTTGATGCTGCCCGGCGTGATGACGGTGGCGGTGACCATGAAGATGATCAGCAGCACCAGCATCACGTCGATGAAGGGCACCATGTTGATCTCGTTCATGGCGCGGCGGCCCCGGCCGCGGTTGGCGACGTTGGGCATATCAGTGCCCGCCCGGCCGCCCGAAGGGCACTGAGCGCCCCCTGGGGGGGCAGCGATACACGAAGTGATGAGCGTGGGGGGATGTCATGTCAATACCCTGTCGGGCTGCCGAACTGCGACGACGGCCCCGAAGACGGCGGCGACACCTGCACGCCCAGGTTGCGCTGCAGGATGTTGGAGAACTCCTCGATGAAGGTCTCCTGCTTGATGGCGATGCGGTCGATGTCGCGCGCGAAGCGGTTGTAGGCCACCACGGCGGGGATGGCGGCGAACAGGCCCAGCGCCGTGGCCACCAGCGCCTCGGCGATGCCGGGCGCCACCGTGGCCAGCGTGACCTGCTGCAGCGCGCCCAGGCCGGTGAAGGCGTGCATGATGCCCCACACGGTGCCGAACAGGCCGACATACGGGCTGACCGAGCCGACCGAGGCGAGGAAGGACAGGTTGACCTCGGCCGCGTCCAGCTCGCGCTGGTAGCTGGCGCGCATGGCGCGGCGGGCGCCGTCGAGCAGTGTGCCGGGGTCCTGGATGCGGCGCTCGCGCAGCTTCTGGTATTCGCGCATGCCGCTGGCGAAGATGCGCTCCATCGGGCCGCCTTGCTTGGCGTTCTGCGCCGCGCTGGCGTACAGGTCGTTCAGGCTGGTGCCGGACCAGAACTCGCGCTCGAACTCATCGTTCTGCACCTTGATCATTTTCAGCGCGCGCAGCTTGCGGAAGATGGCGGCCCAGCTGGTGATGGAACCCACCAGCAGCAGCAGCATGACGAGCTGCACGATGAAGCTGGCGTTGACCACCAGGTGAAGGATGGAGAGGTCCTGGTTCATGGGTTCAGCTTCTGCAGGATGTCGGAAGGGAGGCGCTTGGGTTTGAGCGTCTGCGCGTCGACCCAGGCGGCGCGTACGCTGCCTTCGCACAGCAGCGTGCGTGCCGCCGTGCCGGGCTCGGTGAGCAACACCTGCTGCGCCATCAGCAAACCCGCGCGGCCCGCTTCCTGGAGCTGAACTGTGACGATGAGTTCATCCTCCAGCCGCGCTGGTCGCAGGTATTTGAGGCTGGCTTCAGCCACCACGAACATGCCGCCCGTCTGTTCGCGCATGGTGCGTTGGTGGATGCCGGCGGCGCGCAGCCATTCGGTGCGCGCGCGCTCGAAGAACCGCAGGTAATTGGCGTAGTACACGATGCCGCCGGCATCGGTGTCTTCCCAGTAGATGTGGATCGGAAATTCAAAGGCCATGGGTGTCTGCCCGTCAGTTCAAGACCTCGCGCAAGCGAGACACGGCGGTTTGCAGTTGCGCCATGGAATTGGCGGTCGAGAAGCGGATGAAGCGGGCCGTGTCGGCGTGGCCGAAGTCGCGCCCGGGCGTCACCGCCAGGTGCGCACGCTTCATCAGCTCGAAGGCGAATTCCCAACTGCCGGCAGTCTGCATGCCGCTATTGTATTCGGAGCGCGTGGCGCTGTGCGGGCCAAACAATTTGTCACATGCCGCGCTGCAATCGGCCCAGGTGTAGAAGGCGCCGTCGGGCGTGACGGGCACATCCAGGCCCAGCGCATTGAGCTGCGGAACGAACCAGTCGCGCCGGGCCTTGAACTCGGCACGGCGGCGTTCGTACTCGGCCAGGCTCTCGGGCTCGAAGCAGGCCAGCGCCGCGTGCTGCGACACGGTGCTGGCGCAGATGAACAGGTGCTGCGCGATCTGCTCGACGGTGTCGACGATGCTGTCGGGTACCACCAGCCAGCCCAGGCGCCAGCCGGTCATGTTGAAGTACTTGCTGAAGCTGTTGATGCTGATGATCTGGTCGGAGAGACCCAGCGCGCTGTGGCTGTAGGTGTCGTCGAAGCTCAGGCCCAGGTAGATCTCGTCCAGCAGCGTGATGCCGCCGCGCTCGGTCACCACGTCGTGGATGTGGCGCAGCTCATCGGGGTGGATCGAGGTGCCGGTGGGGTTGGAGGGCGACGCCAGCATCACGCCGCGCGTGTGCGCACCCCAGGCTTCGCGCACCTTGTCGGCGCTGAGTTGGAAACGCTCGGCTGGCGTGGACGGGATCAGCACCGAACGCCCCTCGGCCATGCTGACGAACTGGCGGTTGCAGGGGTAGCTGGGGTCGGGCATCAGGATCTCGTCGCCCGCCTCGACCAGCGCCAGGCAGGCCAGTTGCAGCGCCGCCGACGCCCCGGCGGTGACGACGATGCGCCGCGCCGGCACGTCGAGGCCGAAGCGCTGGCGGTACCAGCCGCTGATGCGCTCGCGCAGCTCGGGCAGGCCGGTGGCCTGGGTGTACTGGGTCTTGCCGTCGCGGATGGTTTTCTCGGCCGCCTCCACTACCAGCGGCGGCGCGGTGAAGTCGGGCTCGCCGATGTTCAGGTAGATCATCGGCCGGTCGGTGCCGGCGGCATCGCGCGCGATGGCGGCGGCGGACTTGGCCATCTCCATCACGTAGAAGGGTTCGATGCGCTGGGCGCGGGCGGAGATTCTCATGGCGTGTTTCCTTCGGGCGCTGGATGACGGAATGACCTCGCCGCTAGCGCGGCTTCGATGACGAAATGACACGGCCCCAGTCATGGCGCGAAGCGCCGTCATCGACGCGAAGCGAGGTCATTTCGTCATGGCGTCCTGCTTCTGCCGCAGCGCCGAGCGGTCGCTCTCGACCTCCAGTGGCCGCAGCCGGGGCGCGATGCCGTTGAGCACGGCGTTGACGTACTTGTGGCCGTCGGTACCGCCGAAGTCCTTGGCCAGTTCGATGCACTCGTTCAGCACCACGCGCCAGGGCACGTCGGGGCATTTCAGGAACTCATACGCGCCGATCCACATGCAGCCACGCTCGATGGGCGAGATCTGGCCCAGCTCGCGGTCAAGCAGCGGCACGATCAGCGCATCCAGGTCGCCAGCCAGCTCGATGCAGCCGTGCAGCAGCGCGTCGTAGTGCACCGAATCGGCTTTGTTGAAACCCTGCAACTCGCGCGTGAAAGTGTCGATCACCGCCACGTCGCTGCCGCCGACGAAGTGCTGGTACAGGCCTTGCAGCGCGAATTCGCGCGCGCGAGAGCGTGCTGACTTGGTGGACGACTTGCGCGTGCCGGCGTTGGCCGTTTTCGACGAAGGCGTTTTTTTGCTTGTTGTCATAGGGATGATGCGGCTGAGCGCTTGCCATCTGCGGCACAAAGACCGGTGGCCGCGGAGCCGGCCATGCGAGCGGGCGCCGTGGAGCGGGCTTGGCCCGGCCACTGGCGTCGTCCCCCCTCAGGGGGGAAGGCGCGCAGCGCCACAGGGGGGAGCTTTTTCATGCGAGTTTTTCTTTCAGCAGCGCCATCTCCACCGCCACGCGCGCGGCGTCCTTGCCCTTCTCGATCTGGCGCACGATGGCCTGGGCCATGTTCTCGGTGGTGAGGATGGCGTTGGCCACGGGCAGGCCGCTGTCCAGCGCCACGCGGGTGACGCCCGCGCCCGATTCATTGGCCACCAGCTCGAAGTGGTAGGTCTCGCCGCGGATGATGCAGCCCAGCGCCACCAGCGCGTCCACGTCGCCGCGCCGGGCCAGCATCTGCAGGGCGCTGGGCACTTCCAGCGCACCGGGCACGGTGACGTGGGTGATGTTCTCGGCGCGCACGCCCAGCGCCGTCAGCTCGGCCAGGCAGGCGGCGTGCAGGGCGTTGGTCACGCCTTCGTTGAAGCGTGCCTGCACGATGCCGACGCGCAGGCGGCTGCCGTCGAGTGATGGGGTTTTTCCTTTGTCAGCGCCGAACATGCGGGTGTCCTTCATTCATTGGGGTGGGGGGCCGCGCCGGGCCGCATCGCGCAAGCCGCGCGGCGGCCACGGTGCGTGTTATTCAGTGATGTAGCCGGCCACTTCAAGCCCGTAGCCGCCGGTCATGCTGGGCAGGCGGCGCGGCGTGCCCAGAAGCTGCATGCGCTGCACGCCGCAGTCGCGCAGGATTTGCGCGCCCACGCCGTAGCTGCGCAGGTCCATGCGGCCACGCTCGGGCGCGTGCGATGCGCGGGCCGCGCCGGTGAACTGCGCCAGCAACTGCTCGGCGCTTTCGCCGCAGTTCAGGAACACGGCCACGCCGCGCCCTTCCTGCTGCAGGCGGCGCAGGGCGGTGTCGGCGCTCCACGAATGCGTGCCGCGCGCCACCTCCAGCACGTCCAGCAGCGACAGCGGCTCGTGCACGCGCACGGGCACGGCGTCCTGCGGCTGCCACTGGCCCACCACCAGCGCCAGGTGCAGCTCACCACTGGGCTGGTCGCGGTAGGCGTGGGCCACGAATTCGCCGTGCGCTGTGCGCAGCGGGCGGGTGGCGATTTTCTCGATCAGCGATTCGGTCTTGCTGCGGTGCTCGATCAGGTCGGCGATGGTGCCGATCTTCAGCCCGTGCTGCGCGGCGAACACCTGCAGATCGGGCAGGCGCGCCATGGTGCCGTCGTCCTTCATGATCTCGCAGATCACAGCGGCGGGGCTGCAGCCGGCCATGGCGGCCAGATCGCACCCGGCCTCGGTATGGCCGGCGCGCATCAGCACGCCGCCGTCGACGGCCTGCAGCGGAAAGATGTGGCCGGGCTGCACCAGGTCGGCGGCCTGGGCGCCCGGCGCTACGGCGGCCTGCACGGTGCGGGCGCGGTCGGCGGCGCTGATGCCGGTGGTCACGCCCTCGGCGGCCTCGATGCTGACGGTGAAGGCGGTGCCCATCTTGGTGCCGTTGCGCGCCACCATGGGCGGCAGCTGCAGGCGCTCGCAGCGCTCGCGCGTGAGCGTCAGGCAGATCAGGCCGCGGCCGAAGCGGGCCATGAAGTTGATGGCCTCGGGCGTCACGTGGTCGGCGGCCAGGATGAGGTCGCCTTCGTTCTCGCGATCTTCCTCGTCGACCAGGATGACCATGCGGCCTGCCTTGAGATCGGCCACGATGTCTTCGACCGGCGAGATGGCCGTGGCGGGCGGGGGCGTGTGGGGTGCGTTCATGGGTAGGGCGGCCATGTCGGCGCCGGCGTGCGCCAAGGGGCGCACCTGCAAAGAACGGCACCGCGCGCGAGCCGCGTCGGTAAAAAACGGATTATCCGACCTTTGCGGTGGCCATCGGGCGGTCGTGGGCATGCCCGCTCCCACAAAGACAAGAACAAAGCCAGGCCCGCACTGTGTTCATCCGATGGCCGCGGAGCAGGCCATGCCAGCGAACGCCGTGGAGCGGGCTTGGCCCGGCCACTGGCGTTGTCCCCCTTCCCGAAGAGAGAAGGGGGAAGCGCCGTCAGGCGCTCAGGGGGATGTTCCGAATCCTGGGGATGTGACCTCAAACACCACGAACTGCGTCACCTGCAGCGGGTTGAAGTTGTCGTCCGTGCACAGCACCAGCGTGCGATGGCCATTGGGCAGGGGCGGGCCCCAGGCCATGGCTTCGAAGTTGTCGATGTGCGGCAGGCCGCTGGCGCGGAAGTCGAGCAGCAGGCGCTTGGGCGCGGGGCGAAAGCCGCCGGGGCGCAGCGTGTCCAGGTCCAGGGTGTCGCTGGCGGCGTCCAGATCGGCCTCGTACAGCCGCACCGACACGCCGGTGGCCAGCGACCAGGCGCGTTCCAGCACCCACGCATGGCGCTCGTTTCGCAGCAGGATTTCCGACACGCCGCTGTCGGCCACGCCGTGCGGCATGGCGGGGCCGAAGGGCTCCGGCTCGGGCAGGTACGCCACCTGCCGGTCAGCCTGGCCGGTGGTCAGGTCGAACCGGGTGATGCGGCACGGCCCGGGCGGCGCGGCGGGCGAGGTGGTGCCACGGTCTTGCGCCAGCGCGCTTTCCATGGCGGCCCAGGCGTGGCGGCCGTCGGGTGTCAGCGCCAGGCCTTCCAGGGCCTCGTTGTTGCGCGGGCCGCGCCGCACGCGGCCCATTTCTCGCAGGTGGGCGGGCAGCGGCAGCGCGCGCAACAGGCGGCCGTCCAGCGCGGATTCATACAGCGCGGGCGCAACGCGGGTGCGGATGTTGCCCTCGCTCGCCCACAGCAGGGTGGGCGGGCTGCCGTCGGTGCCGGGGCGCAGCGCCAGCGCCTCGGGGTCGATCTGCTGGCGGGCGAAGGGGTGGCCGTCGGGGTCGCGCAGGGTGATCACGTCCTCCCACTCGGGCAGCAGCGGCTGGCCGGCGTCAAAAGGCGGCAGGCGCAGCACGTAGCAGCGCGCGGGCGCATGGCGTCCGCGGTCGTCCGACAGGGCGTACCAGAGCTTGTTGGGCTCGTCATAGGCCAGGCCCGACAGGCCGCCGACCCGCGTGCCCTTGAACGCGGTGCCGCTGGGCAGGCTGCCGTGCGCCAGCAGCTTCAGCGGCGATGACGGCGCGGCGCCTCGCTCACGCGCGCGCAACACCGGCACGGCCAGCGCGGCGGTGGCGGCTGCCGTGCCGATCAGCAGGCGGCGACGGGCAAGCGGTGTCGCAAGGCGAAGCATGGCGGCGCAGTGTAGTGCGGTTGAACCTAGAAACGGCAGTTGGATGCGCCCGAGCGTGCCGTGATGGGCGTGCCTCATGCCGTTTTGCGTTCAATGCAATGACAAATGACCGCGGCTGGCGCCGCATGACAAATGACGAATGGCTTCTTTGTCATTGAAGCGCAGCGAAGTCATTTGTCATTCGTCATTCTTGAAGGCGCATTGGTATCAGCCCTTCGGCTACGCTTGCCGGCATGCCATACATTCTTGCGCTCGACCAGGGCACCACCAGCAGCCGCGCCATTGCCTTCGACGCCCAGGGCCGCGTGGCCGCGGTGGCGCAGCGCGAGTTCGCGCAGCACTTTCCGCAGCCCGGCTGGGTGGAGCACGACGCAGATGAAATCTGGGCCACGCAACTGGCGGTGGCGCGCGAATGCACGCAAAAACTGGCTGTAGCGCAGGCAAGGCGAGCGCAGGCAGCTATTGAAATTGCAGCCATCGGCATCACCAACCAGCGTGAGACGACGGTGCTGTGGGACCGCGCCACGGGCCAGCCGGTGGCGCCCGCCATCGTCTGGCAGGACCGGCGCACCACCGCGCGCTGCGAGCAGTTGCGCCGTGCAGGCAAGGCGGCGCTGATCCAGCGCAAGACCGGGCTGGTGCTGGATGCGTATTTCTCCGCCACCAAGCTGGAGTGGCTGCTCGACCAGGTGCCCGGCGCCCGCGCGCGCGCCAAAGCGGGCGAACTGGCCTTCGGCACCATCGACAGCTGGCTGATCTGGAACCTGACCGGCGGCACCGTGCATGCCACTGATGCCAGCAACGCCGCCCGCACCATGCTGATGGACATCCACCGGCTGGCGTGGGACGACGAGTTGCTGCGCCTGTTCAACATCCCGCGCGCCGTGCTGCCGCGCATCGTGCCGTCGAGCGGCGTACTGGGCGAGACGGCGTCGGATTTGTTCGGCGTGCCGATCCCCATCGCGGGGGTGGCGGGCGACCAGCAGGCCGCCACCTTCGGCCAGGCCTGCTTCGCGCCCGGCATGGCGAAGAACACCTACGGCACGGGCTGCTTCATGCTGATGAACACCGGCACGCGCGCCGTGCGCAGCCGTAACCAGTTGCTGGCCACCGTCGGCTGGCAGGGGCAGGATGCGGCGGGCGCGCGCCGCACCGCCTACTGTCTCGAAGGATCGGTTTTCATGGCCGGTGCCACGGTGCAATGGCTGCGCGACGGCCTGCAGATGATCCAGAGCGCTTCAGAAATCGAAGCGCTGGCGGCCAGCGTGCCGGATACTGGCGACGTGTTCCTGGTGCCCGCCTTCGCCGGCCTGGGCGCGCCCGACTGGGATGGCCGCGCGCGCGGCACGCTGGTGGGGCTGACGCGCGGTACCACGCGCGCCCACATCGCCCGCGCCGCGCTGGAGGCGATTGCCCTGCAGTCGGCCGATATCTTCGGCGCCATGGTGCGCGACAGCGGCATCCAACTCACCGAGTTGCGCGTGGACGGCGGCGCCAGCCGCAACGACTTGCTGATGCAGCTGCAGGCCGATCTGGCTGGCGTGCCCGTGGTGCGCCCACGGGTCACCGAGACCACGGCGCTGGGCGCCGCCTACCTGGCCGGGTTGGCGACGGGCGTGTGGCGCGGCGGCGACGAAATTGCCGCGCAGTGGGCGGTGGACCGCCGTTTCGAGCCGCGCCTGCCCGAGCCCCAGCGCCTGGCGCGCATCGCCCGCTGGCGCGAGGCGGTCAAGCGCTCGCGCGGCTGGGCTCGGGAAGGGGTGGTTGGAGTCTGAATCAGGCGATAGCGATTTGACAACGATTGTCAATATCAATTCAGGAGCTGCTTGCGCCGGATAGACAAGCGCAAAACCTGTATTTCATCATAATAAAAATTACTGAAGTCCCCCTCCTCTTTATGGGCGCTCGCGTCGATACGGATTCGCTTCTTTGAAGCCATGACCAATGACCAATAGCTTCGAAGCGCTTCAATCTATTGAATATTTCGTAATTCATGACACGCTGCTTGCCCTCACCCCAACCCTCTCCCAGAGGGAGAGGGGGGATTTCTTTCTGATAGCCCGCGTTGTCGTGATTTTTGAAAATCTCAATAGGTTCAATGACCAACGGACTATTTGTCATTCGTCATCGTTTCCAGCGCCACCCTATGCTTGGAACCCCATTCAATCCCGTAGCCCGCCATGACCACCCCTCAATCCACCGACCGCGCCGCACTGCTGTCGCGCCTGGCCGAACCGCGCAAGGTTGACATCGCCATCGTCGGCGGCGGCGCCACCGGCCTGGGCGTGGCGCTGGACGCGGCCCAGCGCGGCCACAGCGTGGTGCTGATCGAGGCGCACGACTTCGCCAAGGGCACCAGCTCGCGCGCCACCAAACTGGTGCACGGCGGCGTGCGCTACCTGGCGCAGGGCAACATTCACCTGGTACGCGAGGCGCTGCACGAGCGCGTGCACATCCTGGGCAGCGCACCGCACCTGGCGCAGCCGCTGCCCTTCGTGATGCCCTCGTACAAGCTGTGGGAAACACCTTTCTACGGCACCGGCCTGAAGATGTACGACGCGCTGGCCGGCAAGGCCGGCCTGGGCCGCACCGAATGGCTGGGCAGCGCCGAAACACTGCGCCTGCTGCCCGGCGCCCAGCCGCGCGGACTGAAAGGCGGCGTGAAGTACTGGGACGGCCAGTTCGACGACGCGCGCCTGGCGCTGGCCATTGCCCGCACGGCGGCGGCGCACGGCGCGCTGCTGGTCAACTACTGCGAAGCCATCGACGTGCTGCACGACGCTGGCCGCGCCGTGGGACTGGTAGCGCGCGACGTGGAAACGGGGCGCGAACTCCGCATCCAGGCCAGTTGCATCATCAACGCCACCGGCGTCTGGGTCGATGCGTTGCGCCAATACGACGGCCGCGCGGGCGGCCAGGCCGTGACCCCCATGGTCACACCCAGCCAGGGTGCGCACGTGGTCGTCGATCAATCCTTCTTGCCCGGCGAGCATGCCCTGTTGGTGCCCAGCACGGCGGATGGCCGCGTGCTGTTCGCCGTGCCCTGGCTGGGCAAGCTGATCCTGGGCACCACCGACGCGCCGCGCCCTGACCTGCCGCTGGAGCCGCGGGCCTTGGACACCGAGGTGGACTTCATCCTGAGCGAAGCGGCCAACTACCTCAAGCGAGCGCCCACTCGCACCGACATCCTCAGCACCTGGGCCGGTCTGCGCCCGCTGGTCAAACCCATGAGCGACGCTGGCAGCACGCAGGCCATCAGCCGCGAGCACACGGTGCTGGCCGCGCCCTCGGGCCTGATCACCGTGACCGGCGGCAAGTGGACCACCTACCGCGCCATGGCCGAGGACGTGCTGGCCCGCTGCACCCAGGCTGGCGTGCTGCTGCCGCGCGGGCCGTCGCGCACGGCGGGGCTGCACCTGGTCGGCGCGCCCGCGCCGGGCACCCGGCCGGTGGGGCTGAACCAGCCGCCGGGGCTGCATCTGTACGGCGCCGAGGCCGATGCCGTCAGCGCGCTGCCCGGCGCCGACCGCTGGCTGGCCCCCGGCCTGAGCGAGGCCATGGTGCGCTTCGCCGCGCGCCACGAATACGCCCGCAGCGTGGAAGACGTGCTGGCGCGCCGCTCGCGCCTGCTGTTCCTGGACGCCCGCGAGGCCCTGCGCGCCGCGCCCGCCGTGGCCCAGGTGCTGCGGGAAGAGCGCGCGGGCGATGCTGGCCTGGATGCATTCGAGGCGCTGGCGCGTGGCTACGCGGGACAATCGGCCGGTTAACGGCAGACACTGCTTGACACGTTCGCCAAAGCCAGCGTAAAATCAGCGGCTTCGCCCATTTCGGGTGCAAGACACTGCCCAATCGCCCGGCATTGAATGCGGGGCGGCGGGCCCAAGACTGATCCGGCCAGGCCCAGGCCGCCGGGTACAAGTTGGGAAACATTTGAAATGATCCAGACTGAATCTCGACTAGAGGTGGCCGACAACACCGGCGCCAAGTCCGTCCTGTGCATCAAGGTGCTGGGCGGCTCCAAGCGCCGTTACGCCAGCGTCGGCGACATCATCAAGGTGAGCATCAAGGAAGCCGCTCCGCGTGGTCGCGTCAAGAAGGGCGAGATCTACAGCGCCGTGGTCGTGCGCACCGCCAAGGGCATCCGCCGTGGCGATGGCTCGCTCATCAAGTTCGACGGCAACGCCGCCGTGCTGCTCAACAACAAGCTGGAGCCCATCGGCACCCGCATCTTCGGCCCGGTCACGCGCGAACTGCGTTCCGAGCGCTTCATGAAGATCGTGTCGCTGGCCCCTGAAGTTCTGTAAGGACAAGCGCCATGAACAAGATTCGCAAAGGCGACGAAGTCATCGTGCTGGCTGGCCGCGACAAAGGCAAGCGCGGCACCGTGTCGCTGCGGGTGTGCCCCGAGCGTGTGGTGGTCGAAGGCATCAACCTGGTCAAGAAGCACGCCAAGCCCAACCCCATGAAGGGCGTGACTGGCGGCATCATCGAAAAGGCCATGCCCATTCACCAGTCGAACGTGGCCATCTACAACAAGGCCACCGGCAAGGCCGACCGCGTCGGCATCAAGACCCTGCAGGACGGCACGCGCGTGCGCGTGTTCAAGTCCAGCGGCGAAGAGATCAAGGCCTGAGGACCGTCATGGCACGACTGCAAGAACATTACCGCGAAAAAGTGGCGCCCGAGCTGATCAAGAAGTTCGGCTACAAGTCGCCGATGGAGGTGCCGCGCATCACCAAGATCACGCTCAACATGGGCGTGGGCGAAGCCGTGGCCGACAAGAAGGTCCTCGACAACGCCGTTGCCGACCTGACCAAGATCGCCGGCCAGAAGCCCGTGGTCACCAAGGCCAAGAAGGCCATCGCCGGCTTCAAGATCCGCGAGGGTCAGGCCATCGGCACCATGGTCACGCTGCGTGGCGTGCGCATGTACGAATTCCTAGACCGCTTCGTCACCGTCGCGCTGCCGCGCGTGCGTGACTTCCGCGGCATCTCGGGCCGTGCGTTCGATGGCCGTGGCAACTACAACATCGGCGTCAAAGAGCAGATCATCTTCCCCGAGATCGAGTACGACAAGGTCGACGCCCTGCGCGGCCTGAACATCAGCATCACGACGACGGCCAAGAACGACGAGGAAGCCAAGGCGCTGCTCGCGGCATTCCGTTTCCCGTTCAGGAACTAAAGGGACAGACGTGGCAAAGAAATCTTTGATCGAACGCGAACTCAAGCGCGAGAAGCTGGTCGCCAAGTACGCCAAGAAGCACGCCGAGCTGAAGGCCATCGCCAATGACGCCAAGCGCAGCGACGACGAGCGCGCGCAGGCCCGCCTGGCGCTGCAAAAGCTCCCGCGCAACGCCAACCCCACGCGCCAGCGCGCCCGCTGCGAAATGACGGGCCGCCCGCGCGGCACCTTCCGTCAGTTCGGCCTGGGCCGCGCCAAGATCCGCGAACTGGCCTTCGAGGGCCAGATTCCCGGCGTCACCAAGGCCAGCTGGTAATCGGCAGGAGAGAACAACATGAGCATGAGTGATCCCATCGCCGATCTGTTGACCCGCATCCGCAACGCGCAGATGGTGGCCAAGCAGACCGTGTCGGTGCCGTCTTCCAAGGTGAAGGTGGCCATCGCCCAGGTGTTGAAGGACGAGGGCTACATCGACGGCTTCGAAGTCAAGAACGAAGGCGGCAAGTCCGAGCTGGAAATCGCCCTCAAGTACTACGCCGGTCGTCCGGTGATCGAGCGCATCGAGCGCGTCAGCCGTCCTGGCCTGCGCGTCTACAAGGGCCGCGACGCCATTCCCCAGGTCATGAACGGCCTGGGCGTGGCCATCGTCACCACGCCCAAGGGCGTGATGACCGATCGCAAGGCGCGCGCCACCGGCGTGGGCGGCGAAGTGCTGTGCTACGTCGCCTAAGGAGAAACGACCATGTCCCGCATTGGAAAAATGGGCGTCGCCGTTCCTCAGGGCGTCGACGTGCAGATCAAGGAAGACCAGATCACCGTCAAGGGCAGCGGTGGTGAGCTCAAGCTCGCCCCCAACGACCTGGTGAAAGTCACGGCCAAGGACGGCGCGCTGTCGTTCGAGCCGGCGAACGAGTCGCGCGAAGCCAACGCCATGAGTGGCACCATGCGCCAGTTGGTGAACAACATGGTGGTGGGCGTCAGCAAGGGCTTCGAGAAGAAGCTCACGCTCTCCGGCGTGGGTTTCCGTGCCCAGGCCAGCGGCAACAAGCTGAACCTGCAGATCGGCTATTCGCACCCGGTCAACTTCGAAATGCCCGACGGCGTGACCGTGGCCACGCCGACCCCGACCGAAATCATCGTCAAGGGCGCCGACCGCCAGGTGGTGGGCCAGTTGGCCGCCAACATCCGTGGCGCCCGTCCGCCAGAGCCCTACAAGGGCAAGGGTATCCGGTATGCCGACGAGCGCGTCGTCATCAAGGAAACCAAGAAGAAATAAGGACCTGCATCATGTTGACCAAGAAAGAGCAGCGTCTTCGTCGTGCACGTCAGACGCGCATCCGCATCGCCGACAAGGGCGTGGCACGCTTGTCCGTGAACCGCACCAACCTGCACATCTACGCGACCGTGTTGTCCGGAGATGGCACCAAGGTGCTGGCCAGCGCATCGACGGCCGAGGCCGACATGCGCAAGGAGCTCGGCGCCGCCGGCAAGGGTGGCAACGTCGCCGCCGCGCAGCAGATCGGCAAGCGCATCGCCGAGCGTGCCAAGGCCGCGGGCGTGGAAAAAGTGGCTTTCGACCGTGCGGGCTTCGCCTTTCACGGCCGCGTCAAGGCTCTGGCCGACGCTGCCCGTGAGGCTGGCTTGCAGTTCTAAGACGGCAGGACTACACAAATGGCAAAGTTTCAGGCAAGAACGCAAGGTGACGGTCCGGAGGACGGCCTGCGCGAGAAGATGATCGCGGTCAACCGCGTGACCAAGGTGGTCAAGGGTGGCCGTATCCTGGGTTTCGCCGCGTTGACCGTGGTGGGCGATGGCGATGGCCGCGTCGGCATGGGCAAGGGCAAATCCAAGGAAGTGCCCTCCGCCGTGCAGAAGGCCATGGAAGAGGCCCGCCGCAACATGCTGAAGGTGTCGCTGAAAGATGGCACCATTCACCACGACGTGACCGGCCACCATGGCGCCGCGGTCGTGATGATGGCCCCGGCCCCGCGCGGTACCGGCATCATCGCCGGCGGCCCCATGCGCGCCGTGTTCGAGGTGCTGGGCATCACCGATATCGTGGCCAAGAGCCACGGCACGTCGAACCCCTACAACATGGTGCGCGCCACGCTGGATGCGCTGCGCAACTGCACCACGCCCGCCGAAGTGGCGGCCAAGCGCGGCAAGTCGGTCGAAGACATCTTCACCGCCTGAATCTAGAGGCAAGACATGGCAACTGAGCAGAAAACCGTCAAGGTCCAGTTGGTTCGCAGCCCCATCGGTTGCAAGGAATCGCACCGCGCCACCGTGCGTGGCCTGGGCCTGCGCAAGCTGAACAGCGTGCGCGAACTGCAGGACACGCCTGCGGTGCGCGGCATGATCAACAAGATCGACTACCTGGTCAAGATCGTCTGAGGAATCGGATCATGGAACTCAACAGCATCAAGCCCGCCGACGGCGCCAAGCGTGCGCGCCGCCGCGTGGGTCGTGGCATCGGCTCTGGCTTCGGCAAGACGGCCGGCCGTGGCCACAAGGGCCAGAAATCGCGTGCCGGCGGCTACCACAAGGTGGGCTTCGAGGGCGGCCAGATGCCGCTGCAGCGTCGCCTGCCCAAGCGTGGCTTCAAGTCGGTATCGCTGAAGTACAACGCCGAGATCACGCTGGCTGATCTGGAGCGCCTGGGCGCCGCCGAAGTGGACGTGCTGGTGCTCAAGCAGGCTGGCTTGGTGCGCGCGATCGCCAAGGTCGTGAAGGTCATCAAGACGGGCGAGCTCACCAAGGCCGTCAAGCTGACGGGCGTGGGCGCGACCGCGGGTGCCAAGGCCGCCATCGAGGCCGCCGGCGGCTCGCTGGCCTGAATGTTTCAAGTCAGAGGTGATTGAATAGTGGCTACCAGCGGACCGCAAATCGCGAAGACCGGCAAATACGGCGACCTGCGTCGCCGGTTGACGTTCTTGCTGCTCGCGCTGGTCGTGTACCGCATCGGCGCGCACATTCCCGTGCCCGGCATCAACCCGGATCAGCTGCGTCAGCTGTTCGAGGGCCAGCAGGGCGGTATCCTGAACCTGTTCAACATGTTCTCGGGTGGCGCGCTGTCGCGCTTCACGGTGTTCGCGCTGGGCATCATGCCGTACATTTCCGCGTCGATCATCATGCAGTTGATGACCTACGTGGTGCCGACCTTCGAGCAGATGAAGAAGGAAGGCGAGGCCGGGCGCCGCAGGATCACCCAGTACACCCGCTTTGGCACGCTGGGCCTGGCCTTGTTCCAGTCCTTCGGCATCGCCGTGGCGCTGGAGGCATCGCAGGGTCTGGTCATCGCGCCGGGCTGGGGCTTCCGCCTGACGGCGGTGGTCAGCCTGACGGCCGGCACCATGTTCCTGATGTGGCTGGGCGAGCAGATCACCGAGCGCGGCCTGGGCAACGGCATTTCCATCCTGATCTTCGCCGGTATCGCGGCGGGTCTGCCCAGCGCCATTGGCGGGCTGATGGAGCTGGTGCGTACCGGCGCCATGAGCATCATCATCGCGCTGTTCATCGTGGCGCTGGTGTGCCTGGTGACCTACTTCGTGGTGTTCGTGGAACGGGGCCAGCGCAAGATTCTGGTGAATTACGCGCGCCGTCAGGTCGGCAACAAGGTGTATGGCGGCCAGTCGTCGCACCTGCCGCTGAAGCTGAACATGGCCGGTGTCATTCCGCCCATCTTCGCCTCGTCGATCATCCTGCTGCCGGCCACGGTGGTGGGTTGGTTCAGTGCCGGTGATTCCATGCGCTGGCTGAAGGACATCGCCAGCACGCTGACACCGGGGCAGCCCATTTATGTGATGCTGTACGCGGCGGCCATCATCTTCTTCTGCTTCTTCTACACGGGGCTGGTGTTCAATAGCCGTGAAACGGCGGACAACCTGAAGAAGAGCGGGGCGTTCATTCCGGGCATCCGCCCGGGTGACCAGACGGCACGCTACATCGACAAGATCCTGATGCGCCTGACACTGGCCGGCGCGATCTACATCACGGCGGTGTGCCTGTTGCCCGAGTTCCTGATCCTGCGCTACAACGTGCCGTTCTATTTCGGTGGCACATCGTTGCTGATTCTGGTGGTCGTGACCATGGACTTCATGGCGCAGGTGCAGAACTACCTGATGAGCCAGCAGTACGAGTCGTTGCTCAAGAAGGCCAACTTCAAGACAACGCTGTAAGGGCTGACACCATTGCCGCTCCAGCCGTGCCCACAAAGGCGGGCTGGATGCACAAAGAGAGTTTTAGGAGAGTGAAATGAGAGTTTCAGCTTCGGTCAAGAAAATTTGCCGCAACTGCAAGATCATCCGCCGCAAGGGCGTGGTGCGCGTGATCTGCACCGACCCGCGCCACAAGCAGCGCCAGGGTTGACCGACACGCGCCCGCTAGAGAGTTGACAAGAGGACATACATGGCACGTATTGCTGGTATCAATATTCCGCCGCACAAGCATGCCGAGATCGGCCTGACGGCGATCTACGGCATTGGCCGCTCGCGCGCCCGCAAGATCTGCGAAGCTTGCGGCATTCCGTATTCCAAGAAGGTCAAGGACCTGACGGACGCCGATCAGGAGAAGATCCGCGACGCGATCGCCCAGTTCATCATCGAGGGTGACCTGCGCCGCGAAACCACGATGAACATCAAGCGCCTGATGGACATTGGCTGCTACCGCGGCTTCCGTCATCGCCGCGGCCTGCCCATGCGTGGCCAACGCACGCGCACCAACGCCCGCACCCGCAAGGGCCCGCGCAAGGCCGCGCAGGCGCTGAAGAAATAAGCAAGGAACCCTAAGACATGGCCAGAGCACCCGCCAGCAACGCTGCCCAGCGCGTACGCAAGAAAGTCCGCAAGAACATTTCGGACGGCATCGCGCACGTGCACGCGTCGTTCAACAACACCATCATCACCATCAGCGACCGTCAGGGCAATGCGCTGTCGTGGGCATCGTCCGGCGGCCAGGGCTTCAAGGGCTCGCGCAAGTCGACCCCGTTCGCGGCGCAGGTGGCGTCCGAGTCGGCTGGTCGCGCGGCGATGGAGCAAGGCATCAAGAACCTGGATGTCCAGATCAAGGGCCCCGGCCCCGGTCGCGAGTCTTCGGTGCGTGCACTGGCCGCGCTAGGCATCCGCATCACGTCCATCTCCGACGTGACGCCGGTGCCCCACAACGGCTGCCGCCCGCAGAAGCGTCGGCGCATCTAAATAACGACGGATCAATACGGCATTGCTGCGCATGCCGTGTCCTTCTGTTTTTTCACACTAAGTCCACCGCCGTCTTCGCATCTTCGACGCGGCTCCCCCGGTAAACGGCCGGGGCAGACAACTACTCAAGGAAATCCACGTGGCACGTTACCTCGGCCCCAAGGCCAAACTTTCCCGCCGTGAAGGCACCGACCTGTTCCTGAAGAGCGCCCGCCGCTCGATCAGCGACAAGGCCAAGTTCGACACCAAGCCCGGCCAGCATGGCCGCACCTCGGGTCAGCGCACGTCCGACTACGGTCTGCAGCTGCGCGAGAAGCAGAAGGTCAAACGCATGTACGGCGTGCTGGAAAAGCAGTTCCGCCGCTACTTCGCCGAGGCCGAGCGCCGCCGGGGCAACACCGGCGCCAACCTGCTGTCGCTGCTCGAATCGCGTTTGGACAACGTGGTGTACCGCATGGGCTTTGGCTCCACCCGCGCCGAAGCGCGCCAGCTGGTGTCGCACAAGGCCGTCACGGTGAATGGCCAGCCGGTGAACATTCCGTCGTATCTGGTCAAGACCGGCGACGTGATCGCCGTGCGCGAGAAGTCCAAGAAGCAGACTCGTGTGCAGGAAGCCCTGGAACTGGCCGGCCAGGTGGGCTTCCCGTCGTGGGTCGAAGTCAGCACCGACAAGGTCGAGGGCACGTTCAAGAAGGTGCCTGATCGCGATGAATTCGGCGCCGACATCAACGAGTCGCTGATCGTCGAACTCTATTCGCGCTGATCCTTGAGTTTCAGCGCGCCAACTCATCCGACCCGCCATCCCGGCGGGTTTGGCGCTTCACCAGCCTTACCGGTGTAACGAGCCGGGGGTATTGAGAGGAAGTCTAGGAAAATGCAAACCCAACTGCTGAAACCCAAAGCGATCAACGTCGAGCCCCTGGGCCACAACAAGGCGAAGGTCGTGCTTGAACCCTTCGAGCGCGGCTATGGCCACACCCTGGGCAACGCGCTGCGCCGCGTGCTGCTGTCGTCCATGGTCGGCTACGCGCCCACCGAGGTGACGATTGCCGGCGTGCTGCACGAGTATTCGTCCATCGATGGCGTGCAGGAAGACGTGGTCAACATCCTGCTGAACCTGAAGGGCGTGGTGTTCAAGCTGCACAACCGCGACGAAGTCACGCTGAGCCTGCGCAAGGACGGCGAGGGCGTGGTGACGGCGTCCGATATCCAGACGCCGCACGACGTCGAGATTCTCAACCCCGAGCACGTCATCGCCAACCTGTCGCAAGACGGCAAGCTCGACATGCAGATCAAGGTCGAGAAGGGTCGCGGCTACGTGCCGGGCACGCTGCGCCGCTACGCCGACGAGCCGACCAAATCCATCGGCCGCATCGTGCTGGACGCTTCGTTCTCGCCCGTGCGTCGCGTGAGCTACGCGGTCGAGAACGCCCGTGTCGAGCAGCGTACCGACCTGGACAAGCTGGTCATGGAGATCGAGACCAACGGCGCCATCAACGCCGAGGACGCTGTGCGCGCTTCCGCCAAGATACTGGTCGAGCAGCTGGCGGTGTTCGCCCAGCTGGAGGGCAGCGAACTGGCGGCGTTCGATCAGCCGGCGCAGCGCAGCGGCGCGGCCAGCTTCGACCCGATCCTGCTGCGTCCGGTGGACGAGCTGGAGCTGACGGTGCGTTCGGCCAACTGCCTGAAGGCCGAGAACATCTACTACATCGGTGATCTGATCCAGCGCACCGAGAACGAGCTGCTCAAGACCCCCAACCTGGGCCGCAAGTCGCTCAACGAGATCAAGGAAGTGCTGGCCTCGCGTGGCCTGACGCTGGGCATGAAGCTGGAGAACTGGCCGCCCACGGGGCTCGACAAAAGGTGATCACTCCCCCCTGAGGCGCTGACGCGCCTTCCCCCTGAGGGGGACGGCGCCAGTGGCCGGCCAAGCCCGTTCCACGGCGCCCCCGGATGGCCTGCTCCGCGGCCAACTGATTTTTGAGTTAATCCGCTCTCCCAAGAGGGCACCAGTGCAAGGGCCGTACCTGATACGGCGGTCCTGTTAATAAAGAAACCTGAAAGGAAAAGCACCATGCGTCACGGCAACGGCCTTCGCAAACTCAACCGCACCAGCGCGCACCGCCAGGCGATGCTGCGCAACATGATGAATTCGCTGATCGCGCACGAGGCGATCAAGACCACCGTGCCCAAGGCCAAGGAACTGCGCCGCGTGGTCGAGCCTATGATCACGCTGGCCAAGAAAGACAGCGTGGCCAACCGCCGTCTGGCTTTTGCCCGCCTGCGCGATGACGCCAGCGTGGTCAAGCTGTTCACCGAACTGGGTCCGCGCTACAACGCGCGTCCGGGCGGCTACACGCGCATCCTGAAAATGGGTTTCCGCGTGGGCGACAACGCACCGATGGCCTTCGTTGAACTGGTGGACCGCCCCGAAGCCAGCGACGATGGACAAGCAGCAGAATAATCTGTTATACTCACAGGCTTACCGCGCGATGGAGCAGTCTGGTAGCTCGTTGGGCTCATAACCCAAAGGTCGGAGGTTCAAATCCTTCTCGCGCAACCAAACACCTGATGAAAAAGCCCGCTGACCAGCGGGCTTTTTTGTGGGCTGTTCTCAATGCGCGACGGCGTTGGGGATGGCCTTTCAACCTAGAAACGGCAGTTGGATGCGCCCAGCGCGGTGCGATCGGGTGCATAGCGCGCTCACCCAACCGGTGAACGTGATCGAAGCCGTGAAAGTTAGCCCTCATGCGGGTTGCCCAAGGATGGTGAGCGGTCAACTACCGTTTCTAGGTTTATGCGCATTGGTTTTTAAGATGACAAATGACGAATGACTTCGCTGCGCTTCAATGACAAATGGCGCATTCGTCATTCGTCATTGGTCATCGCTACGAATGCACAACGGTCTTTCAAGGAATTGGTGAGCGTGGGAGCTTGCACGGCGCTTGATCGACCCGCAGCCGCACGCGGAGGACGCCAAAGCAACGGCCCGGCAGGTTGGCGTACCTCGAAGCAGCGCGCAACGCACTCATCCCCCCGTCATTGCGGCGAAGGCCGCAATCCACACGGTGCCCGAACGTCAACGCCGTGTCCAGGTGGTGGGCGCCGCATGGATTGCGGCCTTCGCCGCAATGACGAGGGGGACAGGGAAGACATTTGTCATTTGTCATGCGGCGCCAGCCGCGGTCATTCGTCATCGACATCCATGACAGCCATCCCGGCGAAGAGCGGGCGCTACGTTGGCACATGGGGAGCCGCCTGGAAGTTTTCCGAGCCGCCGCGCCATAGTCTCGATTGGACGTCGATGAGCCTGGTTGGCGCAGGGGGACTTTCTCTATTTTTTTGATCATCAAAGGTGGTCTTTGCGCTGGTATCTCAGGCGCAAGCCGCTCCTCTATTCATATCGACATTCAGCGCTAAATCGTTAGCGCTCGTTTTTGGGCTGATTCACCGCTTTCCAGCGGGTGCTCACCAGCTTCCGCTGGCGGTGCCGGGGCGGCGCAGCACGAAATCGCTTTCGGCGGGCTTGGGCTGTCCTTCGCGGGGCAAGGGCTGCCATTTGCCGCGAATTTCGGCGCCGCAGGCGGCCGGCACCAGTTGGCCGCTCCAGAAGGCGTGCAGCGTCTTGCCATCGCGCGATTCGTCCAGATTGAATTCACCGTCTTCCACGTCGCCGGATGCGATGGAGCGCTGGCCGCCGTAGCTGAACTCGCCCCGCAGGCTGGCGCTGTATTCGGGGTGCTGGCGCAAGGTCAACTGGCCGCGCTGGCCGGCTTGCGGCAGTTCCACGGTCCAGCTGCCGTACAAGTGAGCGGCATGCAGGGTTCGGACATCCGGGCATTCGGCTGACGCACCGGCGGGCGATGATGGCGGGGCGTTGACGCTTCCCGCACAGCCGCTGAAAACGGCAGATGCGGTGACGAGCAGGAGCGAACGGGCTGCGGGCAATGTCATGTCGTGCTTTCCTGATGGGGTTTCGCGGCCTGGTCGGCGGCGCGCCGGGCGAATTCGGCGCGCAGCGCCTTGAGCTTTTCGCGCGGATCCTCGCGCACGGTGGTCTGGTCGAGCGCCATTTCGGCGATGAAGCGGCTGGGCTGCGCTGCGACGATCTCGCGGCCTTTCTTGCGGCGGCGCGTCCAGCTCACGGCCAGCGTCTGCCGCGCGCGCGTGATGCCGACGTACATCAGGCGGCGCTCTTCCTCGATGCGCGCGGCTTGGGCGGCGGCGCTGGCGTCTTCGTCCGGGCGGAAGGGCAGCAGCCCCTCGATCACGCCGGCCAGCACCACGTGCGGCCACTCCAGCCCCTTGGCGGCGTGCAGGGTGGACAGCGTGACCACGTTCGGGTCCTGCTCGCGCTCGTTCAGGGTGGAGATGAGCGAGATGGTCTGCGCCACTTCCAGCAGGCTTTTGCGCTCCTGCACCACGCTGACGCCTGCCGTGTCGTCGATCTGCCCGCCGCAGCGCCCGGCCATCCAGTCGCGGAACTCCAGCACGTTGGCCCAGCGCGCGGCGGCCTGGGGCTCGGTGTCGCTGCTGTCATACAGGTGCTTTTCGTAGCCGATGGCGCTCAGCCAGTCGGTCAGGAAGGCCAGTGCCGCTTCGTGGCCCACGGTGTGCTGGGCGCGGTAGCGCAGCTCGTTGATCTCGCGGCCGAACTCGTGCAGGCTGCCCACGGCGCGCGCGGGCAGCGCGGTGCCCAGCGAGTGCGAGAACAGCGCGCCGAACAGCGACAGGCGGGATTTGGCGGCGAATTCGCCCAGGGCCGCCAGCGTCTGATGGCCGATGCCGCGCTTCGGAACCGTGACGGCGCGCAGGAAGGCCGGGTCGTCGTCCTCGTTGATCCACAGGCGCAGCCAGGCGCACAAGTCCTTGATTTCGGCGCGATCGAAGAAGCTCTGCCCGCCCGAGACCTTGTACGGAATCTGCGCCCGGCGCAGTGCCTGCTCGAACACCTTGGCCTGGTGGTTGGCGCGGTACAGGATGGCGAAGTCGCGCCAGTCCTTGTGCGGCGAGGTCTGGCGCAGGCTCTGGATGCGCGCCACGGCGCGCTCGGCCTCGTGCGCCTCGTGGTCGCTGTCGACCACGCGCACGGGTTCGCCCTCGCCCAGTTCGGAGTAAAGCTGCTTGGGAAACAGCTTGGGGTTCGGCCCGATCACGTTGTTGGCCGCGCGCAGGATGGCACCGGTGGAGCGGTAGTTCTGCTCCAGCTTGATGACTTTCAGCTTGGGAAAGTCCTGCGGCAGGCGCTTCAGGTTGTCCAGCGTGGCGCCGCGCCAGCCGTAGATGCTCTGGTCGTCGTCGCCCACGGCGGTGAAGCTGCCCTCGGCGCCCACCAGCAGCTTCATTAGCTCGTACTGGGTGGCGTTGGTGTCCTGGTATTCGTCCACCAGCACATGGGCCAGGCGCGCCTGCCATTTCCGCGCGATCTGCTCGTTTTTTTGAAGCATGCGCAGCGGCAGGCCGATCAGGTCGTCGAAATCCACGCTCTGGTAGGCGGCCAGGCGTTCCTCGTAACGCGCCATGAGCTGCGCCGTCTGCCGTTCGCCCTCGCCGGTGGCCTGGGCCAGGGCGGCGGCGGCGTTCAGCCCGGCGTTCTTCCAGCCGCTGATGCACCACTGCCACTGGCGCGCCGTGGCGGCATCGGTGGTGGCGCCGCAGTCCTTGATCAGGCTCAGCACGTCGTCGCTGTCGAGAATGCTGAACTGCGGCTTCAGGCCCAGCGCCGCGCCATCCTCGCGCAGCAGACGCACGCCCAGGGCGTGAAAGGTGCAGATCAGCACCTCGCCCGCCGCCTTGCCCACCAGGCCGCGTGCGCGCTCGCGCATCTCGGCGGCGGCCTTGTTGGTGAAGGTGATGGCGGCGATGCGCTTGCCTTCGACGCCGGTCTGGATCAGCCGCGCGATTTTGTGCGTGATGACC
Source organism: Pseudomonadota bacterium (assembly GCA_030538085.1). Lineage (GTDB taxonomy): Bacteria > Pseudomonadota > Gammaproteobacteria > Burkholderiales > Burkholderiaceae_C > Ottowia. The sequence continues at coordinate 7,331 of JAUNUR010000012.1, read as the reverse complement.
CGCGTCTTGCCCGAGCCCGCGCCCGCCAGCACCAGGCACGGGCCGCGCAGGTGGTTGACGGCGTCTTGCTGGGCTAGATTGAGCATGTGGTGCGGCTGAATGACGGAATGGAGGGAAAAGTCATGGGTGTCGCCAAGGTGACGATGCTGGCGCTGGTCAAGGGTGGTGTAAGCGAAGCGGCTCTATCCTCTACAGGGTGCGGGCAGGGCCGTCGGCCTTGCAGGTGCGCGAAACACTTCAAAAGGGGGATGCGATGCGTGGACATCACTGGTTGGGAGCATGTTGTCTGGGGTGGGCGGCACTGTGGCCGTTGCAAGGCGCGATGGCGCAACAAGCCGCGCCTCCCGCCGCATCCGCCTCGGAGCAAGTGGCGGTTCAGGCATTTCCGCCCACCATATTCTTGGGAGAGGAACCCCTGAAGATCAACGGCCGGGGAGTCCGCGAGCGCTTGTTCGTCAAAGTGTACGAGATGGTGTTGTACACGCCGAGCGGCAGTGTCGGCTCGATGGACGAACTGGCCAAGGGCGACAAGCCGTTTCGCCTGCGCTTTCAGGCGTTGCGCAACATCGAAGGCGCCGGACTGGGCCGCATCCTGATCGATGGCATGACCAAGAACGCCAAGCCCGAGTTGCAAGCCACCGTGCTCAAGCACACCAACGGCATCGTCGAGGTGTTCAGCACGCAAGCCAGCCTGGCGAAAGGGCAGACCTTCCATATCGACTACATGCCAGGCAAGGGAACGACGTTCTACATCGCTGAAACGCCACGCGGCAAGGCCGTGGAAGGCGCGGAGTTCGCCGAACTCATTCTCGGCGTCTGGCTGGGCCAGCACCCGGCATCCGATGCGTTGAAAGCGAAGCTGCTGGGCAAATAGGCGAACCCAGCTCGCCACCAGGCGGCCGGGTCGAGACAGCCGGCCGTCCATGCCCCGGCCTCGGAGGCTGTCCTCAAACTCCTCGCGCCGCGCTTGTCCCCGGTCTTGGGCGCCCTGCGGCGTTGCATTCCTTGCCAATAGCACAAGCTATTGGCTGCGAAATGCGCCTTGCAGGACACCCGATCCGGGGCAATCGCTTACAGCGATGAATTTGAGGACAGCCTCTCAGCGGCAAAGCGCGGATGACACAACGTCCGCCGCATGGCGTGCCACGCGCGGGGCCGCCCGTCTTTGGTATCGTGCGCAGCCATTTCTGGAGCCACGCGCCTTGGGCCACATTCTCACTGTCACGTTTCCGTTTTTCGCCCTGGTGCTGTGCGGCTACCTGGCCGCGCGCTCGCGTTTGCTGCCTTTCGATGCGGTGCCGGGGCTCAACACCTTCGTGCTGTATTTCGCCCTGCCGTGCATGCTGTACCGGTTTGGCAGCGGCACGCCGCTGATGCAGCTGTTCCACCCCTTGGTGGCGCTGCTGTGGCTGCTGTGCGGGGTGCTGATCGTGGCGTTCACGGCATGGCGCGCGCGCGGCCTGGGCGCCGGCTGGCCGGATGCGGCCATGGGGGCGCTGGTGGCGGCGTTTCCCAACTCGGGCTTCATGGGGGTGCCGCTGATCCTGGCGCTGCTGGGCGAGGGCGCCGTCGGCCCGGTCATGGCCACGCTGCTGATTGACCTGGTGATGGTGACGTCCCTGTGCATCGGACTGTCGCAATGGGGCGCGGCGGGCGAGCATGGCGCGGCCCAGGCGGTGAGCCGCGCGCTCAAGGGCATGCTGCGCAACCCCATGCCATGGTCGATCCTGCTGGGCGCGGCCGCGGGGGCGCTGGGCTTTCAGCTTTGGCCACCCCTGGGCAAGACGGTGCAATTGCTGGCGGACGCGGCTTCTCCGGTGGCGCTGTTCACCATTGGCGCGGTGCTGGCGCGTTCGCGGTTCCAGGCGGTGGTCAGCCAGCGAGTTGCCCCGGCGCGCGATGTTGGCGCCATTGCCGTCACCAAGCTGGTGGTGCATCCGGCGCTGGTGTGGGGGTTGGGCATGCTGGCCGTGCGCGCGGGCTGGCTGGTGCCGGGCATGCTGGTGCCTCTGGTGCTGACGGCCGCCTTGCCGTCGGCCAGCAACGTGTCGCTGCTGGCCGAGCGCTTTGGCGCCGACAACGGGCGCGTGGCGCGGGTCATTTTGTGGACGACGGTGGTGGCTTTCTTCAGTTTTTCCGCGGTGGTGGCGCTGGTGGCCTGATGCCGTCCTTGCGTTCGAAACGATGACGAATGACCGCGGCTGGCGCCGCATGACAAATGACGAATGTCTTTTTGTCATTGAAGCGCAGCGAGGTCATTTCGTCATTCCGGCGAAGGCCGGAATCCAGACGGCGTGCGCAGGGAAACTGGATCACGGCTTTCGCCGGAATGATGGGCATTGATGTCTTCAAGCGGAAACTGAAAGCACAAAAAAGCGGCTGCCAAACAGGCAGCCGCCGCTGTGCCGGGGTGATGCCGCGCCAGCTCAGTTGCGCGGCGCCGGCACGGCCATTGGCTGGTGGCTCTTCATCATGGCGTCCAGTTCGGACTGGGGCATGGTGGTCACCGTTTCCTTGATCAGTCCGCCACCGATCACGCTGCCCGATACCTGACCCTGTCCCTGGGCACGGGCTTCACAGTCGGTCTTGTACATGGCGGGCAGGTTGGCGCAGCGCCGCAGGGCGTTGGCCTGGGCCTGCTCGGGGCTGACCGCGGTCAACTGGCTGCCGCGCGCATTGCGCGCTTCCATGCGGGCCGCGCTTTTGTCGAGATTGGTCTCGGCGGGCGTCATCTGCGCCATGGCGGGCAGGGCGACGGCGCCGGACAGCGCGAGCAGGGTGAGCAGTTTTTTCATGGTGAATCCTTTCTGGTCTTGGCCGGCTGAAATGGCCATCGTGGATGGACCGGCTTCGCGGCAGGGCGCCGCCGGTGCATGGGTCACTCTATTCACGGGGCCGGCGCGGGCTTGTCGGACAAGGCCGCATGCGCTTGACGCCGGAAATCACACCGCCAGCGGGTCTACGTCCACCGCCCAGCGCACGATGGCGCGGTGTTCGGCCCGCAGGCCGTGCAGCAGGGGCTGGCAGGCCGCCAGCACGCGCTGCAGGGCAGCGCGCGAGGGGCTTTCCAGCAGCATCTGGGCGCGCTCGATGTTGGCTACGCGCTGCACGGCCAGCGGCACCGCCGGGTACCAGGTGAGTTGCGACAGCGCCTCGGCCAGCGGCGGCTGGGCGGCCAGCGCGTCTTGCGCCAGGCGGGCCAGCGCGTTCAGAAAGGCTTGCGCGGCTTCCTGGCTGCGCGCCTCGGCCCGCAGCAGTGCCAGATGGGCAAAGGGGGGCAGCCCGGCCTGGGTGCGCTCGGCCAGTTGCTGGGCGGCGAAGCCGGGGTAGTCGTGCACTTTCAGCGCGTTGAACAGCGGGTGCTGGGGGTGGTGAGTTTGCACCCACATCTCGCTGGCGGCGCCCTGGGCGGTGTCGCGTCCGGCACGGCCCGCCGCCTGCATGAGCAGGGCGAACAAGCGTTCGGGCGCGCGGAAGTCGCTGGAGAACAGCGCCGCATCGGGGTTGATGGCCGCCACCAGCGTGACGCGGCGAAAGTCGTGCCCCTTGGCGATCATCTGCGTGCCCACCAGCACGTCCACTTCGCCAGCGTGCACCTGGGCCAGACTGGCCTCCAACTGGCCCTTGCCGCGCGTCGAGTCGGCGTCGATGCGGGCGATGCGTGCTGGCGTGCCATCGGGCCGGGTCACGTCGGCCAGCAGCTCGGCCAGGCGCTCTTCCAACTGCTCGGTGCCGCGGCCCAGGGTGCCGATGTCGAGGTTGCCGCACTCGGGGCAGGCACGCGGCACGCGCTGGGTGAAGCCGCAGTGGTGGCAGCGCAGGCTGCGGTCGATCTTGTGGAACACGCGGTAGGCGCTGCAGTGCGGGCACTCACTTTTCCAGCCGCAGTCGGCGCAATGCAGCACGGGTGCCCAGCCGCGGCGGTTGAGCAGCAGCAGCGCCTGCTCGCCGCGCGACACCCGCTCGCCGATGGCCGCCAGCAGCGGCGGCGCGATCAGCGTGCCCTTGGGCTGGCGTGCCATGTCCACCCGCCGCACGCGCGGCAGGCCGGCCAGCGGGTCGGCATCGGGGGCCACGCCCACGCGGTGCGGCATGGTCAGGCGCAGGTAGCGGCCCGGCCCCTGCGGCGCGGGCTCGCTGGCGTGCCAGCTTTCCAGTGATGGCGTGGCCGAGCCCAGAATCACCCTGGCCCCGCACAGCTTGCCCCGGTAAATGGCCAGGTCGCGCGCCGAGTAGCGCGCGCCTTCCTGCTGCTTGTAGCTGGCGTCGTGCTCCTCGTCGACCACGATCAGCGCCAGCCCCGGCAGCGAGGCCAGCACCGCCACTCGCGTGCCCAGCACGATGCGCGCCCGCCCGCCGTGCGCCGCCAGCCAGGCGGCCAGGCGTTGCGCCGGCGTCAGGCCACTGTGCAGGGCCACCACGGCGGCAGCGCCAAAACGCTCGGCAAAGCGGGCCAGCAACTGCGGCGTCAGGTTGATCTCGGGCACCAGCACCAGCACCTGGGCGTCGGGCCGGGCAGTCAGCGCGCGGGCGGCGGCGCGCATGTAGACCTCGGTCTTGCCGCTGCCGGTGGCGCCGAACAGCAGGAAGGGGCCTGGTGCCTGCTCGATGCGGGCCAGCGCGGCTGCCTGGTCGGGGGTGAGGGCTTCGTTTTGCGGAGTGATTTCAACGGCGGACCCGGCCTGATGCGGCTTGCGTTTCAGGCGCCGCGCCATTTGCACGTCGCTCAGGGTACGCAGTTGTGGCGGCAGCGCGGCCAGCGCCACCTCGCCCAGCGCGCGCTGGTAGTAGCGCGCCGTGAAGGCCAGCAACTGCCGCCATTCAGCCGCCAGCGGCGCCAGCCCGTCGAACACGCTGGACACGGCTCGTACCTGGGCGGAAAGATCGGGCGGCGGCTCGGGCGCGCTGTCCCACACCACGCCCAGCACCTCGCGCGTGCCCAGCGGCACGCGCACGATGCAGCCGGGTGGTAGCGGCGCCTCGCTGAGGTAGGTGAGTGGTTTGCCCAGCCCGCTGTGCGCGGGCGTGGGAACCGCGATGGTCAGCCAGTGGGTCATGCGACACGGTCAAGGTACGGGATTTGCCCCGGCTCACTTGCACTTTCGCCCTTAAGTCGTTGTTTTGCAAGTCGAACTTGAGTCATGCCCAATTTTTGTGGATAACTTTGTTGAAAAACCTGTGGTGCTGGCTGCCAGCCCTTGAAAATCAAGGGTTTTCTTGCGTTGCACGCCAAAACGGCAACGGTTCAAACCTAATGAAATCAATCACTTAGACGCGCTGCGCGTTTTGTAGCAAGGTGCTGCGGATGGTGCGGCGTGAATTTTCCGCATCCCAGGTTTTGTGCATAAGTCAAGACCTGAGAAGGGTTGAGGGGGCAAAAAAAACGGCGTCATGAGCTTGACGCACAGACGCCATGGGAGTAGGAGGCTGTCTCCAAACTCCTCGCGCCGCGCTTGTTCCCGGTCTCGGGCGCCCTGCGGCGTTGCATCCCTTGCCAATAGCACAAGCTATTGGCTGCAAAATGCGCCTTGCAGGACACCCGATCCGGGGGGCCATCGCTTATCGCGATGAATTGGAGGACAGCCTCCAAGAACCGCCTTACGGCGCAACGCCGTCAAGCCGCACGCAAGCGTCTGGAGTGAGTATGCACTTCGTCCACCAGATGCGTCACGTGCTCGGGCGGAGTGAACTGGCTGATACCGTGTCCCAGGTTGAAGATATGGGTGCTGCCCGGCACGGCGGTGTAGGTGTGCGGGCGGCCAAAGCTGTCGAGCACGCGGCGAACCTCGGTGCGGATCGCCTCGGGCGGCGCGAACAGCACATTGGGGTCGATGTTGCCCTGCAAGGCCTTTGGTGGCCGGGACTGGGGCAGGTCCTGGCCTTCGGTGGGCGTGGATGCCGCGCTGCCGGCGTTCGGTTCGCTGGCTTTTTGCGCGGCGTCGATGACGATGCGCCGTGCCGCGCCCAGGTTCATGGTCCAGTCCAGGCCCAGCACGTCGCAGTCCAGACCGGTCATCTCGGGCAGCCACAGGCCGCCGCCCTTGGTGAACACGATGCGCGGCACCACCGCGCCGTCGACACCGGTGCGCTTGAGCTGGCCCAGCACGCGCCGGGTGTAGGCCAGGCTGAAGTCCTGGAACGCGCCGTCGGCCAGCACGCCGCCCCAGCTGTCGAACACCATCACGGCTTGCGCGCCGGCGTCGATCTGCAGGTTCAGGTACTGCGCCACGGCATCGGCGTTGATGGCCAGCACGCGGTGCATCAGGTCGGGGCGCGCGTACATCAGCGTCTTGACGTGGCGGTAGTCCTGCGAGCCGCCGCCTTCCACCATGTAGCAGGCCAGCGTCCACGGGCTGCCAGAAAAGCCGATCAGCGGCACGCGGCCATTCAGCGCCTTGCGGATGCTGGTGACGGCATCGAACACGTAGCGCAGCTTGTCCATGTCGGGCACGGCGAGTTGGGCCACGGCGGCCTCGTCGCGCACCACTTTCTCGAACTTCGGCCCCTCGCCCTGCTGGAACGACAGGCCCAGGCCCATGGCGTCGGGCACGGTGAGGATGTCGGAAAACAGGATGGAGGCGTCGAGCGGATAGCGCTCCAGGGGCTGCAGCGTCACCTCGGTCGCGTAATCGACGTTGGTGGCCAGCCCCATGAAGCTGCCCGCCCGGGCGCGCGTGGCGCAGTATTCGGGCAGATAGCGGCCAGCCTGGCGCATCAGCCAGACGGGCGTGTGTTCGGTGGCCTGACCCAGGCAGGCGCGGAGGAAGGTGTCGTTTTTCAAGGGAGCGAAAGTCATGCCCCCATTGTCTCAGTCTTGCTAGGCGCTTTTCCGACGACGCGCCGCGGCGTGGAGCGCCGGCTTCAGTCGCGGCCGGTGGAGGCCAGCTCGCGCGCCAGTTCGGCGCGCAATTCGCGCAGCACCGGGCCGAGCGCGCTGGCGGCCTCGCGTGCCAGCATGGGGGCGGTCTGCTCCATTTGCCGCTCGACTTGCTGGCGGGCTTCGTCCATCTGCGCCGGGTCGGGCGTACGGCCTTCGGCGGCGGCCTGGGCCGATTGCTCGAAAACATGGATCAGGGCATCAACGTCGATGCCCGCGAGCACCCGTGGCAGCAGCGATTCCAGCGCGTCGCCCTCCAGCGCGCCGACCTCCAATGCGCGGTTCAACGCCTCGCCCGGCTCGGCCTGGGCGGGCAGGCTGAGGCCGGCGGTCAGGGCCAGGGCGGTGACGAGAGCGGTGAAGCGGCGCATGGGGTCTCCTACGGACGCGGGTGGGTGCGTGACCCTAGAAACGGCAGTTGGATGCGCCCGAGCGTGCCGTGATGGGCGTGCCA
>JAUNUR010000101.1 GCA_030538085.1 Pseudomonadota bacterium | reverse complement strand
GGAATGTGAGGGGGGCTGATAGCCCACGCTGTCGTGATTTTTGAAAATATCAATAATGTCTCGGCGCGAGGGCGGGCGTGCGGCTGTGGCGCAGCGATGCTACATTTTGAGATGGTCGGCGCCGCCGTGGCGCCACAGCAGTTCTGACCCCTCGTTTTGAAGCGATCCACGACCCTCATCGCCATCGTTGCCCTGGTCGCCGCCATCGGCGCTGCTTGGTGGTTTCAGCGCCCACCCGCCACGGCGCAGCCGTCCGCGCCCACGCCAACGCCCACCCGCGCGGGTGGGGTGGCAGCAGGGGTCCCGGTGGTGGTCGAATCCACGCTGGCGCGCCTGCAACCGCTGCGTGAAGACATCGAGGCCGTCGGCTCGCTGCGCTCGCGCCAGGGCACCATGGTGCGGGCCGAGATGGGTGGGCGCGTCACGCAGATCAACTTTCGCGATGGCCAGCCCATTCGCAAGGGACAGTTGCTGGTGCAGTTGGACGACCGCCTGCAGCGCGCGCAGGTGCGGCAGGCGCAGGCGGAGCTGTCGATCTCGCAGGCCAACCACAAGCGCAACCGCGAACTGGTGGCGCAGGGCTTCATCAGCCAGCGTGGCGTGGATGAAAGCGCCGCCGCCGTGCAGGTGGCGCAGGCCAAGGCCGAGCTGGCCAGCGCCACCGCCGCGCGCTTGCGCGTGCTGGCGCCGTTCGACGGCGTGGCCGGGCTGCGCAACATCAGCGTGGGCGACTATCTGAAGGATGGCGCGGACATCGTCAACCTGGAAGACATGGCCGCCATGTACGTCGATTTCCGCCTGCCGGAGCGCCTGCAGGCGCGCGTGCGGCCGGGTCAGGCGGCGCGCGTGCTGGTCGAGGCGCTGCCCGACCGCGCCTTCGCCGCCGTGGTGCAGGCGGTCGATCCGCAGATCGACGCCAATGGCCGCTCATTGGGCGTGCGCGGCTGCATCGACAACCGCCTGCTGCAGCTGCGCCCTGGCATGTTCGCGCGCGTCAGCACGCGGCTGGGCGACGACCGCCCCGCGCTGATGATTCCCGAGGAGGCCATCGTCTCGCAGGGCGGGCGCCAGACCGTGGTGCGCTTGCAGCGTGCCGAGGGCAAGGACGGGCAGCCCGCCTGGACCAGCCAGCGCGTGGATGTGCAGACCGGCACGCGCCTGGCGGGGCAGGTCGAGATCGTGCGCGGCTTGGCGGCGGATGACCGCATCGTCACCGCCGGCCACCAGCGCATCCAGCGCGACGGCATGCCCGTGCGCCTGGCCCAGCCGCCCGCCAACGACACGCCCAATGGCGTGGCGCCCGCCGCCAGCGCGCCCGTGGCGGCGCAGCCGGGTATGGCCGTGCCGCCCTGGGCCGAGACGGCCGCCGGCCCCAGCCCCTGCGGCGTCAGCGCCCAACCTTGACCGGCGCCCGCCATGCAACTGGCTGAAGTCTCCATCCGCCGCCCGGTGTTCGCCACCGTGCTGTCGCTGCTGATCCTGCTGATCGGCATGGTGAGCTACACGCGGCTGGTGGTGCGCGAATACCCCAAGATCGACGAGCCGGTGGTGACGGTGCGGGTGAATTACGGTGGCGCCTCGGCGGAGGTGATCGAGACGCAGGTCACGAAGCCGCTGGAAGACTCCATCGCCGGCATCGACGCGGTGGACGTTCTGACCTCCATCAGCCGCCCCGAACAGGCGCAGATCAGCGTGCGTTTCCGGCTGGAGAAAGACGCCGACACCGCCGCCGCCGAGGTGCGCGACCGCGTTTCGCGCGTGCGCAACCGGCTGCCGCAGGCGATTGACGAACCGGTCATCGCCAAGGTGGAGGCCGATGCCTTTCCGGTGGTGGTGCTCGCGTTTTCCAGCGACACGCGCTCGCGACTGGAGATCAACGACCTGGTCAACCGCATCGCCCGCGCGCGCCTGCAAACGGTGACCGGCGTGGCCGATGTGCGCATCTTCGGCGAACGCAAGTTCGCCATGCGCGTGTGGCTGGACGCCGACAAGCTGGCCGCCTACAAGCTGACCACGCAGGACGTGGAAGACGCCATCCGGCGCCAGAACCTGGAGTTGCCCGCAGGCCGCATCGAATCGCAGCAGCGTGAGTTTTCCGTGGTCTCGCAGACCGACCTGAGCACGCCGGCGCAGTTCGGTGACGTGGTGATCCGCACCGTGAACGGCTTTCCGGTGCGTTTGCGCGACGTCGCCCGGGTGGAGGAGGGCGCCGCCGACGAGCGCAGCGCGGTGCGGCTGAACGGCCGCTCGGCCATCTCGGCCGGCGTGATCCGCCAGACCACGGCCAACCCGCTGGAGTTGTCCAAGGGCGTGCGCGAGATGCTGCCGCGCCTGCGGGAAGACCTGCCGCCCGACGTGAAGATCGACATCGCCAACGACAACTCGGTGTTCATCGACCGCGCGGTGCAAAGCGTCTACACCACCATCGCCGAGGCGGTGGCGCTGGTGGCGCTGGTCATCTTCGTGTTTCTGCGCACGGTGCGCGCGTCCATCATTCCCATCGTCACCATTCCGGTCAGCCTGATCGGCGCCTTCGCGCTGATGCAGTTGGCGGGCTTCTCGATCAACACGCTCACGCTGCTGGCGCTGGTGCTGGCCATCGGCCTGGTGGTGGACGACGCCATCGTGATGCTGGAGAACATCTACCGCCACATCGAGGAGGGCATGGCGCCGTTCGCCGCCGCCATTCATGGCGCGCGCGAGATCGGCTTCGCCATCGTCGCCATGACGCTCACGCTGGCGGCGGTGTACGCGCCGTTGGCCTTCACGCCGGGGCGCACCGGGCGGCTGTTCGTCGAATTCGCGCTGGCGCTGGCGGGCGCGGTGGTGGTGTCGGGCTTCGTCGCGCTCACGCTGTCGCCCATGCTGTGCTCGGTGCTGCTCAAGCACAACCCCAGCCCCAACTGGTTCGACCGCAACATGGAGCGCTGGCTCACCGCGCTGTCCAACGGCTATGGCCGCCTGCTGCGCCGCGTGCTGACGGGCTGGCGCTGGGCGGTGGTGGGGGTGATGGCGGCCTGCGCCGTGGGCATCGCGCTGATCTACCCCAACATGCGGCAGGAGCTGTCGCCGCTGGAAGACCGCGGCGTGATCATGGCCAACGTCAACGCGCCCGATGGCGCCACGCTGGAGTTCACCGACCGCTACGCGCGCCGGCTGGAGGAAATTGGCCAGCAATACCCCGAGTTCGACCGCATCTTCGCCAACATCGGCAACCCCACGGTGTCGCAGGGCAGCGTGGTGTATCGCGCGGTGGACTGGAGCGAGCGCAGCCGCTCCACGCTTGATATCGCGCGCGAGCTGCAGCCGCAGTTCAACCAGCTGGCGGGCATCAACGCCTTTCCGGTCACGCCGCCCTCGCTGGGCCAGGGCTTTCGCGAGCGGCCCGTGAACTTCGTGGTGCAAACCTCCGACAGCTACGAGAACCTGAACCGCGTGATGCGCCAGTTGATGGACGAGGTGGGCAAGAACCCCGGCTTCGTGGCGCCCGATGTGGATTTGCGGCTGTCCAAGCCCGAGCTGCGCATCGAGGTGGACCGCGAGCGCGCTGCCGACCTGGGCGTTGGCGTGGATGCCGTGGCGCGCGCCATCGAGACCATGCTGGGTGGCCGCCAGGTCACGCGCTACAAGCGCGATGCCGAGCAGTACGACGTGATCGTGCAGACCGCGGCCACCGGCCGCAGCACGCCCGAGGACATCGAACGCATCCACCTGCGCGCGAGCAAGGGCGGCAGCGAGGTGATGGTGCCGCTGTCGGCGCTGGTCAAGGTGCACGAAAGCGTGTCGCCGCGCGAGCTGAACCACTTCGGCCAGCGCCGCTCGGCCACGCTGACCAGCAACCTGGCGCCGGACTATTCGCTGGGCGAGGCGCTGGCCTTCCTGGAGACCACTGCGGGCCAGGTGCTCAAGCCCGGCTACACCACCGACCTGAATGGCATCTCGCGCGAGTTCCGCCGCTCGCAGGGCGCGCTGGTCATCGTGTTCGTGCTGGCGCTGCTGTTCATCTTTCTGGTGCTGGCGGCGCAGTTCGAGAGCTTTGTCGATCCGCTGATCATCATGTTCTCGGTACCGCTGTCGATGATCGGCGCGCTGCTGGCGTTGCGGGCCACGGGCGGTTCGATCAACGTGTATTCGCAGATCGGGCTGATCACGCTGGTGGGGCTGGTGACCAAGCACGGCATCCTGATCGTGGAGTTCACCAACCAGTTGCGCCAGCGCGGCCAGCCGATGCTGGAGGCACTGGTACACGCCAGCGCCCAGCGCCTGCGCCCCATCTTGATGACCACCGGCGCCATGGTGCTGGGCGCGCTGCCGCTGGCGCTGGCCACCGGCGCGGGGGCGGAAAGCCGGCGCCAGATCGGCTGGGTCATCGTGGGCGGCATGAGCATCGGCACGCTGCTGACGATCTTCGTGGTGCCCACCATGTACGCGCTGCTGGCGCGCAGGCGAGTGCCGGGCGCCCGGACGGCGCCGGTTGAGGCACCGCAGCACGCCGAGTCCGCGCACGGCGGCTGACGTTGGTCGCGTTCGGCTTCATGCCGCGCCGCGTTCAACAGCGATGACAAATGACCGCGGCTGCGCCGCATGACAAATGACAAAGGGCTCATTTGTCATTGAAGCGCAGCGAAGTCATTTGTCATTCGTCATTGGGACAGCGACCGCGCCTCACAGCAGCTCGACGCCGAAGCGCCGCATCACCCACGCCAGCAGCGCGAAGCAGGCGATGGTGAGCACCACGCTGCCAGCCAGCGCGCCCCAGAAGCCCCAGTGCCGGTGCATCGGCGGGAACAGCGCGAACATCGGCAGCGTGGGCAGCACGTACCAGAAGGTGTAGTACGCGTGGTTGGTGATGCGTTCGGCGGGCTGCTTCTCGAAGTACAGCCACAGCAGTGTCAGCACCGTGACCAGCGGCAGCGCCGCGATCAGGCTGCCCAGGCGGTCGCTGCGTTTGGCGGCTTCGGAAATCAGGACCACCAGGGCGGCGGTGACGAGGTATTTGGTGGCGAGCCAGGCCATGGATGCTGCTCCGATATGAGGAGCTGGCAAGTGTCGCACGGTGGTGGGGCGCACCGCACGGGTGAACGTGATCGAAGCCGGAAAGACCGGTCTTCAGGCGGCTGCATGAAGGCAATGGAGCGGTCAGCCGCCGCCTCCGGGATCAGGCCACTTCGGCGATCAGCTCGATCTCGACACAGGCGCCCATCGGGATCTGCGCCACGCCGAAGGCGCTGCGGGCATGCTGGCCGCGCTGGCCGAACACCTCGCCCAGCAGCTCGGAGCAGCCGTTGGTGACCAGGTGCTGCTCGGTGTAGTCGGGCGTGCTGTTGACCAGGCTCATCACCTTGACGATGCGCGTGACGCGGTTCAGATCGCCCACGGCGGCGTGCAGCGTGCCCAGCAGGTCGATGGCGACGGAGCGCGCGGCCTGGATGCCCTCCTCGGTGGTGACGTTGTGGCCCAGCTTGCCCACCCAGGGCTTGCCCTCGTGGCGCGCGACGTGGCCCGACAGAAACACCAGTTGGCCGGTCTGCGCGAAGGGCACGTAGGCGGCGGCGGGGGTGGAAACGGGGGGCAACTGGATGCCGAGCTGCTGGAGTTTGTCGTAGATGTTCATGGTCAGCGAAGAGGGGCGATGGGAAGGGGTGGCGCCTCGGCCAGCGAGGCGGCGGCGCAGGGCTCCACTGTAACGCCCACCTCCAGTTGGTGGCTGGCGCCGCCGTGGATGACGCCGCGGATGGGCGAGACGTCGGCGTAGTCGCGGCCCACGGCCAGGCGCACGAAATCCTCGCCCGGCGTGCCCCAGCCGTCGCGGCGGTTGGTGGGGTCGAGGTCGTACCAGCCATGGCCGTCGTGGCGCGCGGCCACGTCGGGCAGGAACACGGCCACCCAGGCGTGCGAGGCGTCGCTGCCCACCAGGCGTGGCTGGCCAGCCGGCGGGTGCGTGAGCAGGTAACCCGATACGTAGCGCGCCGGCAGCCCCAGCGAGCGCAGGCAGGCCAGCATGACGTGGCTGAAGTCCTGGCACACGCCGCGCCGTTGCTCCAGCGCCTGGATGGCGGGGGTGTTGATCTCGGTGCTGCGGCTGGTGTAGGTGAAGTCCTGGTGCACGCGCTGCATCAGTTCGCGCGCGGCGTCGATCAGCGGGCGGCCAGGCGCGAAGGACGGGCGCGCGTAGTCCGCGAAGGCCTCGCCGGGGTGCACGTGGTGCGAGGGGTAGATGAACTCGGCCACCGGGTGCCATTCGGCCCCCACGTGGTAGACGAAGCTGTCGCGCACGGCGTCCCAGCTCTGGCTGCTTTCCACGGGCTCGGGCGGGCGGGTCTCGACCAGGCTGCTGGCGCGCACGAACAGCTCGCCGTGCGGGCTGGCGATTTCGAAGAAGCTGCGCGTGTTGCGGTAGATGTCGAGCGACTCGGTGACCGACAGCGGCGCGGGCAGCACCTGCAGCCGCGCGTCAAGCCGGTGCTGGCGGCGCGTGGCCGGCGGCGTGAGGTATGCCATGTGCAGCGCCGTGAGCACGGGCGGCTCGTAGCGGTAGCGGGTGTCGTGGGTGATTCGCAGGCGCATGGTGGCTACTGGCTTCGCTCCTTCATGCGCCGACGCTGCGGCCCACTTCGGCGGTGTGGATGAAGTGACGCAGCCCGATCTCGTTGGACAGCTGGCCGCCGATTTCCATGAAATGCGCCAGCAGTGCCTGCAGGTGGATGAAGTCGCCGATGTGGTCGGACTCGCACAGCATCGTCAACTCCTCGGGCAGCGGGTTGCGCAGGCGTTGCGACAGCTTGTCCAGTGGGTGCGGATCGTTGGCGTGCAGCCGGTCCAGCAGCCCGCGCAGCCGCTGCACCACCCAGCCCAGCGAGCGCGGGTTCTGGTGGTTCAGCACCACGTGCTCGATCAGCGCCGCCATCGAACGGCTGCGCTGGTAGCGGGCGTGGAACGAGATGCTGGAGTCGAACAGGTCCAGCACCACGCCGTGGCCCGCGGCGTCGTGCACGGCATTGGTGTAGAAGCCGCGCGACAGCGCCTCCGACAGCCAGGTCAGCCGCTCGATCTGGCAGCCGATGGTCATCAGCCGCCAGCCGTCGTCGCGCCACATGCGGTCTTGCTGCGCGCCGGTGATGGCCGCCAGCGTGCGCGATAGTTGCGCCAGCGAGTGCTGGGCGTCGGCCTCGGCTTCGGTGGCGCTGCCGCGCAGCGGGCCGCATTCCTGCAGGAAGCGTTCCTCGGCCAGCTTGATGAAGCTCCAGTGCTCGGGCGACAGGCGCTCGCGCAACGCGGCCCCGGCGCCGCGCAGGCCGCGCAGGACATGGCCCACGCCGGGCACGTCTTCGGTGTCGGCCAGGTGATGGATCAGCAGGCGCTCGAATTCGGCGCGGTTTTCCAGCGGCGAGGGGGCATGGGCGGGCACCAGGCCGGCCGATAGGGCCAGCTGGCCCAGCCACATCAACTGGGCGAATGAAGGGTCTTCCTCGCCGTGCAGCGCGCTCAGCGTGATGCGTGCCAGGCGGGCGCTGTTTTCGGCGCGCTCGGTGTAGCGGCCCAGCCAGAACAGGTTTTCAGCCGAGCGGCTGGTGACCAGTCGCTCGCGCTGCACCAGCGCGGTGTCGGTGGGGGTGATGGCGGCCAGCGTGCCGTGGTCGAACTCGGGCGCTTCGCGCGCGGGCTCCTCGCCCAGCACCCAGGTGTCGGCGCTGCTGCCGCCCAGGGCCATGGTGGCCAGGCCCGCGCTTTCGCTGACCAGGCGCGTCATGCCGCCCGGCAGCACGCGCCACGAACCGGCACCGTCGGTCAACGCGAACACGCGCAGAATGACCGCGCGCGGCACGATGCCGGCCCGTGGGCCGCTCTGCCAGGTCGGCATCTGCGACGACGGCATGTAGGCCTGCACGGTGTGTTCTTCGGGCACGCGGCGGATGCTGTCGGCCCACGATGCCAGCACTTGGTCGCTCATCAGCGGGCCGACGCCGGCACTGAAGGTGCCCCGGCTGGTGGACCAGGGGTAGGTGGGCTTGATGACGCACTGGCCCAGCCGTGGCAGCACTTCGCGCAGGGTCGCCGGCTCACCGCACCACCAGGTGTGCAGCGCGGGCAGCAGCAGCTCCTCGCCCAGCAGCTCGCGCCCCAGCGCCGGCAGAAAGCCCAGCAGCGCGCTGGATTCGAGAAAGCCCGCGCCCGGCGCGTTGGCCACCATCACGTTGCCAGCGCGTACCGCCTGCAACAGGCCGGGCACGCCCAGGCGTGATTCGGGGCGCATCTCCAGCGGGTCGAGAAAGGCGTCGTCCACCCGCTTGATGACGCCGTGCACCGGCTGCAGGCCGTGCAGCGTCTTCAGGTAGAGGCGCTGGTTGCGCACCGTCAGGTCGCCGCCTTCGGCCAGCGTCACGCCCAGGTAGCGCGCAAGATACGAGTGCTCGAAATAGGTTTCGTTGTACGGCCCCGGCGTCAGCAGCACGATGTGCGAATCGGCGCCGGGCGCCATGGCCTTCAGGGCCTTGATGAAGCCGCGGTAGGTGTCGGCCAGGCGGCGCACGTTCATGGTCTCGAACGCGTCGGGAAACTGGGTAGACACGGCCGAGCGGTTTTCCAGCAAGTAACCCAGGCCCGAGGGCGCCTGCGTGCGCTGCGACACCACCCACCAGTACCCTTGCGGGCCGCGCGCCAGGTCGAACGCCACCATGTGCAGGTGCTGGCCGCCCACCGGCGGCACGCCGTGCATGGCGCGCAGGTAGTCGGGGTGGCCCTGCACCAGGGCGGCGGGCAGCAGGCCGTCTTTCAGCAGGCGGCGGGGGCCGTAGATGTCGGCCATCACCGCTTCGAGCACGCGCACGCGCTGCAGCACGCCGGCTTCGATACGCGTCCAGTCGCCGGCCGGAATCAGCAGCGGGAACAGATCCAGCGGCCAGGGGCGCTGCAGGTTGGCCTCGTCGGCGTAGACGTTGTAGGTGACGCCGTTGTCACGCAGCTGGCGGGCCAGGCGCGTGGCGCGGCGGTTCAGCTCGTCCGAATCGCTCAGGTCGAGATGACGGAAAAACTCTTTCCAGGCTGGCGCGAGTGCAGGCGCGCCGGGGGCCGGCGGGTCGACACCCCACGCTGGCCGGGCGTGCAGTTCGTCGAAGTGGTGGGGGTCGGCCAGCGGAAAGACGGGGTTGGTGGGGGGTAGGGGCGCGGTGGCAGGCAAATCCGGTGCGTTCATCCTCATCGGAGGCAGTCAACCTCGTGGCATTGTCGCATCCGCTCGATGCTGGTGCGCCATGACCCGCGCTGAGGGGGAGTGAGCTTGGGCTGGATGATGGGGTATACCGGTTTTTTCAACCTATTGAAATTTTCAAAAATCACGACGGCGCGGGCCATCAGAAAAATCCCCTCACATCCCCTCGTCATTGCGGCGAAGGCCG
>JAUNUR010000100.1 GCA_030538085.1 Pseudomonadota bacterium | reverse complement strand
CGCGGTGCGATCGGGTGCATAGCGCGCTCACCCAACAGGTGAATGTGATCGAAGCCGTGAAAGTCAGTGCTCATGCCAGTTGTCCAAGGATGGCGAGCGGTCAACTGCCGTTTCTAGGTTGAACGCGAAACAGTATCAGGGGGTTGCCTCCAGAAACCTCTGCGCGTCCAGCGCCGCCATGCAGCCAGTGCCGGCACTGGTGACCGCCTGGCGATAGACATGGTCCTGCACGTCGCCCGCCGCGAACACGCCGGCCACGCTGGTCTGCGTGGCAAAGCCCTGCAGTCCGCCCAAGGTCTTGATGTAGCCGTTGTCCATCTCCAACTGGCCTTTGAAGATGTCGGAGTTGGGTGAATGTCCAATGGCGATGAAGCAACCGGACAGCGCGATGTCTTCGGTTTGTCCGCTGTCCACGTGCTTGACCCGGATGCCGGTCACGCCGCTTTGATCGCCCAGTACTTCGTCCAGCACATGAAAGGTTTTCAGCTCGATCTTGCCAGCGGCAACCTTGTCCATCAGCTTGTCGACCAGGATCGGCTCGGCGCGGAACTTGTCGCGCCGGTGCACCAGGGTGACCTTGCGCGCGATGTTGGATAGGTACAACGCCTCTTCCACAGCCGTATTGCCGCCACCCACAACGCACACGTCCTGGTCACGATAGAAAAAGCCGTCGCAGGTGGCGCAGGCCGATACGCCGCGCCCCATGAAAGCCTGCTCGGAGGGCAGCCCCAGGTACTTGGCCGAGGCGCCGGTGGCGATGATGAGGCTGTCGCAGGTGTAGGTGCCGTTGTCGCCGACGAGCTGAAACGGCCGCACCGAAAGATTCGCGGTGTGAATCTGGTCGAGCACGATGTTTGTCTTGAAGCGCTCCGCGTGCTGCTGAAAGCGTTGCATGAGGTCGGGGCCTTGCACGCCTTGGGCATCGGCCGGCCAGTTGTCCACTTCGGTGGTGGTCATCAACTGGCCGCCCTGGGCCATGCCGGTGATGAGCATGGGCTCCAGATTGGCGCGGGCTGCGTAGACGGCGGCGGTGTAACCGGCTGGACCGGAGCCGAGGATGAGGACTTTTGCGTGCTGGATGGACATGGGGAAACCTTTGTGATTCGTGGGGTGTGCGCTACGATAATAGGTGTGAATTTATTCACACCGTCGTTGGACGCCTTCCCATGGGGGGTGCGAAATTCTAAGAATTCGAAAAATGGCGCGAAGGCCGGAGGTTTTTTGACATGACGATGCTGTCCAGTCTCGATCTGATCCGTCGGGTCCCACTATTTTCGATGTTGACCGAATCGCAGGCGGTATCGGTTGCCGACGCGGTGGTCAAGCGCCGCTTCAAGCGTGGAGAGATGATCGTGGAGCAGGGCAAGAAGTCCAATGCCCTGTTCATTCTCTTGAACGGTCGCGCGCGCGTGGTCACGTCCGACAACCGGGGGCGCGAGGTCATTCTGGCGACACTGCAGCCGGGTGATCACATCGGCGAGATGAGCCTGATCGACAACGAACCGCATTCGGCCACCGTGCGTGCCGAGGTGCAGACCGATGTATTGATGCTGGGGCGCATCGAATTCGCGCGCTGCCTGCCTGAAAACAGTTCCATGGCATACGCGGTGATGCGGGGGCTGGTGCAAAGGCTGCGCCATGCTGATCGCAAGATCGAGTCGCTGGCACTGATGGATGTCTATGGACGGGTTGCGCGGGCGCTGCTGGAGTTCGCCAGCGACAGCAGCGAAACGGGCGAGTTGCTGATTCGCGAAAAAATTTCTCGCCAGGACATCGCGAAGATGGTGGGCGCATCGCGTGAAATGGTCAGTCGCGTCATGAAGGATCTGGAAGAGCGCGGCTTCATCAAGACCCAGGACAATGGCTCCATCGTGGTCAAGGAACGCTTGAACGCTCTGGGATAACACCGGGCCACCATCCCTTTTGCCTGGAAGCTTTGCCCTCACAATCCTCGCGCCGCGCTTATCCCTAATCTTGAGCGCCTTGGTGCGTGCAAGACACCCGATCCGGGGTAATCGCTTACCGCGCTGCTTTGAGGGCAAGTTCCGAGCGGATGGGCATCTTGCGGTAAGCTTCCGGTACTGTAGTTTTATCCATGGCTTACCCTCTCAATACATTCAATGAGGCCCCTGGGGCGTCCACACCCCGCACGGGGGTTGCCCGCTTTGCACAGGAAGTCGGGCTGGTGCTGGGCCTGGCCCTGATCATCTTCGCCGCGCTCGCGTTGGCCAGTTATTCGCCTCACGATGCAGCCTGGTCCACATCAGGAACGGGCGGCACGCCGCAGAACTGGGCTGGCAAGCTGGGCGCTTGGCTTGCCGATCTGGCCTATGTCGCTTTTGGCTACTCGGCGTGGTGGTGCCTGGCGGTGGCTGCGCGCACGTGGCTGGCGGGCGTGTGGCGGTGGATGGATGGTGGTCAGGCCTTGGCAAAGCCAGCGGCGCGCCCTGGCTGGGCTCGCTTGCTGTCGGTGCGCTGGGCGTTCTGGTTGGGGCTGGGGCTGTTGCTGGCAGCGAGCACGGGGCTGGAGTGGTCGCGCCTGCATCGGTGGGACGATGTCTTGCCTGGTTCAGCGGGCGGCATTCTGGGCTATCTGGGCGGTCCCATCGCGGTCAAATGGCTGGGCTTCACGGGTTCGGCCCTGCTTGGTATCGCCGCGCTGGTGCTGGGGCTGGCACTGGCGTTCGGCTTTTCCTGGAGCCGGGTGGCCGAGCGCATCGGGGCCGGGCTGTTCGCGTTGATCGAATCACGCCGCGAACGGCGCGAGCGGGCGCAGGACCTGGCCCTGGGCAAACAGGCTGCCCGTGAACGCGCTGAGGTGCTGCATCACGAGCGCGAGGTGATCGAAGAGCAGCACCCCGCGCCCGTGCTGATCGAGCCGGTGCTGGTGCAAGTGCCCAAGAGCGAGCGCGTGGCCAAGGAAAAGCAGAAACCCTTGTTCAGCGAACTGCCCGATAGCAACCTGCCGCAGGTCGATTTGCTGGATGGCGTGCCCTCGCATCAGGACTCGGTGGCGCCCGAGACGCTGGAGATGACCAGCCGCCTGATCGAGAAAAAACTCAAGGACTTCGGCGTCGAGGTGCGTGTGGTGGCCGCCGCGCCGGGGCCGGTGATCACCCGTTACGAGATCGAGCCAGCCACGGGCGTGAAGGGCTCGCAGGTGGTCAACCTGGCGAAGGACCTGGCGCGCAGTTTGAGCCTGGTCTCCATCCGCGTGATCGAGACTATTCCCGGCAAGAACTACATGGCGCTGGAGCTGCCCAACGCCAAGCGGCAGATGATCAAGCTGTCGGAAATTCTCGGTTCGCAGATTTACCACGATGCCAAGAGCCTGCTCACGGTGGGACTGGGCAAGGACATCATCGGTAAGCCCGTGGTGGCCGATCTTGCCAAGATGCCGCACGTGATGGTGGCGGGCACCACCGGATCGGGCAAGTCGGTGGGTATCAACGCCATGATCCTGAGCTTGCTGTACAAGGCCGAGCCCAAGGATGTGCGCCTGCTCATGATCGACCCTAAGATGCTGGAGATGTCGGTCTACGAAGGCATTCCACACCTGCTGGCGCCGGTGGTCACCGACATGAAGCAGGCCGCCCACGGCCTGAACTGGTGCGTGGCCGAGATGGAGCGCCGCTACAAGCTTTTAGCCAAGACCGGCGTGCGCAATTTGGCCGGCTTCAACCAGAAGATCGACGAGGCCAAGGCGCGTGGCGAATTTTTGTACAACCCTTTCAGCCTGACACCCGACGATCCCGAGCCGCTGGAGCGCCTGCCTTACATCGTGGTCGTGATCGACGAACTGGCCGACCTGATGATGGTGGTGGGCAAGAAGATCGAGGAGCTGATTGCTCGCCTGGCGCAGAAAGCGCGCGCCGCCGGCATCCACCTGATTCTGGCCACGCAGCGGCCCAGTGTGGACGTGATCACGGGACTGATCAAGGCCAACATCCCGACGCGCATCTCGTTCCAGGTGTCGAGCAAGATCGACAGCCGCACCATCCTCGACCAGATGGGCGCCGAGGCATTACTGGGCATGGGCGACATGCTCTACATGCCCAGCGGCACCGGCTTTCCGCAGCGCGTGCATGGTGCCTACGTCAGCGACGACGAGGTGCACCGCGTCGTCGAATACCTCAAGAGCCAGGGCGAGGCGAACTACATCGAGGGGGTGCTGGAAGGCGGCACCGTCGATGGCGAGGAGGGCGGCTTTGGCGAGGGTGGCGATGGCGGTGGCGAGAAAGACCCGCTGTACGACCAGGCCGTCGAGGTGGTGCTGAAGAACCGCAAGGCCAGTATTTCGCTGGTGCAGCGCCACTTGAAGATTGGCTACAACCGCGCCGCGCGACTGGTCGAGGACATGGAAAAAGCCGGTCTCGTCAGTACCATGAGCGGCTCTGGTCAGCGCGAGATTCTGGTGCCGGCCAGGGCCGAATAGATTCGGTCAACCTGCGCCAGAGCCTGTGTAGGCCGGTGCCGCAACTTTGCATTTCTTGACCTTTTGGGCCGAACCCGGCCCGACAATGCGGCTCCTATGCACATGAGCACCATTCATTCCTACTTTCGCGCCTCCGCCAAGCTGGCCGCTGCGTTGTTGATCACCGCGGGCACGTACCCGGCGTGGGCTGGCGGCCTGGACAGCCTGGAGCAGTTCGTGAAGAACACGCGGTCGGGGAAAGCAGCTTTTACCCAGGTAGTCACCTCGCCCACCAAGGACGGCCAGCCGCAGCGCACCAAGACTCAAAGCGGTACGTTCGAGTTCCAACGGCCCGGCAAATTCCGCTTTGATTACGCCAAACCGTTCGAGCAGACCATCGTCGCCGACGGGCAAACGCTGTGGCTGCACGATATCGACCTTAACCAGGTCAGCTCGCGCCAGCAGGCGCAGGTGCTGGGTTCCACGCCCGCGGCCATCGTGGCCGCCGCACCGAATCTCAAGGCCTTGGAGAAGGACTTCACGCTTACCGAAGAGGCAGATGCCGCTGGCCAGCAGTGGGTGAAGGCGGTGCCCAAGTCGCGCGATGGTCAGTTGCAAAGCATCCGCGTGGGCTTCAAACCCGGATCAAAGGGCGCCGAACTGAATACGCTGGAGATTCTGGACAGCTTTGGCCAGCGCTCGGTGCTGACCTTCACGGGTTTTGAGGTCAACGCCGCGGTTCCGGCCAGCCAGTTCCAGTTCAAGCCACCGGCGGGCGCGGACGTGCTGCGTCAGTGAGGCGAGAGCTGAGAGCCTATTCAAAGTCTTCTCGCGGGAGCCTGAAACGTAAGCGCGGCGCGCTGCTTGGTTGTCGCACTTGCCAATAGCCCACAAGCTGTAGGCTGCGCGCGACGCCTCGCATCGCATCCACGCACGCATCCCTGCCCCTCGCGCCGAGACATTGAACAGGCTCTGAACGCTGGCGTGTGATGGCGATTTTGCCAAGCTGGTGCGCTTAGGCACCACGATTTGAGATTCTGCCGATCCAGACGCTCGCGCAGAGTATGAACAGGCTTTCAGGCTTTCCAGGCGTCCGCTACCCACAAGGCGGGTTCTATGTGGGCAAAGCGTTTATTCCGTTTGCCGGCCAGCGCATCAGGCGGATTGACTTCGCCATGGAAGATGACGATGCGCGCATTGGGTGGCACCAGGGGTGGCTTCCAGTAGTTGGTCGGCCAGGTGGGGATGCAGTGGTATTTGAAGCTTGGGCACCACTCGGCGGGCCAGTAGTTCAGCCTGCCTTGCTTGTGCAGGAAGTGGGAAAGAAACTCCTGCTCGTTGCGATATTGCTGTTGCACCGCATCCATGTGGTCGCGGAAATACGCCAGCACATTGGCGTGGGCGCCCAGGTGAAAGCGGTACACCGAGGAGTTGCCGATGATGCGCGCCCGTGAACGCCAAAAGCGGTGATAGTCCTTGATGATGAGGAACTCGCCCGGCTGGGTGAAGAAGTCATCCAGGCCGCCGACGATGACCACGTCCAGATCCAAAAACAGTGCCGTGCCGCGCAGGCCGTGCAGGTCGGCCTCAAAGGTGGTCAGCTTTTTCCATGCGCCATCACGCTGGCCGGGCTTGAGATGGAGGTTCAGCGGCGGAATCGGCAGGCATTGCACCTCCGGGCGGATGCCGTTGGCATCGTCCGTCAGGCAGACGAAGTTGAAGTCGCCCGACAGGTGGCGGCGCACCATGCCGTACAGGCGATTGACGTATTCAGGGCCGTACTTGGTGCCCCATTTCATGCACAGAATGTGCCGTTGCCCCTGGTCTGACATGTGTTAACAGCTCTTTTTCGTGTAGTGAGCGCGGCGCTCAGCCGGCCCGGGTCTTCTTCACTGATTTCTTTTTTGGTGCTGCTTTTTTCAGCTTGCCACCCGGCGTCAGCCGCTGGTTGCCCAGCACACGCACCACACGCACCTGTGGGCGCTGGCCGCCGCGCTTGCTGTACTTCAGCACTTTCACGTCCTTCGGGCCAGCCATGCGGTCTTCGTCGACCGCCTTCTCCTTTTTCGGCTTGGGCCGCCACAGCACCAGCAGCTTGCCGATGTGCTGGATGGGCGCGGCATTCAGCTCGTCGGCCAGTTGCTGGTAGATCGCCTCGCGCGCGGCGCGGTCGTCGCCGTGCACGCGGATCTTGATCAGGCCGTGCGCGTTCAGCGCCAAGTCGGTTTCTTTCATGACCGCCGGCGTCAGGCCGTCGCCGCCGATCATGACCACGGGGTCTAAGTGATGCGCTTCGGCGCGGTGCGCCTTGCGCTCGGCGGGGGGCAGTTCGATTTGCGGCATAGGCATGATTATCGTGGCGCCGCACGGATGACGAAATGATCTCGGTGCTGCGCACCTTCATGACAGCCGCTGGCGCGGCCATGAAGCTGGAGCACGGGGTGTGTTGGTTAGCCAAACGCGGTCATGTCGTCATCGACGGGGCGCAGCGCCCAGGCCATGGCGCCGCGCCAGCGGAGCCGTCATTGGACAATAGGCCCATGAAGGTCAAAACCAAAAGCAAGAAGGTCAACAAGGCGTGGCTGAGTGACCATCTGAACGACCCCTACGTCAAGCTGGCGCAGAAGGACGGCTACCGTGCCCGCGCGGCCTACAAGCTGAAGGAGATCGACGAGACGCTGGGGCTCATCAAGCCCGGCATGCGCATCGTGGACTTAGGGTCAACGCCCGGCGCCTGGAGCCAGTACGTGCGCCGCCGACTGTCGCCCGGCGGCGCGGCGGTGGGCGAGCTTCATGGTGTCATCGTGGCGCTCGACATCCTGCCGATGGAGCCGATCGAGGGCGTGACCTTTCTGCAGGGCGATTTCCGCGAGGACGCGGTGCTGGCGCGGCTGAGCGAGGCCGTGGGCGGCCAGCCGGTGGATGTGGTGGTGTCCGACATGGCGCCCAACTTGTCGGGCGTCGAGTCGAGCGACGCGGCGCGCATCGGTCATCTGGTGGAGCTGGCGGTGGACTTCGCGCAGGCGCATCTCAAACCCGAGGGCGTGCTGGTGGTCAAGCTGTTCCACGGTAGCGGTTACAGCCAACTGGTGAAGCTGTTCAAGAAGGCGTTTCGCGTGGTGAAGCCCGTCAAACCCAAGGCGTCGCGCGACAAATCGTCGGAAACCTTTCTGGTGGGCATCGGTCTCAAGAGCGTTGAGCGTTGAGCGTTGAGCGTTGAGCGTTGAGCGTTTACACCGGTGACTTTTGCGCTCGGCCATGTTGATGCGCGTCAAGCGCTGAAATGGGTTGTATTCGCGCGGCGGTTCGATTTCGTCGATTTGCGGAACAAATACGGCTTCTGCCCGCAGGGGCACCGGCTTTGTCCGACGCTGTCGGCTGGTTGAAATGCCTAAAATGAACCGCAACTACCCGGCATCGCCGGGTTTTCTGACTGGAGCGCAAGGCTTTGAAAAATCAATGGTTCTCGAAGATCGCCGTCTGGATGGTGATCGCCATGGTGCTGTTCACTGTGTTCAAGCAGTTCGACGGCGGTCGCATGGCGAGCGCCAGCCACATGGCCTATTCCGACTTCCTGGAAGAGGTGCGCAACAACCGTGTGAAGAGCGCCACCATTCAGGAAGGCCAGGGCGGTACCGACATCGTGGCCGTCATGCAGGATGACCGCCGGGTGCGCACGCAAGCCACGTACCTGGATCGCGGCCTGGTCGGTGACCTGATCAACCACGGCGTCAAGTTCGACGTCAAGCCGCGTGAAGAGGGCTCGCTGCTGATGACGCTGCTCGTCAGCTGGGGGCCGATGCTGCTGCTGATCGGCGTGTGGGTGTACTTCATGCGCCAGATGCAGGGCGGCGGCAAGGGCGGCGCGTTCAGCTTCGGCAAGTCGAAGGCGCGCATGCTCGACGAGAACAACAACACCGTCACCTTCGCCGACGTCGCCGGCTGCGACGAGGCCAAGGAAGAGGTGAAGGAAGTCGTCGACTTCCTGAAAGACCCGCAGAAGTTCCAGAAGCTCGGCGGCCGCATTCCGCGCGGCCTGCTGCTGGTTGGCCCGCCCGGCACCGGCAAGACGCTGCTGGCCAAGTCCATCGCGGGTGAGGCCAAGGTGCCGTTCTTCAGCATCAGCGGCTCCGACTTCGTCGAGATGTTCGTCGGCGTGGGCGCGGCGCGCGTGCGCGACATGTTCGAGAACGCCAAGAAGAACGCGCCCTGCATCATTTTCATCGACGAGATCGACGCCGTGGGCCGCCAGCGTGGCGCGGGCTTAGGGGGCGGCAACGACGAGCGCGAGCAGACGCTGAACCAGATGCTGGTGGAGATGGACGGCTTCGAAACGAATCTGGGCGTGATCGTGGTGGCCGCCACCAACCGGCCCGACATTCTGGACGCCGCCTTGCTGCGCCCGGGCCGCTTCGACCGGCAGGTGTACGTCACGCTGCCCGACGTCCGTGGCCGCGAGCAGATCCTGAACGTGCACATGCGCAAGATTCCGATCGGCCAGGATGTCAACGTCAATATCATTGCCCGTGGCACGCCCGGCATGAGCGGCGCCGATCTGGCCAACCTGTGCAACGAGGCCGCGCTGATGGCCGCACGGCGCAACGCCCGCGTGGTCGAGATGCAGGACTTTGAGAGGGCCAAGGACAAGATATTCATGGGGCCGGAGCGTAAATCTGCGGTCATGGATCCAGAGGAGTTGCGCAATACGGCGTATCACGAGGCAGGGCACGCTTTGATTGGTAAGCTGCTGCCTAAGTCCGACCCGGTGCACAAGGTCACCATCGTTCCACGTGGACGCGCTCTAGGGGTAACGTTTACGTTGCCGGAAAAGGACCGATACGGCTACGACAAGGAGTGGGCGCTTAATCGAATTTCGATGCTGTTCGGTGGTCGGATTGCCGAGGAAGTGTTCATGAATCAGATGACCACTGGTGCATCTGACGACTTCAATAAGGCAACCCAACTGGCCCGTGACATGGTGATGCGTTTCGGCATGAGCGATGCGCTCGGCCCCATGGTCTATGCCGAGAACGAGGGCGAGGTGTTCCTGGGCCGCAGCGTGACCAAGACCACCAACATCTCGGAAGAGACCATGCAGAAGGTCGATGCCGAGGTGCGCCGCATCATCGACGAGCAGTACGCGCTGGCGCGCAAGCTGATTGAGGACAACCAGGACAAGATGCACGCCATGGCCAAGGCGCTGCTGGACTGGGAGA
>JAUNUR010000011.1 GCA_030538085.1 Pseudomonadota bacterium | reverse complement strand
CAGGACAAGCCTATGTAATGCCTTCACCTCATCCCGTCATTGCGGCGAAGGCCGCCATCCACACGGTGTCCGCGGGTCAACACCGTGTCAAGGTGACGCCCCATGGATTGCGGCCTTCGCCGCAATGACGAGGGGATGTGAGGGGGTTTTTCTGATGGCCCGCGCTGTCGTGATTTTTGAAAATATCAATAGGTTGAAAGGACCTGAACACCCATGATCGGACCCGTGCGCCGCACCCTCACGCTGATCGTGCTGTCGATCCGCGACATGCTGGTCTCGGCTGGCCCGGTGGCGCTGATCGCCGCCGGCGTGCTGGTGGCCGCCTACTGGTGGCTCGACCCGCAGCCACCCAAGACGGTGACGCTGGCCACCGGCCCGGCCGGCAGCGCCTATGCTGAATTCGGCCAGCGCTACGCCGAGGCACTGGCGCGCAACGGCATCAGCGTGCAACTGCAAGCCACCGAAGGATCGCTGGCGAACCTGCAGGCACTGCGCGCGGGCACGGCGGGCGCCGCCTTCGTGCGCGGCGGCAGCGCCGATCCGCAAGCCGACGGCGAGGCCGGCATCACCTCGCTGGGCGCGTTGTTCTACGAGCCGATCTGGGTGTTCCACCGCACCGACGCACGGTTGGCCCGCACAGATGCTGGCCCCAAGGCACGCAAGCCACGCGGCGCGGCGCCGCCGCCCGAGCCCCTGACCACGCTGCCCCAGCTGAAAGGCCTGCGCGTCAACATCGACCAGCCCGGCAGCGGCGTGCCCGACATGCTGCAGCGTCTGCTGCAGGCCAACGGCCTGAACAACGACACGCTGGTGTTGAGTCAGCTCGCCCCCGAGGCCGCCGCCGAGGCGCTGCAGGGCGGCCTGATCGACGCCATGGTGCTGGTCACCGCACCTGAATCACCCGTGGTGCTCCAATTGCTGCACGCGCCCGGCATCGCGCTGATGGATGTGGCGCAGGCCGATGCGTACACACGGCGCTTTCCGTTCCTGCAATCCATCACGCTGCCGCGCGGCGTGGTCGATCTGTCCGCCGACGTACCGCCGCGCGACATCGGCCTGCTGGCCACCACCACCTCGCTGCTGACGCGCGAAGACACGCACCCCGCGCTGCGCCAGCTGTTCGCGCAGGCCGCGCAGGGTTTTCACGGCGATGCGGGCTGGTTCAACCGGGCACGCGACTTCCCCAACACCCGCACCAGCGAACTGCCCGTGAGCCCCGAGGGCGACCGCGCCATCAACGGCACGCCACCGATCTGGCAGCGCTACCTGCCGTTCTGGGCCAGCAACCTGCTGGAGCGCATGTGGCTGGTCATAGGTGGCCTGATCGTGCTGCTGCTGCCGCTGTCGCGCGTGGTGCCGCCGCTGTACACCTTCCGCGTGCGGCGGCGCGTGTTCCGCTGGTACGCACGGCTGCGCCAGATCGAGGCCAGGCTGGACGAAGGCCTGGGCGAACGCACCGAACTGCTGAACGAGCTGGACGAACTCGACCGCCTGGCCAACCAGACCACCGTGCCGCTGGCGCACGCCGAAGAGCTGTACGCCCTGCGCAACAACATCGACGCCGTGCGCCGGCGCCTGCTGGCCAGGCGGGCGGCGTGAGGCGCTTCTATAACGATAGCTGCCCGCGCTGACAGCGCAAGCGCTGGCGCTAAAAATCGCCAAGAACCCGTGGGAGCGGGCTTGCCCGCGATGCAGCGCCTCATCACCACGGATGCCCGATCGCGGGCAAGCCCTCTCCTGCAAAAACCGTAGCTGCTTGTGCCTGTCAACCCTTGACTTCAGGTGTTTTTATCTTGAAACCGTTACCAGACAAGCGCAACCCACTATCGAAACCATAGTTCCGACCGCTGTCTCAATAACGGTCGAACACCCGCTGCATCTCGTGCACATCCTGCGTGCGCGTCAGCGCCAACGCCCCCAGCAGGCGCGCGCGCGGTGGGTTCTGGTCATCGGCGGCGATGCTGCCGCAGGCGTCGTCGTCGAAGCTGGCATTGCGGATCACCAGCCCGCCGCCGATGCGCGAGCAGCGCACGATGGGGATGCCACGCGCGCACAGCTCGGCCAGCACGGGTTTGAGGTATTCGGGCACCGTGCCGCCGCCGAAACCCGCATGCACGATGGCGCGGGCACCGGCGGCCACCCAGGCGTCGTACAGCTCGCGCCGCATGTTGCCGTGGCTGGACACCACGCCCACCAGCGGCAGCGCATCCATGCCCGCGAGATCGAATTCGCTGTCCACCGTGTGCGGGCGCGCGACGGCACGCCACCAGCGCGGCGTGCCCTCCACCACCAAGCCCAGCGCGCCATGCGGCGAGGCAAAGGCATCCAGCCGCATGGCGTTCACCTTGGTGACGTCGCGCGCGCTGTGGATTTCTTGGTTCATCACCACCAGCACGCCGCGTCCGCTGGACGACGGATGCGCGGCCACCGCCACGGCATGCAGCAGGTTGGCCGGGCCATCGGCGGCCAGCGCGGTGCCGGGGCGCATCGAGCCCGTCAGCACGATGGGTTTGGCGCTCTTCACGGTCAGGTGCAGGAAATAAGCGCTTTCCTCCAGGGTGTCGGTGCCGTGGGTGATGACCACGCCATCCACATCGTCGCGCGCGCACAGCGCGGCCACCCGACGCGCCAATTGCAGCAGGTGTTCGTCGGTGAAATCGGCCGAGTCGATCTGGAACAGCTGTTCGGCCCGCAAATCGGCCAGCCGTTGCAAGCCAGGCACGGCCCTCAGCAAATCATGCGCCGGCACCACGGCGGAGCGATAGGCGGCCGATGCCGCATCGCCCGGCGCCACGCCCGCGCCGGCAATGGTGCCGCCAGTGGCCAGCAAGGCAACGCGGGGGCGCGCGGCAGCAGTGAAGGGTGCATTCATGCGCGCGATTGTGCGTCAGCCACCACGCATGGCGGCTCGCGGCCCTGTCCGGCACGACAGCCGCCGCCCGCGTCGTTACACTGCATGCAGGAAACAAGCCACTGGAGCACCCGTCATGAACTTTCAGCCTGTTCTCGTTGCCGCCGCCCTGCTGCTGAGCAGCACCGCTTACGCCGCCACGAGCGCGCACAACACCGACGACGTGTTGCCCAATTCGCCATGGAAAGAGCAAGGCCAGCCCGATGCGGGCCGGTTCAACCCCACCGGCGGAGACGACGACGCGCAAGGTGTGGTGGCCGCACCGGTGGCGCCCGCCGCCGTCACCTACCCGCCCGCTATCGTCATCTCTGAGCGCGCCCGCAAGCCCTACGCGCTGGTCGCCGCGCCCACGCTGCCCTGTGCGCCGGGCTATTGCGCCACGCGCCGGGCGCGCGCCGATCGCAACTGATATTCCAGTTCCAGATCAAGGCAGCCACCTCTTTGTCGTTCCGGCATCCGCGATACGGGGCCAAAATCCAGGCAGCATATGCAGGAAAACATGGCCTCCGCCTTGGTCGGGTGACGGTTATTGCTGTTTTGATGTGGAAATGGCGTGAGCCCTCGCACTCCGCTTGCGCGGCGGCGAAGCCGCTGACCAAACCAGCCTTCAGCGCCCTCCACGCAAGCGCCAGCAGCTACTTTATTCAGAGCGAGCCGGCCCCGGCCACACCGCCGGATCGGCCAGCATGCCGCGCCAGGTACCGATGCAGTGCGCCGCCAGCGCCGTTACCCAGTCGGGCAGGCCTGGCACGAAGGCCAGCCCAAAGCGCGAGCTAACTAGAAAACCCAGCCGCTCGAACGCAGCACCATCCCGCGCGCGCACGAAGTCAGCGAGCCCAGCAAACGGCACATCCACCACCGCGCCATCCAGCAGCAGGTAAAGCACGGGCGCACGGCAAGTGACTTCTTCCAACCGCCCGGTCGAGCACTGGAACCGCAGCACCCGGTGGCCGTAGTCCAGCTCGTCCAGCCCCACGGCGTTGCATTGGCGGCGCTGGGGTGGGCCAAAGCGCATCAGCGCCTCGTCCAGCGACACCGTCCACGGCAGACCATCGACCACCTGGTAAGGCGCTAGCTTCATGAAGCCGCGCCGCGCCACGAATCGCGGTTGCGCAGCACCACGGTGATCTGTCCGTTGGTCTCGATGGTGGCGCGCTCCACCTCGTGCGTGTGCAGGCAGCCGGCGGCGCGAAGCGCGGCCTGCACATCGTCCACCGTCAGGCGCTCGGTGCGCATCACTTGCTCGTCCAGCGTGCCGGCGCGGATCAGCACCTGCGGCTTACCGTCGATCAGCCGCGCCAGGCGCGGGTAGCGCCAGGTCAACTGCGCCATCAGCACGTGGCAGCCAATCAGCGTCAGCGCCGAGATCAGGCCACCCAGCAGCGAGTTGTCGCCCGCGTTCATCGAGTTCTGCACCGCGTTCGACAGGATCAGCAGCAGGATCAAATCGAACGGGTCGTACTGACCGATCTGCCGCCGGCCCGTGATGCGCAGGAAGAACAGCAGGAACAGGTAGACGACAACGCCGCGCAGCACGAATTCCCACCAGGGGACGGAAAGCTGAAACATGAGAGCGCTCCAAGAACTTGGCCGGCATTGTCGCCCGCGCCGCCTGGCCCGGCGTCCGACACGCGTCGTCAGCGCTCGCCGACACGCCGCCCACACACCGCGAGTCCAAGATGGGCGGATCACATGCTCGTGCTTCACCGCGCGATGCCACTCAGGAGTCCGTCATGACACACAAAGCGTTGAAATTCGCCCCCGCCCCCGCCCTCGTCATCGCCGCAGCCATGCTGGCCGCCTGCGGACAGAAAGAAGCCGCCACGCCGCAAACCCCCGCCCCCGCGGGCGAGGCCATGACCAAGGCCATCGACGCCGAAGCCGCCGCTAAGCAGGCCGCCGCGGCCACGGCATCAGCCGCCAGCGCCGCTGCCGAGGCCACGACCAGCGCCGCCGCAGCCGGCGCCAGCAACACCGATGCCAAGGCCGCGGCCGATGCCGCAGCGGCTGCGGCAGCCGCCGCCGCTTCGGCCTCACGACAAGCTGAAGCCGCCACCGCTGCTGCGATACCCGCCAGTCAGTAAGAACCCGGCAGCAGGCGTGCATCGCCTGCTGCATGAGACGCCTTCAGCGGCCACGCACTTGCGCGCGCCCACCGCGCGGATCAGGCGTTGCCGTACATGTTGGACTCGCCCCCGTCGATGGCAATCACCTGTCCGCTCACGTAGCCGTTTTCACGGCTCAGCAGGAACGCCACCAGATGCCCCACGTCCGCCGGGTCGCCCAGGCGGCGCGTGGGGTTGTGCGATGCGTACTGCGCCTCGGCCGCCTTCGGGTCAGTCGGGTTTACCTGCTTGAACGCCTCGGCCACCATCGGCGTCAGGATCGCGCCGGGCGCGATGGCATTGGTCAGGATGCCGTCCTTGCCGTACTCCAGCGCGGCGTTCTTGCTCATGCCCGCCACCGCATGCTTGCTGGCCACGTAGGCCGTCTGGTTGAGCACGCCGCGGATGCCGCCCACCGACGCGGCGTTGACGATGCGGCCGTAGCCCTGCTTCTGCATCACCGGAATGACGTGGCGCAGGCCGTAATAGACGCCCATCACGTTGATGTCGAGCACCTTGCGGAACACGCCCAGGTCGTACTCGGTCATCGGCGCCTGGCGCCCTTCGATACCCGCGTTGTTGTACAGGCCGTCGATGCAGCCAAAGGCCTGCACCGTGGCGTCGACATAGCGCTTCACCGCCGCCTCGTCCGACACATCGGCGGTGACGGTGATCATCTTCGCCTGCGGGCAGTCCGCGGCGATCTCGGCCTGCGCGGTCTTGAGCGCGTCGGCGTTGTAATCCACCAGCGCCACCGCCGCGCCACGCTGCGCCAGCACCTTCGCCGCCGCCAGCCCCAGGCCCATGGCGGCGCCGGTCACGATCATCACTTGGTCTTTCATGTGTGCTCCTTCTTCGTCAATGGATGAATGACACCATAGCGGATCGACATGGCGGCTGCGTGATTCGGACGAGCGCACCAAGGCAAGAAGAACACGCCACCGTACCGGCGCACGTGGCAACCTTATTCAGACTCGGGCGCCGCCTCGGCCAGCAGGTGCCCGAGAACCGTTCCCAGCGGCAGATCATCGACGTGGCCGAAGTGGTTCACGCGCAGGCGGCCCCGCCGATCCAGCACCAGAGTGGTCGGCGTGCCGCACAGGCCCAGCCGTGCCATGGTGCGCGGCACCGGCTCGCCAGCCGCTGACGGCGCGTCCACGCCGACCGGAACGCGCAACCCGTATTTATGAATAAGCGCCTGCAGCGCATGCGGCTGCATGGCGTCGTGGTGCTCGAACACGGTATGCAGACCGATCACCGCCACGCCCTGGCCGCCGTACAGCTCGTGCACCTTGCGCGCCTGCGGAATGGCGTGGATCACGCAGCCTGGGCACAGCATCTGGAAGGCATGGATCAGCACCACCTGCCCGCGCAGATCGGCCAGGCGCAGCGGCTTCTCGGTGTTGAACCACTGGGCGATGTCCCATTCGGGCATCGCGGCGTCGGTCGTGGCGTTCATGGCGAACTCCCGTTACAGAAGCCTGGAACGCTAACCCAACCTCCATGCACCGGCCAGCAGCAGCGCTATCACGCAAAAAAGTCCACATTCAGAACATCAGCCGACTGCTGGAGCGAAACGTGCTTCTTGAAGCGGCTGCGCAGCAAGCCGACCCTATGGCCGCGGAGCAGGCTACGCTGGAACGCCGCGGCCGGGGTTTCCCCGGCCGCCAGCGTTGTCCCCCTTTGGGGAAGGCGCGCAGCGCCACAGGGGGAGCCTATTTTAACGCCTTGTACCGCACCCGGTGCGGCCGGGCGCCTTCCTCGCCCAGGCGCTTGACCTTGTCGGCCTCGTACTCCTGGAAGTTGCCGTCGAAGAACACCCATTGCGAATCACCTTCGGCGGCCAGGATGTGCGTACAGATGCGGTCGAGGAACCAGCGGTCGTGGCTGATCACCATCACGCTGCCGGCGAACTCCAGCAGCGCATCTTCCAGCGCGCGCAGGGTTTCGACGTCGAGGTCGTTCGACGGCTCGTCCAGCAGCAGCACGTTGCCGCCCTGCATCAGCGTTTTGGCCAGGTGCAGGCGGCCGCGCTCACCGCCGGACAGCATGCCGACCTTCTTCTGCTGGTCCTGGCCGTTGAAGTTGAAGCGGCCGCAGTAGGCACGGCTGGGCATCTGGAACTTGCCGACGGTGATGAGGTCCAGGCCACCCGAAATGTCTTCCCACACCGTCTTGTCGTTGGCCAGCGCATCGCGGCTCTGGTCGACGAAGGCCATCTGCACCGTCTTGCCGATGATCACTTCGCCGCTGTCGGGCTGCTCCACGCCGGCTACCAGCTTGAACAGCGTCGATTTGCCGGCGCCGTTGGGACCGATGATGCCGACGATGGCGCCAGCCGGCACCTTGAAGCTCAGGTTGTCGATCAGCAGACGGTCACCGAAGCTCTTGCTCACGTTCTTGAACTCGATCACTTCAGTGCCCAGGCGCTCGGCCACGGGGATGAAGATTTCCTGCGTCTCGTTGCGCTTCTGGTATTCGTAGTCGGAGAGTTCCTCGAAGCGGGCCAGGCGCGCCTTGCTCTTGGCCTGGCGGCCCTTGGGGTTCTGGCGCGCCCACTCCAGTTCCTTCTTCATGGCCTTGGCGCGGGCGTCCTCGGTGCGCTGTTCCTGCTTCAGGCGGGCTTCCTTCTGCTCCAGCCAGCTCGAATAATTGCCCTTGTAGGGAATGCCGTGGCCGCGGTCCAACTCCAGAATCCACTCGGCCGCGTTGTCGAGAAAGTAGCGGTCGTGCGTGATGGCGACCACGGTGCCCGGAAAGCGCTGCAAAAAGATTTCGAGCCACTGCACGCTTTCGGCGTCCAGGTGGTTGGTGGGTTCGTCCAGCAGCAGCATGTCGGGCTTGGACAGCAGCAGCTTGCACAGCGCCACGCGGCGCTTTTCGCCGCCAGAAAGCTTGCCGATCACCGCATCCCACGGTGGCAGGCGCAGCGCGTCGGCGGCGATTTCCAGTTGGTGCTCGCTGTCGGTGCCGGCGGCGGCGATGATGGCCTCCAGCTTGCCCTGCTCCTCGCTCAAGGCATCGAAGTCGGCATCCGGCTCGGCGTAGGCGGCGTAGATTTCCTCCAGCCGGGTGCGGGCGTCGTTAACTTCCTTCATCGCCTCTTCCACCGCCTCGCGCACGGTGTGCTCGGGGTTGAGCTGCGGCTCCTGCGGCAGGTAGCCGATGTCCAGGCCCGGCATGGGGATAGCCTCGCCCTCAATGTCCTTGTCGATGCCGGCCATGATCTTCAGCAGCGTGGACTTGCCCGAGCCGTTCAGGCCCAGCACGCCGATCTTGGCGCCGGGGAAAAAGCTCAGCGAAATGTCCTTCAGGATCTGCCGCTTGGGCGGCACGATCTTGCCGACACGGTTCATGGAAAAGACGTATTGGGCCATTTTTTACTCTCGAATCAGTAGCTGCCCGCGCGCGCCAGTAGGGTGCTGCAGGCCGAAAATGCTTGGAAAAAGGGAAGGTAGCGGCGCGGGTGGTCAACCGTGCGGGCGGCGCGCCGGACAGGGGCGATTATCGGTGCTGCACGGCGGGCCAGCCGGGTCAGCCGTCAAGGACCGGGCCGAGGCGCGTCGCCTTCGTCCGCATCGCCCTCCAGGTCGAGTCCGTCCGGCGGCAGCGTCAGCAGCGACTGCAGCGCCGGCGGCAGGTAGCTGCGCGTCAGCCAGTCGGGCGCGGCGGGCCAGTCGGCCCAGTCGGAGCCCTGCAGCACCATGTGCAGCGCGTGCAGCCAGCGGTGCAGGCCGGTGCGGCTCAGGCGCAGGCGGCGCTGACCGGCGGGGGTGTGAAACACCAAGTCGAAATGCTCACCCGGACGCTCCAGCACGAACCGCGTGCACAACACCGCCGTCTGCAGGGCAGGCGCGTTCGCATCCTCGCGCCCCATCTGCAACGCGCGCCCCCGCTCGCCGGGCCGTGGTTTGTTGAGTGATGCGTCGTGCGCGGCGGCAATGCGCTCTGAAGGCGGTCGCTCATCATCCGCCTGCGCGCCGCCCGCCTGCGCCTCCAGCTGCGCGATGGTGATCCGCAGAATGCCCCGCACCAGGCGCCGAGGAAACCACACACGCTGCGGCCAAGCATCGCAGCTGAGCCAGATGCGATCTTCGGTGGCGCTGTAGCCAAAAGTGGTGGAAACCGTCATGTCTGCCCGCAGCGTACCACCCCTGACCATGCCCAGAAAAGCCAACTGGGCACTTGCCGGATATAGCCGGATATAATCTATCTGTTTGCGGCCCACCAGTTTGCCGCAAACCAGCCCTTCCGCTGGGGCTTTGCCGGCCAACCCAAGCCCGCAAACCCATCCCAAGAAGAACCCGCTGCAGCCTTCAACTGGCCGGCACCTTGCCGGATCAGGTTCGCGGCACAAGCGCCATTTCAGACCGGCGCATCCTTTGATGAACTTTGACCAACTGAACCTGGCCCCCGCCATCCTGCGGGCTGTGCAAGAGCAGGGCTACACGGCCCCCACCCCCATTCAACAACAAGCCATTCCCCTGGTGCTCGAAGGCCACGACCTGTTGGCCGGCGCGCAAACAGGCACCGGCAAGACGGCCGGCTTCACGCTGCCCATGCTGCAACTGCTGTCCGGCCGGCCTGCGCGCCAGCCGGGCGCCATCCGCGCCCTGGTGCTGACGCCCACGCGCGAACTGGCGGCGCAGGTGGAGGAATCGGTGCGCACCTACGGCCAGCATCTCGACCTGAAGTCCACCGTGATCTTCGGCGGCGTCGGCATGAACCCGCAGATCGACCGCATCAAGCGCGGCGTGGACATCCTGGTGGCCACGCCGGGCCGCCTGCTCGACCTGGAAGGCCAGAACCACATCGACCTGTCGCACATCGAGATTCTGGTGCTGGACGAGGCCGACCGCATGCTCGACATGGGCTTCATCCACGACGTGAAGAAGGTGCTGGCCCTGCTGCCCAAGGACAAGCAGAGCCTGCTGTTTTCCGCCACTTTCAGCAACGAGATCCGCGAACTGGCCAATGGCCTGCTGAAGAACCCCAAGAGCGTGCAGGTCACGCCGCCCAACACCACGGTCGAGCGCATCGCGCAGGTCATCTACCCCGTGGGCCGCGCCCGCAAGAAGGACGTGCTGGCGCACCTGATCGGCGAGAACGACTGGAGCCAGGTGCTGGTGTTCACCCGCACCAAGTTCGGCGCCAACAAGATCGCCGACTTCCTGAACGACCGTGGCATCAAGGCCATGGCGCTGCACGGCAACAAGAGCCAGAGCGCCCGCACCCAGGCGCTGGCCGATTTCAAGAGCGGCGAGTTGCGCGCCCTGGTGGCCACCGACATCGCCGCGCGCGGCATCGACATCGACGAGCTACCGCACGTGGTCAACTACGAGATCCCCAACGTGCCCGAGGACTACGTGCACCGCATCGGCCGCACCGGCCGCGCCGGCGCCACCGGCGAGGCCGTCAGCCTGGTGTGCATGGACGAGGAAGGCTTCATGCACGAGATCGAGCGCTTCACCAAGCAGCAGATCCCCGTGCGCATCCTCGACGGCTTTGGCCCCGAAGAAGGCGAGCGCGCCGAGCCCATCGCCATGGGCCGCCAGACCCTGTGGGGCGGGCTGGGCAAGCCGCCCAGCCGCGAGGTGATGCAGGCCGCCGCCAAGGCCGCACGCCAGGAGATGATGCAGCGCATCCGCGAGAACAAGACCGGTCAGGGCCAGCGCGGTGCTGGCCGTGGGCCGCAGCCCGCGCGCAAGCCGCAGGCCCCGCGCATGCAAGGCGAGCACGATGTGGAAGGCGCGGTGGAACTGAACGCCGACGGCACCCCCATGCAAACCGCCGACCAGCCGATGGGCGACCGCGCCCCTGGCCAGCGCACCGGCCGCAACCGCCGCCGTGGCCGCGGCAAGGGCAGCAGCGCCGGCGCCAACGGGCAGCCACCGCGCCAGCAGGGCGCCAACCAGCCCCGGCCCACGCGCGACTTCGGTTTCGACGACGAGGACGACCGCGACATCGACCATCTGCCGCGTCACATCGACCCGCTGCAGACCAACCTGCACGGCCGCCGCAACACGCCGCGCGGCCCCAGCCATGGGGCAGCCGGCCAGCCCGACCCGATGCGCACCAGCATCGACCTGATGGGCAAGAGCGGCGGTGGCCGCAACCGCAATCGTGGCGGCGGTGGCGGTGGCAACCGTGGCTATGGCGGCGGTGGTGGCGGTGGCGGTGGAAACCGCCGTGGCGGTTTCGGGCGCTGAGCGCCGCCGCCGTGTGATACGTGGTGGCTTTCAACATGACGAATGACAAGTGACTTCGCTGCGCTTCAATGACAAATGGCGCATTCGTCATTTGTCATGCGGCGCCAGCCGCGGTCATTCGTCATCGTTTCGAACGCAAAACGGCATGAAACACCAAGGGGGCCTTGAAAGCCCCCTTTTTGTTTGTTGGAAAGAAAAAGCGTTTCAGCAGCGCACGAACAGCGTCGCCAGTGGCACATCGCCCAGTTGGCGGCTGCGGTGACCATGCAGCCGGGGATCGAACGTGGCGCCGGGCGGCAGCGTGTCGTTGGAGTAGAAGCACTGCCCTGGCCCGAACACGCGCGCGCTGCCGTCCTGCAGGCCGATCTCCATCTGCCCCCGCAGCACCACCAGCCACTGCGGCGTGGTGGTGCAATGAAAGTCGCTGGCAAAGCCCACCGGGCTCTGGCGGAACTGGCAGCCGCCCGAGGCGATGAGAGCCGACAGACGCGCCGCCGGTGAACCCTCGGCCAGCGGTACGCGCAGGTCGCGAAAGCGCGCCACGCCATCGGCGCCGGTGTAGAGCTCGGTCAGGATCATCTCGGTGTCGGGCGATGTGGTCATGGGTGTGGGCGCAAGGTGCGGATAGGCAACAAGCGTAACGCACTCGACTGACTGGAAAAGCCCGTCCTCAAAAAAGAAACAAGCCGCCGGGTTGGCTACACCTCGGCAAGGCACGCAGCACGCATTCACTCCTTCCCGTCATTGCGGGGCGAAAGCCGCGATCCATACGGCATCCTTCGGTCAACGCCGTGTCAAGGTGACGCCCATGGATTGCGGCTTTCGCCGCAATGACGAGGGAATGTGAGGAATTTTTTCTGATGGCCCGCGCTGTCGTGATTATTGAAAATACCAATAACCGAGCCTGGGCAGCGCCACGCTCATGGTGGGCTGGGCGCTGTGGCGACGCGCCGTTGTGGATGTTGTTCTCGGCCTCGGCGTGGCCTATGTAAGCGCCCAGTTGCGCCAGCGGCTGGGCGCGTGGCTACCGCGCATCGAACGCGCCAGCGCCTTGCTGCTGGTGGCGGTGGGGCTGCGCCAACTGGCGGGATGGTGGGGTGCTGGTGGTTGAGTCAGCCATTGCGGCGCCAAGGGGGCAGGGCAACGATGCCCCATAATCCGGCCCAACCTTGTTCCGCCGCCGTAGTTCAATGGATAGAACGAGCGCCTCCTAAGCGCTAGATACAGGTTCGATTCCTGTCGGTGGTGCCAGGCTTGGCGCCCTTTCGTGGAGCCGCCTGCGCAGGCTCTTTCTTGCCCAGGGCTTTTTTCATGTGCGGTCTTGCAAGTCGTAGCCCGACTCTTGCAGGATGCCCTCGACCACGGGCAGGCACGCCAGCCAGTCTGGCGACATCCGCTCAATCGCCTGCGCCATGGTGCAGTTCATGCTCGACAGCCAGCCATGCCGATTGAGTGCCAGGGCCACGGCGATGCGTTCATCGGTGGACAGCACCGACCAGGTGGCGAACCCGCCATGCAGCGCATCCAGGGCCAACTCAAGATAGAGACGCAGTGTCGGGCTCAGCCTGGGCGCACCGTTATCCCAGCGAACCATGTTCGCGGGAGGAAGTGCGCGGATGATGTCTGGCATCTGGAAGAAATCTGGGCGTGCGCGCATCATCCTAGAAGCGGTAGTTGGATGCGCCCGAGCGTGCCGTGATGGGCGTGTCAGGCAAGACGCGAGGACGCGGCAGGCTCGTGCCTGCGAGGACGAGCAACGCCGCATGGCACGGCCAGCGCGGTGCGATCAGGTGCATAGCGCGCTCACTCAACAGGTGAATGTGATCGAAGCTGTGAAAGTCAGTGCTCATGCCAATTGTCCAAGGATGGTGAGCGGTCAACTGCCGTTTCTAGGATCATTGGCTTGCATGCGCTCGCTAGCGATTTTTCAGGAGGAATAAGGCATTTTCAAAAGTCCGCATGGAGATCGCGTGGATGGCTGCCGCGTAAGCGGTGTAACGCCTGGCAACCGCCTCATCGACTGCTCAGAGCCATCCTTTTCCAGACCAGGCCAGACCAGATCAGTGGACAGGTGGTCATGTGCGCTCCTTGCTTGCCCCTGGGAAGACGTACCTTGTTGAGACGCTGTCCTCCGTTGCAAGGCACGCGCCATCGACCGACGCCGTACCGCGCATTTTTGCCGCCCGGCTTGTAGGCCGCCACCGGCATGGCGCGCACCACCCCAGCGCTATCGTGCGGATATTCGGATTCATTTGCTGGAGATTTCGTCATGCGCCGCTTCATGCCCGCCCTTGCCCCCGTGATCTTCGCCGCCGCCATGACCGGCTGCGC
Source organism: Pseudomonadota bacterium (assembly GCA_030538085.1). Taxonomy (GTDB): domain Bacteria; phylum Pseudomonadota; class Gammaproteobacteria; order Burkholderiales; family Burkholderiaceae_C; genus Ottowia. The sequence continues at coordinate 50,391 of JAUNUR010000011.1, read as the reverse complement.
CACCAGCACTGGCCCCGTGGCGGGCTTCGACGGTACGTGGACCATCAGCAAGCGCGGCCTGGTAGCCAGCCAGCCCCAGTCGCTGACGCGCGCCGCCGAGCAGGAAGCCACGGCACATTGCGGGGCACGAGGCCAGCGCTTTCAACAGACGGACCTGAAGGAAAGCCCGCCCGGCAGCTTGGCGCCGCAGGCCGAGAGCATGCTGACCTTCCGCTGCGAATAGATCGCAGGAATCTCCAGAGGGCGCCTTCAACCGGCGCCCGTGGCGCGCCCCTTCCAGCCAGCCGCTACCATTGACGGCTTCGCGCCGCCATGGCGCCCACTTGTTTCGCTTTTCGTGCCTGCCTACACCTTTGAAGCCCTGCAAGCCGACGGCAAATCCCGCAAGGGCGTGATCGAGGCCGATACCGTAAAGGCCGCGCGCGCCCTGCTGCGCGGGCAAGCGCTGGTGCCGCTGGCAGTGGAGCCGGTCACCGGCGGCACCAGCGGCGGGTCAGCGTTATCGCGGCCCATTGGCGGCGCGCGCGCCTTCAACAGCACGCAGTTGGCGATCTGGACGCGCCAGCTGGCCGGCCTGGTCGGTAGTGGCCTGCCGCTGGAGCGATCCCTTACCGCGCTGGCCGACGAGGCCGAGGACGAGCGCCAGCGCAACCTGATCGCCGGCCTGCGCGCCGAGGTCAACGCCGGCTCGCCGCTGGCCAAGGCCATGACGCAGACACCGCGCGAATTCAGCCCGGTGTACACCGCCGTCATCGCCGCTGGCGAACAAGGCGGACACCTGGGCACGGTGCTGGAGCGCCTGGCCGACGATCTGGAAGAGCGCCAGGCGCTGAAGGCCAAGCTGATCGGCGCGGCGCTGTACCCGGCCATCGTCACCCTGCTGTCCATCGTCATCGTGGTGTTCCTGGTCAGCTACGTGGTGCCGCAGGTAGCGACGGTGTTCGCCGGCTCGCAACGCAGCCTGCCCTGGCTCACCGTGGTCATGCTGGGCCTGAGCAGCTTTGTGCGCCACTATGGCTGGTGGCTGCTGGGCGCTATTGTTTTGATAACCATTGGCACTCACATGGCGCTGAAAAGGCCCGAATTGCGCTTGAAATTCGATGCCCTGTGGCTGCGCCTGCCGCTGGTCGGCCGGCTGGCGCGCGGCTACAACGCGGCGCGCTTTGGCAGCACCCTGGCCATGCTGGCGGGGGCCGGCGTGCCCATCCTGCGCGCGCTGCAGGCCGCTGCCGAGACGCTGAACAACACCGCCATGCGCGCCGACGCCGAAGACGCGCTGGTGATGGTGCGCGAAGGCGCGCCGCTGGCCAGCGCGCTGGCGCAGAAAAAACGCTTTCCCGGCCTGCTGGCCATGTTCGCGCGCCTGGGCGAGCAGACCGGCCAGTTGCCGGTGATGCTGCAGCGCGCCGCGGGCCAGCTCAGCGCCGAGGTGCAGCGCCGTGCCATGCAACTGGCCACCGTGCTGGAGCCGCTGCTCATCGTCGCCATGGGCGTGATCGTGATGCTGATCGTGCTGGCGGTGATGCTGCCCATCATCCAGTTGAACCAGTGGGTCAAATGATCCCCCCTGAGTCGCCTTCGGCGCCTTCCCCCCAGGGGGACAACGCTGGTGCGCGGGGGCACCCCGCGCACGGCGTCCAGGTCTGGCCTGCTCCGCGGCCATCGGTCCCTCCGGCATCCGCGCACTGACCTCCACCATGGCCACCACCTTGCACAACCAGCTCGTCGTCGCCATCTCCTCGCGCGCGCTGTTCGACTTCGAGGAGGAAAACCAGCTGTTCGAGGCGGGTGACCCCGCCGCCTACATGCGGCTGCAATTCGACCGCATCGACGTGCCGGCCAAGCCGGGCGTGGCGTTCTCGCTGGTCAAGAAATTCCTGGCTTTCAATAGCCAGTCGCAGCGGAGCGTGGAAGTGGTCATTCTTTCTCGCAACGATCCGGCAAGCGGTCTGCGCGTGCTGCGCTCGGCCAAGTCCCATGGGCTGCACCAGATCGAGCGCGGTGTGTTCACGCAGGGACGCGATCCATTCCACTACCTGCGGCCCCTGGGAGCACACTTGTTTCTCTCGGCCAATGGTGACGACGTGGCGCGGGCGCTGGAGCTGGGCTACCCGGCGGCGCAGGTGGCGACGCAAGCGGTGCGCGCCAGCGATGCGCACCCGCATGAGGTGCGCATCGCCTTCGACGGCGATGCGGTGCTGTTTTCCGACGAGGCCGAGCGCATCTACCAGGCCGATGGTCTGAGCGCCTTCGAATCGCACGAAATCGCCAAGGCCGAACAGCCGCTGGCGCCAGGCCCGTTCCACCCGTTCCTGACAGCGCTCCATCGCCTGCAGCAGGCGGGCGGCGATGCCATGCGCATCCGCACCGCGCTGGTCACAGCACGCGGCGCCGCCACGGCCGACCGCCCCATCCAGACACTGCGCCACTGGGGCGTGAGCGTGGACGAAGCCATGTTCCTGGGCGGCTTGCCCAAGGGCGAGTTCCTGCGCGAGTTCGAACCCGACTTCTTCTTCGACGACCAGACGGGCCACATCGAGCACGCCGCGCGCCACGTGCCGGCCGGTCATGTGGCGGCAGGCGTTACAAATTTGACAGTGCGGACTGAAACCCCCAAGCGCTCACCGGACTCCAACCCCGCATGAACGCTGCCCGCCTGCTTTTGAACACCACCTTTCTGGCCCTGACCTGCGCGCTGCCCGCACTGGCGCAACAGCCTGAACCACCAGCCACCCCCGCATCGACTCCGGCAAAAGCCAGCAAGGGCGAACAACAGGCGCTGAAGTGGTTCAAGCTGCTGGACACCAACAAGGATGGCCGCATCTCGCGCGCCGAAGCCAAGATTGCCTTCCGCCTCAGCCCCCGCGTGGCCGATCAATTCCGAAACACCGACCTGAACGGCGACGGCTATTTGACGGAACAGGAAATCCGCACCACGGCCGAGCGCCGCCGCGCCGAACGGCAGGAGCGCCGCGAACGCGAGGCCGCGGCTGCCAACTCCGCCGCCGACGGTACGCAGACGCAATAAGCGGTGTCTGACCGCCAGCCCGGCTTCGCGCCACGCCGGCATATGGGTCTTCAAAACCAGTACTCCGGCGTTTGAACCACCAAGTAATGGGCACAACCGCACAACCACGCGCCGCGACATGGTTGCGATGACGGATACACACCGCTACAGTTCGCTCGAATCAGCCCCCCCTGCTCGAATCAGCCCCCCCTATTTGAATGCCCCATGTTTCGCGTAACCATCATCTACCCCGACCAGCCCGGCGCCCGCTTTGATCAGGATTACTACCTGAAAAAACACGTCCCCACCATGAAGCAGTTGCTGCAGGGCATGCCGGGTTTTCTGAACATCTCGGTCGAGCGCTCTTTCGACGCCTCCAGTTGGGGCGCCTCGTTCGCCCTGATGACCTGCCACTACACCTTCGACTCGTTGCAGAACACGATGCTGGCCATGAGCGATCTGGCCGGCCAAATGCGCGCCGACATCCCGAAGTTCTCCAATGTGGTGCCGACGGTGTACGTGAACGAGCTGATCCAGTCCCATTCAAGCGACGAAGTAATTAGCCGCTTTGGCGACTCAATGCTGTCCGACCTGCCCTCCAGCTGGATGGCGCCGCGCTGAGAGCCTGTTCAATGTCTCGGCGCGAGGGGCATGGGATGCGTGCGTGGATGCGATGCGAGGCGTCGTGCGCAGCCAATGGCTGGGGCTATTGGCAAGTGCGGCAACCAAGCAGTGCGCGGGCTGGTCTGCCTACTCAATCCAGCCTGCGCCGCCAAAGCGCCATCGTGGCACTGGCCAGCACCAGCAAGGCGTAGGTCAGCATGCGCCCATCCTGCCCCAGCAGCACCAGGCCACCCACCAGCACCAAGGCACACACCAGGAAATTGACGGCTGCTCGCGCCAGCAGCACTCGGGCCGAAAACCGGTTTTTGCCCAACATCCACGGCAGAAGCACCACGATCACCGCCACGAACAGCGCAGGCGCCGCCAAGCCCGCCAGGTGCCAGATAAGGTCAAAGAAGTCCATGCTCTTGATACCAGTCAAGTTCTAAGCCCGTCAAGGCACGCGAATCGCAGACCAATTTTATAATCCGCCCCCATGGCCGTCTGGGCACTGGGACTCAACCACAATACCGCACCACTCGATTTGCGTGGCCGCTTCGCGTTCGCGCTTGATCAAATCGCGCCAGCGCTGCACGGGCTGCGTCAGTCGCACGCACGGCACCCTGAAGCCGCCATCCTCTCCACCTGCAACCGCACCGAGGTGTACTGCGCGTCCGACAACGTGCAAATCCACCACACGCTCGACTGGCTGGCCCAGGCCGGCGAGGTGCCAACCGACGCATTGCGGCAGCACACCTATGTGCTGCAGGACGGCCTGGCCGCGCGCCATGCCTTCCGCGTCGCCAGCGGGCTCGACAGCATGGTGCTGGGCGAGCCGCAGATCCTCGGCCAGATGAAAAGCGCCGTGCGCGCCGCCGAAGACGCTGGCGCCCTGGGCAGTACGCTCAACCAGCTGTTCCAGCGCAGCTTTGCCGTGGCCAAGGAAGTACGCACTTCCACCGAAATCGGCGCCCACTCCATCAGCATGGCCGCCGCCGCGGTGCGCCTGGCGGGCAACCTGTTCGAGGACTTGCGGCAAATCAAGCTGCTGTTCGTTGGCGCTGGCGAGATGATCGAACTGGCCGCCACCCACTTCGCCGCCCGCCAGCCCCAGGCCATCGCCATCGCCAACCGCACGCTGGAGCGCGGTGAAAAACTCGCCAGCCGCTTCGGGGCCGAGGTGATGCGCCTGGCCGACCTGCCTGATCGCCTGCACGAATTCGACGCCGTCGTCAGTTGCACCGCCAGCACCCTGCCCATCATCGGCCTCGGCGCCGTCGAGCGTGCGCTGAAAAAGCGCCGCCACCGCCCCATCTTCATGGTCGACCTGGCCGTGCCGCGCGACATCGAGCTGGAAGTCAAGGCGCTGGACGACGTGTACCTCTACACCGTGGACGACCTGGCCCAGGTGGTGCAAACCGGCCAGGCCAACCGCCAGGCCGCAGTCGCCCAGGCTGAAGTCATCATTGACGCCGGCGTGCAGAGCTTCCTGCACTGGCTTGACCAGCGCCACCCGACCGGCGGCGTGGTGCCCCTGATCCAGCAGCTCAACGCCCAGGCCGACGAATGGCGTGCCATCGAACTCACCCGCGCCCGCAAGCGCCTGGCCAAGGGCGACGACGTCGAAGCCGTGCTAGAGGCCCTCTCCCGCGGGCTGACGCAGAAGATGCTGCATGGGGCCATGGCGGAGTTGCGGGGGGCTGATCCTGAGCACCGAGATCAGGCGGCGCAAGCAGTGGCTCGGCTATTTTTGCGCAAATAGCCAGCCTCCACCCTGGAGAAAAGAGGCCGCTCGTCCCATGAGCGACCTGCACAACCCGTGTTCGTCAATAGGTGCCTATCCCCCCAAGGCTTTATCGACCTGACCACATATCTGCTGCAAGATAAGTTCCAGCGCGAAAAAACGTGACGCGCCAATTTACCTGCGGCCGCGCCCCAAGCCAGGCCATGAAACAGGGCCAAAAAAGCAGTTGAAAAACAGTCGCCTGGAAGACAGCGCCACACAGCAATAACCCACTGGTCAGATGGGCACGGTTGCCATCATCGACGGCAAGCAATGGGAGGAAACTTGTCATGGCCGGCACACAGGCAGGTCAGCAACGGCACGCCTTCGTGGGTGTGCGTGGCGGTGCCGCACCGCGTCCACGCCAGCCCAATCAAGGGCTGACCTTGATCGAAATACTCGCAACCTTGACCATACTGAGCGCATTGCTGACCCTTGCCATACCCAGCTTCGCGAGGCTGATCGCCGATTGGCAGGTCAGTTCCGCCGTGAACCGCTTTCACGGACACCTGCGCTGGGCGCGGCAGGAGTCCATGCGCCAGTCAACGCCCGTCAGCATGTGCAGCGGCAACGCCGATGGCTGCCGTACAGCCAGATTGGCTCTTGACTGGTCGTCCGGCTGGATCGTTTTCACCGATCGCAACGGAAACGGCCAGCTCGACCTTGAAGATGAGCTGCTGGCCCAGGAGTCGGCCCCGGCAGGACTGCAAGCCGTGACGGCCTCCACCACACAAACCCTCACCTTCCGCCCCAACGGCCTGCTTTCGCGTGGACGCATGTCCCGCTTTGCCTGGACCTCATCTCTGCGGCACAAGGGCAAACCCCACGCCCAACGGCTGGTGTGCATCAACGCCACGGGGCGTGCACGCACACTGAAGGACACGGAAAAGTGCGCTTAGCGAAGCTCCGCTAAACCTAGAAACGGCAATTGGATGCGCCCGAGCGTGCCGTGATGGGCGTGTCAGGCAAGGCGTGAGGACGCGGCAGGCTCGTGCCTGCAAGGACGAGCAACGCCGCATGGCACGTCCAGCGCGGTGCGATCGGATGCATAGCGCGCTCACCCAACAGGTGAACGTGATCGAAGCCGTGAAAGTCAGTGCTCATGCCGGTTGCCCAAGGATGGCAAGCGGTCAACTGCCGTTTCTAGGTTAAAAGCACCACATTCGTACACACCGCCCTGAAAAACCGTACCCAATGCCCACTGACGGGAGGCAACGGCACGCGGGGCCGCTTGTCACGACAAAAAAGCCGTTCGTCGCAATGCTTGCATGCAGGCCGCGTTTGGCAGCGATGATCAGCCAACAAGTAAGTTCGCGGCAGGGCGTTTACCCTGGTTGCAAGGCAGCCGCGCTTACCCTGCGCTCCTCTCTTGAGTCCGAGGTCAAAATGAAAAAACTTCTTTCACACCGGTTTAACTTGGCTACCCTGGCCACCAGCAGCATAGTGCTATTGATTGCGAATGGCCCTGCCCATGCTGCCAGCCAACCGGCGCAGGAGCCCCTGCTCACAACCGTGGTCGGCGCCAAACCCAATCTGGTGCTGGTCATCGACAACTCCGGCTCCATGGACTGGAACTTTGTGGTCGATCCGGATTTTTCACGGGTTATTTCTAGCTGCTCATCAGGTCGGGAGCCGTATATCTACCTGGGCGGCAGTACAACCAGCGGCCAATCCTATTCCAGGTTTTACTGCCGCGGTGGCAATAGCCTTTATACCCCGTCGTTCACAAGCAATTCCGGTCTTGCCCAACGCTCACCCGATGTCCTGGATTTATATTACGATCCTCGGGTGCGTTACGAAATGCGGGTCAACAGTGATCGCACAGCCAGGGCAGATAATCGAAACTACCCCATGTTAGAAAATGGAACGGGCGTCTATTCAGTCGACAACAGAAATACTGTGGCCAACAGCGGCAACTCCCCTTACCATCGCATCAACCGATCCGATGCCGTATTCAGTTCATGGCTATGCACCACGCCCGCATGTACCGCCTATACCGAGCACAAGGTGGTGTGGAATGCCTCGACCACATATACCAAACACCCTGGGCGTTCAGACTGCGCAGGCAATGTGTGCACCACAGCCGAAGAATGGAAAAATATTTCCATCTGGTACGCTCACCATTCCACACGCATGCGTGCGGCCACCACGGCCATTGGCGCAGCCTTGAGCAATCCAGATTATGATGACCGATTCCGCATGGGGTATGGCTGGATCAACCCAACATCTGAAGGCCTAACACGTGGAGTACGTGTTTTCAGCAACAAAGCAAGTGTTGTGGCAGATCGTAAACAGGCAATTTATGATGCCTTTTACACTGAAATTCCTACCGGGGGCACACCGCTCCATAATGCAATAGACAAAGTTGCAAGCTATTACGGGAATAGCCGCTCACCCTCACCCTGGCTGACAAACCCGACACTCCCGCATGATGCAAAAACAAACCCGGAACTTTCATGCCGACGCTCGTTCAATATTCTTTTCTCTGATGGCGCATGGAACGCGGGCACTTCGAACTATTCAACAGATCAAGACAATACCGCATCGAGCTCATACAACATCAATTATACAGATGCCGATGGCAAGGCCGTGTCCCGTACATTTCGCTATAACCCACGTGGGGATAGTGATAGATCACTTTATACGCCCTACCCATCGCCGGCAACAACCGGTTTGGCCGACTTGACCGCACGCTATTATTGGCACACCGACTTCAGACCCGACACTGATAACAATATTCCTCTTCGCCTGCGTCAATCGGTGGATGATCTGGAACCCAGCAATCCAGTTAATCGCCAAAACATGACGACTTACACGGTGGGATTTGGCATTCTTCCCACGGGGGATCTCCCTAGCACGGCTGCTGCTTATCGCTCAGACGGCCTGCGCATGGCGGACATTGAGCGTTATCAAAAAGAGTATTATCGAACCGGCTCTATCAGCAATCCGCCTGCTTGGTACACGAGCAATAACCCCGCACTCAATTCCTCTTGGGCCAGCGATCAAAGCCGTGTGGATGACTTTATTCATGCTGGCTACACCGGCGGCGGGTTTGGTGCCGGCGTCAAGAACTCGCAAGAGCTGAAAGAGCTTTTCTCCCGGATCATTTACGGCATTCTCAACGCCACGGGCACTGACGCCGGCGTGGCGGCCAGTGGCTCGTCGATGGACAGTGATGCCTCCACGGACGCCTTGCGCTACCTGACAGAATACAAAACGTCTGACAACACTGGTGATGTGCGTGCGTACAACATCATGGCCAATCCGTCGGCCGCTAGCCCTGTCTGGTCGGCGCGCCGGGCATTGGCGGCTCAGGGCGCGACATCGCGCAAGCTCTACACTTTCCATAACGGAGCGGGCGTGGCTTTGCACGAAGGCGGCACCACCGTAGCCAGCCCTCCTGCCGCCGTGCGAAGCGAGTTGGATCCGACCAATTTCTTTTCCTCCTCCGACGGCTCCCAGGTAGTCAAGTACCTGCTGGGCGACGACACGGTCAAAAGCGCCAGCGGTGATGTTCTGCGCAGGCGGCCCAGTTTGATTGGTGCGTCGGTCAACTCGCCGCCACTGCTCACCTGGAGCCTCAGAAACATGGGCTATACCGTGAATAGCAGCACCGTGGGCGGCAAAGATATTTATGATACCTACAGAACAGACAAAACCAGCTACCCCCCCACGCTCTATAGCGCCAACAACGACGGCATGGTGCATGTTCTCAACGCCGCCAAGGTTACCGACACTCAGACCGGAGAAACCATTCTTCCCAACGTTAAGGCTGGCGCGGAGGTAGCTGCATTTGTACCCCTGGGCGTTGGCGGCAAGCTGCACAAGCTGGCCAACAGAGACTACAGTTTTGAATATGTTCTGGATGGCCCTCTGTATGACCATGATGTGCATGACGGCACCAAGTGGCGTCAGTTGATCGTCGGTTCATCCGGGCGCGCACTGGCGGACGCACAAGATAAGGGGCGCTTTCTTTATGCACTGGATGCACCTTTCAAAGGAAGCGGTGAGAATGAGGTCAAAAACCGCATACCGACCAAAGAACATTTTCTATGGGAACGTGGCTGGTCTGACTTGGGTCATGTCACCAACCTGACCCGTTCTGGACAACTGTCCGAAAATTCCGAAAAATCAGCTAATCAATGGGCTGTGCTGAGTAACAGCGGTCATTACACCTCTCTAGGTAAAGCTGGTTTGTATGTGCTTGATGCTCTCACAGGCGCCGAGCTGGGTTTCATTGCGACAACTGAAAGCGTAGACGTTGGACGCGGCTTGAGCGGTATCACCGTGCTGCGAGATGGCAACCAGAGAATCGTCGCGGCTTATGCCGGAGACGCAAAAGGTAACGTATGGCGCTTCAGCCTGGGTGCCAAGTGGGAAGCACACTTGCTGTTCACTACGGAAAACAATCGGCCTATTTATGGCGCACCCGCTCTACAGCCCGCCGCTGGCGGCAGAAGCGACAAGGGCAATTGCAATACAAGCCTGCTCGACGGTCAATGTGGAGTAATGGTGGTCGTGGGCACAGGCATGGCTCTCGATGAGACTGACATGACTGATGCCGCTGCCGATGTCAAGCAAGCCATTTATGGCTATTGGGATCCAACGCCGGTCAACGCCGAGCAAACGGGTATTCATCGGCCTATCGGTCAGACGTGGCTGGTACAAACCATTGATGTTGCTAGCCAAAACTCCTCCCGTGAGGTTCCGCTGCTAGATAATATGTACAAACGCTCTAATAACAGCATTAATTATCAAAGCGAGCATTTGGGCTGGCGGTTGATGGTCGGTGCCGTACCTGGCGCCGAGCGGGGCGAGCGTTTTATTGCAGACGTGTTCAATCTGGGCCGATCGGTCGTCTTGTTCTCAACGGTTATACAACCACAAAACGACGCTCTGGAATCATGTGAAGCCTCCAGTTCGCCCAGCCTGGTTTATGTACTGCAAGCAAAAAATGGTGGGGAGGTTGCGGCCTTCAAGACCACTGCCGGAAAAGTGGTACCTTATTCCGTAGGGTTTATCGGAATCGGTGGTTTTGCACGCGGCAATCAGTTGATCGACGTCAGCGCAAAGAATCAAAAAGACAGTATTGCCAGCATGGGTGAACCCAACTCACCGGTGTTCGATCCCACACAGAAAATGGGTAACTGTATCGACACGGACGGCAAGGCGGTAGGCACTTCGGGCGGGTTTGATCTTACCGTTGTTTGCCCTCTACAAGGCTGGAACCGCAGTTGGCGCCAGATTTTGACTCCTCCTGCGGTATGACGAGGTCATCCATGTCTGACTCACCCATCATTGCTTTGCCTCGTCGCTGTATCCATGGGTTAGGTCGCGCTCGCGGCTTGACCATGGTCGAACTGCTAACGGTAATATCCATTCTCGCCATCTTGTTGAGTCTGGCCACGCCTTCGTTTGTTCGCTTGATTGCGGATTGGCGGGTCAGCACGGCTGCTACGGCCATTGGTGGCGATATGCGCATGGCGCGCGCCGAAGCGATGAAGCGCTCACGCGCCGTAAGCATCTGCCCTTTGGACGGCAACGGAGCCTGTGGCGATGCCAGTGCCAACGATTGGGCAAATGGCTGGATGGTATTTTTTGACAACAACAACGACGGCGTCAGGGATGAGAACGAAGATGCAATCCGCATCCAACCCGCCTTGCCAGGACTTGCCGCCATGACTGCCAGCCTTGCGGGCGCGCGAACTTTTTTCCCCAACGGACTGATGAATCCTGGCGGCAATGGGCTGGACTACACCATTACCTCATCCGCAACCAATACCGTTGCACGCAAAGTGTGTGTCAGCACCACGGGGCGAACAGTGAGCTTCAATGACAGCTCGACTACATGCCCCTGAATTTTCTTTAAGAGAAAGCACCATGCCACTCTCATCTTTACCACCCCCTTCAACACGTGCGACCCAACGAGGCGGCACCTTAATTGAAGTGTTGGTAGCCGTGTTTTTACTCGCTGTGGGTTTGTTGGCTATGGCCGGCTTGACAGCCTCTGCCACCGGCTACAACAAAATTTCGCAGGTACGCGGCATTGGCACAATGCTCGTCAGCGATCTTGCGGATCGAGCCAGAGCCAACCTGCTTGGATTTGACAACGGTGGGTATACCGTCACTCGCATAGCATTCGGCGAAGCCCCACCCCAAGAATGCAGTTCCCCTTTCAAAGGCAATGTCAAGCCCGAAGGAGCAGAGGCTATGAATGCCGCTGCATGCGTAGCGCAAATAGACCTAAATGAGTGGCTAACAGAAGTACAGGCACGTCTACCAGGAGGCGATGCCGTAGTAGACACCATCAATGCCAATTGGGACACCGAAACCAATCGAGGAGTACGCGCTATGGATATTTTTATTGCCTGGCAAGAACAGGATTCACTAGATGGTTTAAATTTATCGCCTACTCGTTGCCCGATAGTAACTCCAGGCTACCGCTGCATGTATTTTCGCGTGGCATTGTAATGCGCAATATCCATATTCATATCCACAGGCAGGCAAGTGAGCACGTCATGAAACAGCGTTCAATACACCACATTCAACGCGGTTTTTCGCTGATCGAACTGATGATTTCTCTGGCCATTGGCCTGTTGATATTGGCAGCTGTCGCCGTGGTTTACCAATCATCAAGCCGCACCAGCCGTATCTCCGAGTCAGACACCACATTGAATGAAGAAGGCCTGATTGCGTTAAGCATTTTGCAGCAACAACTGCGCCAGGCAGGTTACTTCAGACCTAGCGGAGCTGGCGGTAATGATCCTCGAAATTTCACAGGGGCAGCCATAAGGGCGTGTGATGGTGGTTTTGTGGTCAAAAACGCCGCGTTCGATGCGCTGGCATGCAACGGTGGCACTGGATCCGATGCCATCGCTATCCGCTACGAAGCCAATGCATTTAATACAGTTCAGTCTGGCGGTAATCCAGTCAATTGTACAGGTGCAGCCATTGCAACAGGTTTTGCAAGCAATAATCGCGGCACACCCTTTACCATGGCGGATAACCGATATTTCATCGGTAACAACAACCTGTCATGCCAGGGGGCAACTAGTCCCTTAACTTTTGATAACGCGGCACAGGCTTTGATGGCCAATGTAGAAGACTTGCAGTTAAGGTTTGGCGTTACCACCACCGCTGATTTCAACGACAACCAAATCATCGACTATCTTAACGCCAGTGAAATTGCTGACGCGGATTGGGGCCGTGTCGTCAGTGTCCAGATCTGCGTGCTTATGCACAGCACTCGACAAAGCAATCGAGATTTAACCGAGACTGCTCAAGCCTATCGTGACTGTCGTGGTAGGGAAACAACGAGTACAGATGGCCTGACGCGCCGCAGCTATATCACGACGGTGGCATTGCGTAACCGCACCAGTGTACCCACCACTATTGAATAAATAATAAGACCTCAGCCAGCATGGAGTCACTTCAATCTATCAGCCATATGTTGAAAACAAGTCAATATCATAAGCAAAGGATGGTCTTATGGAACCTTGCCTAATCATCATTAATCATCGCAAAAATGATGGCAAGCAGAGCGGCGTAGTCTTGCCCATTGCCATGATCCTGCTGATCGTGATCTCTCTTTTGGGCATTATGGCCATGCGCAATGCAACCGTTGGCGATCTCACTAGCAACGCTTTGCGCACCAACGCGCTTGCCCAACAGGCAGCGGAAATCGGCTTGCGATATTGCGAAGAAGTTGCCATTCAAAGTGTTGCCGGCAGAGCGGGCGATGTTGCTGAGATCTATAGAGAAAATATTGACAAAATAATTAAGGCAAAAAATGATAGCAGCAAATTAATAGACATCGACTCCGCAGCGGCCGCTTGGCACAATAGACAAAACTGGGTAGAGGCCAACATTGTTATCATTGTCCCGAATGGCATCTTTAGAACAGATGGAACGCAAGGTGCTCTTACCCAAGCGCCGCGCTGTCTGATTCAAGAGTTTTATTATAATGGAGTCAACACGACCCCCCCCGGCTATCTTATTTCTGCACGCGGTTTTGCCAACGACGCCAACTTTGATGAAAGTTCCGGCAGCGTAACGCGCGGCGCTGAAATGTGGCTTCAGTCGGTACTCACACCCAAAGGAGAATGATTATGATTCGGCCACGACACATTAAAGCATCAAATCATCGCGTTGACACACCAATTGATGGCATTCAACGTACGCAAGTCTCCGGATTTACTTTAATTGAACTCATGATCGTGGTAGCAATTATTGGCATCCTTGCTGCTATTGCCATTCCATCCTACAGAGAATCAGTAGCCAAGGGAAGGCGAGCCGATTGCCAGACCGTCATGAGCGATTTGGTTCAATTTCAGCAGCGGCATTTCTCCAATTCAGATAGATTTTTGTCATCCGATGATAGAGATTATCCTGCCATTTACAGGCAATGCCCAAAAACTGGGGATGCCACTTACAATATTAACGTCCGCCTCACCGATGGGGCTCCAGGATTCAATGCCTGGGCCATACCGACGGGCTCCATGGCAGGAGATCGATGCCTGGGACTGAGAATGAACAATCTGGGGCAAAAATTCAAAGCAGCCAACAACACCGACACCACGACAACAACTGATAACGATTGCTGGAAGTAAGAATGTGTTGATGCTTGCCCATTGCAGAGTTGATGCAGCGGTCGACGCTCAATACCTGAGCTTGCTGGTTTAAAATCAGCTTTTGCATCATCTGTAAGCGCAACCATGGTTGCGCTTTTTTGGTTCCGCCCATGCGCACGCTGGCTGCTTGTCCTCTCAATCAATGACTCCCCGCATCCGTCAGCAATTTGGTCGCTACACCACCCGCCTGGCCCAGCTCGACTTCCTTCTGACCCAACCCGACGTGATGGCCGACATGGGCCAGTTCATGAAGCTGTCGCGCGAACACACCGAGGTGGCCGCCGTGGCGGGGCGCTGGGCACGCTACCAGCAGCGCGAGAAAGACCTGGCCGCCGCCAACGAGCTGCTTGACGACCCAGACATGGCCGACATGGCGGCCGAGGAGGTCGCCGCCGCCGAAAGTGAGCTGCTGGAGTTGGAAGCCGAGTTGCAGCGCATGCTGCTCCCAAGAGATCCCGACGACGAACGCAGTGCCTTCATCGAAATCCGCGCCGGCACGGGCGGCGACGAGTCGGCCCTGTTCGCGGGCGATCTGGCGCGCATGTACACCCGCTACGCGCAAGGCGAAGGCTGGCGCGTGGAGGTGATGAGCGAATCGCCCGCCGAGTTGGGCGGCTACAAAGAGGTGGTGTTGCACATCGAAGGCGATGGCGTGTACGGTCGGCTGCGTTTTGAATCCGGCGGGCACCGCGTGCAGCGCGTGCCAGTGACGGAGACGCAAGGCCGTATCCACACCAGCGCCGCCACCGTGGCCGTGATGCCCGAGCCGGACGAAACGGATGCCATCACGCTGAACCCCGCTGACCTGCGCATCGACACCTTCCGTGCCTCGGGCGCGGGTGGGCAGCACGTGAACAAGACCGACTCAGCCGTGCGCGTGGTGCATCTGCCCACGGGCATGGTGGCCGAATGTCAGGATGGCCGCAGCCAGCACGCCAACAAGGCCAAGGCGCTGCAGGTGCTGCAGGCACGCCTGCAGGAAAAAGAGCGCAGCGAGCGCGCCGCCAAGGAAGCCGCCACGCGCAAGGGCCTGATCGGCAGCGGCGACCGCAGCGACCGCATCCGCACCTACAACTTTCCGCAGGGGCGGCTGACCGACCACCGCATCAACCTGACGCTGTACAAGGTGGCGATGGTGATGGAAGGCGACCTGACCGACGTGCTGGATGCTCTGCAGGCCGCGCGCGAGGCCGAATTGATGGCGGAACTGGAAATTAACGCCTGATACCGCTTTGCCTTCAAGACGATGACCAATGACCGCGGCTGGCGCCGCATGACAAATGACGAATGCCTTCTTTGCCGCCTCGTCATCGCGGCGCCACCTTGACACGGCATCGACCTGCGGACACCGAGTAGATTGCGGCTTTCGCCGCAATGACGGGAAGGGGTGGATGAAGACCCCAGACCATGGCGCAGCTTCTGGCGCGTTGAATATCATCACCCCATCGCCCGCCAGCCCGGCGGGATACCCATAAAAGGATGAATGCATGCGCTCACTCACCCTCTCCCGCCCTGCCCTGCTGCTGGCTGGCGCCTCGGCCCTGTCGCTGTTGGCCGGTTGCGGCACCGGTGGCACGTCCTGGGGCGCCACGCCCTCACGCATCGAGATTCCGGTGCCGGATTTGCGCAAGGCACCCGAGGTGTGGGATGGAGCGTCCGGCTCCACCGCCGGCGCGCAACGCGTGGCCGAGCGCGTGCGCGCCGCGCTGGCGGCGCAGCCGGCGCTGGCTGGCAGCGGCTTGAGCGTGGACACGTACGAAGGTGGCGTGGTCATCCTGAGCGGCCAACTCGCCAACCCGGCTGACCGCGCGCTGGCCGTGCAGACCGCGCGCGGCGTGGCTGGCGTGCGCGACGTGGTGGACCGGATGAGCGCGCCTTGATGTGGCCCATGCGCCAATGAACAAGGCTGAGGCTGTAGGAGCGGCCTTGGCCGCGATGACAGCGCATCGAAAGATGAGGCGCCCCATCGCGGGCAAGCCCGCTCCCACAAGCGCCTTGACGGAAGTTGCTTGTCAGGGTGCCCCTTCTCCTCCGCTTCCTGCAAGCCAAATAGGCTTCCAGCCCTTTCCCCTACAGCGCAGGCAGCTTCATTTTCGATAGCTTTCCGTGACCACCTTATCCGATGCCCTGCTCCACTGGCAAGCACGCGGCCTGCCCCGGCTGGAGGCGCAGATGCTGCTGCTGCACGTGCTGGGCCAGCCCACGCACGCGCGCGCCTGGCTGTTGGCGCACGACACCGCCCCCCTACCGGCAGCCGCCGCCACCCGCTTGCAAGCGCTGGTCACGCGCCGGCTGGCGGGCGAGCCGCTGGCCTATCTGACAGGCGAGAAAGCCTTTCACGGCTTGACGCTGCGCGTCGATGCCCGCGTGCTCGACCCGCGCGACGACACCGAAACGCTGGTGGACTGGGCGCTGGCGCTGCTGCCCGCCGATGCGCCATGCCGCGTGCTCGATCTGGGCACTGGCAGCGGCGCCATCGCGCTGGCGGTGGCCCGGCAGCGGCCACTGGCGCGGGTCATGGCGGTGGACGCCAGTGAGGACGCACTCACCGTGGCGATGGACAACGCGCGGCGGCTGGGCTTGCACGCGGACTTCAGGCTGGGCGACTGGTTCGCCCCGGTGGCGGGCGAGCGTTTCGACCTGATCGTCAGCAACCCGCCTTACATTGCCGACACCGATCCGCACCTGCCCGCGCTGGCGCACGAGCCGCACCAGGCGCTGGTCAGCGGCGCCGACGGTCTGGACGATATCCGCCGCATCGTGGCGCAGGCCCCTGCGCACCTGGCACCCGGTGGCTGGCTGCTGCTGGAGCACGGCTGGGACCAGGCCGACGCCGTGCGCGGTCTGCTTGGCGCCACGGGCTTCGCGCAGGTGCAGTCGCGGCGTGATTTGGCGGGCATCGAGCGGTGCTCGGGCGCGATGACGAAATGACCTCGCTGCGCTTCGATGATGGCGGCTACGCCGCCATGACATTCACTGAGCCTAGAAACGGCAGTTGGATGCGCCCGAGCGTGCCGTGATGGGCGTGGCAGGCAAAGGGCAAGTGCCGCGGCTCCAAAGCTGCCTGCGCAGCTTTGGACGGCACGAGCGGCATCGGGCTCTGACCGATGCGCGCCCTGCAAGGGGGAGGACGCGGCAGGCTCGTGCCTGCAAGGACGAGCAACGCCGCTTGGGCAGCAAGCCAGCGCGGTGCGATCGGGTGCATAGCACGCTCACCCAACCGGTGGACGTGATCGAAGCCGTGAAAGTCAGTGCTCATGCCGGTTGCCCAAGGATGGCGAGCGGTCAACTGCCGTTTCCAGGGTCAGTACTTCAGGCCTTCATCAGCACCGCCGCCAACTGGCGCCATCCGTTTTGCGGTCAGGAATTCTGCTTCATGACTGTGAGCCAACGCTCGCCATCAGGCAACGCGGTCAGAAAGTTTTGCAGAGGTTCATGTTCATAACCCCGATGCCCCATGACGCCTTTAATATGGTCTTCAAAGCGCGCATGGTCCACCAGATAGGCAATGGTCAGCAGACCAATATGATTTGTCACTATGCAAGACGGATCGATTTTCAGATTGAAGTGATTCGGATGGTCTGCCGGGTTGAAATGACGGTGAATGTCTTCGATCGAAATACAATCATCCAGCAACGGAAAAATGTAGTCGTGCAGATAGGTGTTCATCGCCTGCGCAACACCGGCAACGGATGAGCGGCCTTCAAAATAGAATTTACCCTCATCGAATCGGCGCATTTGTATATGCGGTATCTTTTTTGCCGCCTGCTCCGCAAACATCAGCTTGTGCTGAAAGCGTAAACTGATTTCGCTTATGTTTTCATGTGACTTGCCGGCATATTTACTCAAATACAAATCAAGTCCCTCCTTAAAAATCAGTTCGACAGCCAGCCACCCCATGTAGCCATACCGGGCGTATTCCGAACCAATCGCTCCGTCTGCATATAAAGAGATGATTTGCCGGATCTTCCCCTTCTTGCGGGTATAAATCCTGCCCTTTTCTCCAGGCTTGTAACCCGCCTGCTCAAAAAACGGGGTCATGGCTGCTCTCAGCAAGCGCTGGGCTTCGCCACAGGTTTCAATGTCTTCCGACTCTTGCTCTTGCGCTTCCCAATCAATGGGCGCACGGTGGCGCAGGTGCAGCACGCTGCCGTTGGCCAAGTGGGCTTCGCCGGCCTGCATGTCGTACACGTTCAGGCCCAGCGCGCGGGCGGTGGCCACCACAAAGGGCACGGCCCGGTGCAGGTGCGTGGTTTGCACGCCCAAGCCGTAGAGGGCGCAGGCGGTGCGCCCGTCCAGCGGGCCGTCGGACCAGACGGTGGCGTCTTCGCTTTCTTCATCTTCCTCGTCCAGCGTGGTCAGGCACGGGTAGCGCTGCGTCAGCCGCTGGGCCAGTTGCAGGAACAGCGGGTGGTCTTGCGGCTGCGGGGTTTTGGACAGGCGCACCACCAGCGCATCGGCCTCGGCCACCGTGGTGGGCGGGGGTTCATCCGCAGGTTGTGACCAGATTTGGAGCACGTAGCTCATGGTGTGTTCGTCCTTTCTTCAAGCCAATGTGTGGATGCTTCAGGTCTGGTGGGGCAATGACACCGCCAGCGCCGGATAGCGCAGCGGCAGCAGCGATGTGAGTCCAAACTCACCCAGCAGCGCGCGCAGCCGCTCACCAGCGCTGCGCTTCTTGTGGCCGGTATGGCGGGCGATGATCAGCTCATTCTTCAGGCTGTGTTCCCAGCCCACCAGCTCGGTCACCGTCACGCTGTAGCCCTGCGATTCAAGGTACAGGCAGCGCAGCACGTTGGTCAGCTGGCTGCCCATTTCGCGCGTGTGCAGCGGGTGGCGCCACAGCTCGGCCAGCGGCGTGCGCGACAGTTGCAGTGCCTTGGACTGCCGCAAGCTGGCCGCCAGCTCGGCCTGGCAGCAAGGCACCAGCACCATGGCCTGCGCCTTCTTCGCCAGGCCGAAGGCGATGGCGTCGTCGGTGGCGGTGTCGCAGGCGTGCAGTGCGGTGACGATGTCGATGCGCTCGGGCAGCGCATCGGCGTGTGCCGACGCGGCGGCGCTGAGGTTGTGAAAGCGCATGCGCTCGAAGCCCAGCCGCTGGGCCAGCGCGCGTGAGCGTTCGACCAGTTCGGGCCGCGTCTCGATGCCGTGCACGACGCCTGCGCCCTGCCTTTTCAGCAACAGGTCATAAAGGATGAAGCCCAGGTACGACTTGCCGGCACCGTGGTCGGCCAGGGTCAGTTCGCCCGCGTGTGGCGTGGTCTCGGTAACGATTTTCTCGATGAACTGCACCAGGTGCTCGACCTGCTTGAGCTTGCGGCGCGAATCCTGGTTAAGCCGCCCGTCGCGGGTGAGGATGTGCAGCGCTTTCAGCAGCTCGACCGACTGGCCGGGGCGCAGTTCGGTCAGCTCTGAATTTTTTAAGCCTTTTGGGCCTGCAGCGCTTGTACCATCAGCGCGTTCAGCTCTCTTTTTTGAAGTTTTTCGGTGAACTGGCGTAGCCGGTGCGGTCATGCTGCGCCCTTGCTGTCATCGCCCGGCGTGACCGAGGTTGCGCCCACGTCCAGCGCCGCCCAGCCTTCGTGGCCCAGCTTCTCCAGCGTGGCCATGTTGGCTTCGTAAATCGTCTCGGCCTCGGGGAAGGCTTCGACGGCGCGATCGATGCTTTCCTCACGGATCAGATGCAGCGTGGGGTATGGCGAGCGGTTGGTGGCGTTGGTGATGTCGTCTTCGTCGGTGCCTGCGAACTGAAAGCGCGGGTGAAACGGGGCGACTTGCAGCGTGCCGTCCAGGTCCAGCGCGGTCACCACCGCGTCGGCCTCGTCCAGCAGGTCGTTGAAGTCGAGGAAGTCGTCAAAGCCGCGCGGGGCGATCAGCAGCGTGGTTTCGCGTTCGGCCAGGTCGGCGGCGGCCAGCGCCTGCAGCTCGGTGCGCAGCATGGTCAGCAGGGCTTGCGGGTCGTCGCCTTCGCACACGGCGTAATGAATCTGTCCCTTGGCGTGCGGCGCCTTGGCGAAGGGACACAGGTTGAGGCCGATCACGGCTCGCTCCAGCCAGCGGCGGGTGTCGGCGATCACGGTGTCGGTCAACGGCGGCGCGGGGGTGGGGTCAGGGGCATTGCTCATGGTCGCATTGTGCCTTGGAACACGAGTGGTTTTCACTGCACTATTGATAGCTGCTGGCACATGATGGACGGGCGATAGAGGCCGATTTCACTCATAAGACCGCAGTTGCCGCCCGATAAGCACCGCCAGCAGCGCACCCGCCACGCAGCAACTGGCCGTGACCACCCACGTGGTTTGCCAGCCCCCGGTCACGCCCGCCACCCAGGCCACCAGCGGCGGGCCGCTGACCTGACCAACCGCGGAGAGCTGCTGCATCCAGCCCACCGTGGTGGCAATGGTGCGCTCGCCCGGCGCCAGGCGCGGGGCCAGGCCGAACAGCGTGCCGGGAATCAGCCCGCCCACCGACGAGAACAGCAGCGCGCCCACGTAACGCGCCACCGGCGCATGGGCCGTGGGCGTACCGAAGGCCAGGAAGGCGCCCAGCGCCATGGCGCCGAAGCCCGTCCACAGCAGCCGCTGCGGCGCCACGCCACGGTGCAGCAGGCGCCCGGCGGCGATGTTGCCGGTGATGTTGGCCGCCGCGACCAATGCCGTCAGCACGGCGCCGCGCACGCCGCCCCAGCCCGATGCTTGGTACAGCGACGGCAGAAAGCCAATCACCGCCAGCCACTGCGCCGAATACACGCCAAAGGTCAGCGCGCCCAGCCATGGCCCGCGCGCGCCCAGCGTGCCCGCCAGGCGCTGCTGCCAGCGCTCGCCGCTGGCCTGGTGGCGCGGGGTGGGCGGCGGATCATCGGGCACGGCAGCCCGTACCCACGCTGCCATCACCAGCGAGAGCGCCGCCGTCAACCACCACCAGACCGGCCACGGCCACGCCGCCATGACCAGCGGCCCCAGCAGCAGCGCCACGCCGGTACCCAAGGGCATGAAGGCACTCCAGACACCCAGCATCCGCGTCATGTGTGTTGGCGCCACCATCCGCCGCAGCAGGCTGGGCGCGGGCACCGTCGCCAGCAGAAAGCCAACGCCCTCGACCGCGCGCAGCGCCAGCAAGCTGGCAACGCCTTGCGCCCATCCCCCCGCCGCACCCGCCACGGTGAGCAGGCACAGCCCCGCCACCATGGCGCGCTTGAGCCCCATGCCTTCGGCCAGCAGGCCCGCCACGATGCCCAGCGCCATCGCGGCCACCTGCACCAGCGACAGCAAGAACCCGGCCTGCACCAGCGTGATGCCCAGCTCTTGCTGCAGCACCGGCAACGCGGGTGGCAGCTTGGCCACATGCAGCGCGGCGCTGACGCCGGCGAGGATGACGATCCACGGGGCGTGGGGATGCGGCGGAGGGGTGGACGGCGTGCTCATGATCGGTGCCGCGTTCAACGCATGTCGGCCGGCTCTGTGGGAGCGGGCTTGCCCGCGATGCGGCGCTCCAAGTCGAGGTGACGCCCTATCGCGGCCAAGGCCGCTCCCACATCAAGACGCTTCATACCAGCAGGCGCTGGCCGGTCAGCCGCTCATGCTCGCGCAGGGCAAAGCGGTCAGTCATGCCGGCGATGTAGTCGGCCACGGCGCGCTCGCGGTCGGGGCGCTCGGCGAAGCTGGGGCGCAGTTCGGCGGGCCGGTCCAGGTAAGCGGCGAACAGCTCGCGCACCACCTGCCGCGCCTGCGCGGTGGTGTCGACGACCTGCGGGTGCCGATACAGGTTGGCGAACAGAAAGCGCTTGAGCGCGCTGGACTGCGCACGCATGTCGGCGCTGAACCGCACCAGCCGGCCGGCGCGGCGGGCTTCGTCGGCGCTGTGCGGCGCGGCGGCGGCCAGTGCGGCGCCGGTGGCGTCGATCACGTCGTAGATCTGGGCCGACAGCATGCAGCGGATGGATTCGTAGAGCTGGCGGCGCGGCGGCGCCCGCGGGTGGTCGCGCTGTGTGCTGGCCAGGTGCTGGGCGAACAGCGGCACCTCGGCCACCTGCGCCAGCGTGAGCAGGCCGGAGCGCACGCCGTCGTCGATGTCGTGCGCGTTGTAGGCGATCTCGTCGGCCAGGTTGGTCAACTGCGCCTCCAGGCTGGGCTGCGTGCCGTCGATGAAGCGGCGCGCCACGCCATGAGGTTCCTGCTCTTCAAGCAGGCGCGCGTTGGCGGCGGAGCAGTGCTTGAGGATGCCCTCGCGCGTCTCGAAGCTCAGGTTCAGGCCATCGTGGTCGGGGTAGCGGTGCTCTAGCCAGTCGACCACGCGCAGGCTTTGCAGGTTGTGCTCGAAGCCGCCGTGCGCGGTCATGCAGTCGTTGAGCGCATCCTGCCCCGCGTGGCCGAAGGGCGTGTGACCAAGATCGTGCGCCAGCGCAATGGTTTCGGTCAAGTCCTCGTTCAGCCGCAGCGAGCGGGCGATGGAGCGGGCGAGTTGCGCCACCTCCAGCGAATGCGTGAGCCGCGTGCGGAACAGGTCGCCCTCGTGGTTCAGGAACACCTGCGTCTTGTAGACCAGCCGGCGGAACGCAGTGGAGTGCACGATGCGGTCGCGGTCGCGCTGGAAGTCGTCGCGCGTGGGCGCGGGCGTGACCGGATGGCGCCGGCCGCGCGACTGGGCGGGGTCGCAGGCGTAGGGAGCCAATGACAAATGACCTTGCTGCGCTTCGACGGCGGCGGCCGCGCCGCAATGACAAACACCAGGTGAGCTGTCGCCTTCCGTCATGGGTCATCAATGCCGCGCAGCGGCGAGGTCATGGAGCGAAGCGAGGGCATCAAGCACAGCAGCGGTCGATCACCTGCCGCACCAACGCATCCGGCGCCGCGCGCACGGCCGCGCGACCGGGGCCGTCGATGATCACGAAACGGATCTCGCCGCCTTCAGCTTTTTTGTCGACGCGCATCAATTGCAGGTAGCGGCCAGCGTTGTCCTGCGCGTCGATCACCGCGCCGCGCGTGGGCAGCCCGGCGCGCTGGATCAACTGGGTGAGGCGCTGCACGAAGGCGGCATCCACCAGCCCCAGCTCGCGCGACAGCTCGGCCGCCATCACCATGCCCGCGCCCACCGCCTCGCCGTGCAGCCAGGCGCCATAGCCCATGCCGGCCTCGATGGCGTGGCCAAAGGTGTGGCCGAAGTTGAGGATGGCGCGCAGGCCCGACTCGCGCTCGTCCTGGCCCACCACGTCGGCCTTGATCTGGCAACTGCGCTTGACGGCGTGCGCCAGTGCCCCGGGTTCGCAGGCACGCAGGGCGTCGATGTTCGCCTCGATCCAGTCGAGAAACGCCATGTCGGCGATCGGCCCGTACTTGATCACCTCGGCCAGGCCCGCCGACAACTCGCGCGGCGGCAGCGTTTTGAGCACATCCAGATCGCACACCACCGCCAGCGGCTGATAGAAGGCGCCGATCATGTTCTTGCCCAGCGGGTGGTTGATGGCTGTCTTGCCACCCACCGACGAATCGACCTGCGCCAGCAGCGTGGTCGGCACCTGCACGAACGGCACGCCGCGCATGTAGCAGGCGGCGGCAAAACCCGTCATGTCGCCCACCACGCCACCGCCCAGCGCGTACAGCGTGGTCTTGCGGTCGGCGCCGTCGCCCAGCAGGGCGTCGAAGATCAGGTTGAGCGACTCCCAGGTCTTGTATTGCTCGCCATCGGGCAGCGCTAGGGTCTTCACCGTGGCATGGCGTGGCGCCAGCACCGCGGTCAGGCGCGCGGCGTACAGCGGCGCAACGGTGGTGTTGGTGACGATCAGCGCATGAGTGCCACCGCGCGCGGCCTCGAACGAGGCCGGATCATCCAGCAGCCCCGATCCAATGGCGATGCCGTAGCTGCGCTCACCCAGCGCAAT
The DNA here is from genome assembly GCA_030538085.1 of Pseudomonadota bacterium. Lineage (GTDB taxonomy): Bacteria > Pseudomonadota > Gammaproteobacteria > Burkholderiales > Burkholderiaceae_C > Ottowia. Next base: position 26,491 of record JAUNUR010000011.1, on the reverse strand, counting down.
CTCTACCCGTTCAGAACATGAAGATACCTGCATGGCCGCCAGTGTAGAGCCTGAAACACCGCGCCCGACACCTCGCGCCGTGCCGAGGTTTTCGTTAAACCTATTGATATTTTCAAAAATCACGACAGCGCGGGCCATCAGAAAAACTCCCTCACATCCCCTCGTCATTGCGGCGAAGGCCGCAATCCATGGGGCGTCACCTTGACACGGTGTTGACCTGCGGACACCGTGTGGATTGCGGCCTTCGCCGCAATGACGGTATGAGGTGAAGGCCTTACGTATGCTTGTCCTGAATGACGAAACTCTCAATAGAAACGGCAGTTGACCGCTCGCCATCCTTGGGCAACCGGCATGAGCACTGACTTTCACAGCTTCGATCACATCACCTGTTAGGTGAGCGCGCTATGCACCCGTCCGCACCGCGTGTGGTGGCAGCAAATCGAGTTGCATCACGACACGGTTGACCAGCATCGGCAGCGACGAGCCGTGTGTATCGACCACGTAGTGGGCGCATTCACGGTACAGCGGATCACGCTCTTCGTACAGGGCGCGCAGACGCTTCAACGGATCAGCGACTTGCAGCAATGGACGCTTGGTATCGTGCCGCAAGCGCTTGGCCAATTGCTCCGCCGATGCTCTCAGATAAATCACCGTGCCGCGCTCCCGCAGGCGCTGACGATTGACAGGCCGCAGTACCGCTCCACCCCCAGTGGCGATGATCACCGCAGACTCGGTCTGGGTCTGGGTCAACTCATCCAGAATTTGCTCTTCCAGATCCCTGAACGCGGCTTCACCATGGGCACTGAAATACTCCCGCACCGACATGCCTGCCCGGCTCTCAATCTCGGCATCGGCATCCTTGAACGCCAAGCCCAACCGCCGCGCCAACTGGCGCCCCGCGGTGCTTTTGCCGCTGCCAGGTAAACCGATCAAAATCAACACCGCAACTCCGACACTGCCATGCCAAAATCAAAAAAGCCGCTGGATATCAGCTCCAGCGGCTATCTTTGTTGGAAGAATCACATTTCAGCGCACGATACCATGCTCTGAAATGATCTTTGGCGTAATGAACACCAGCATTTCCTCCTTGCCAATGTCGCGGGTCCGATGTTTGAACAAATTACCAACAACCGGAATATCTCCCAACAATGGCACCTTATTCTCAACCGAGCGCTCATTGAGTTCAAAAATACCACCGATCACAACCGTACCGCCGTTCTCGACCAGCACTTGCGTCCGTACTCGCTTGGTGTTGATCGACATGCCGCCCTCAACCGGCGATCCAGGGCTGTCCTTGTTGACATCCAGATCAAGGATGACGTTGCCTTCTGGCGTGATTTGCGGCGTGACTTCCAGTTTCAAGACTGCTTTACGAAATGAAATAGACGTTGCGCCGCTGGAAGTGGCCTGCTGATAAGGAAACTCAGTACCCTGCTCGATCAATGCCTTGGTCTGATCCGCCGTGACCACGCGAGGGCTGGATACCACCCTACCTTTGCCATCTGCTTCCAGAGCAGAAATTTCAAGATTCAAAAATCGGTTGGCAGCCGAACTGAACAGCGAAATTGCAAAGTTCGCGGGAGTGGCACCTCGAATACCTACCGCCGGCATATTAACCATCTGCGAGGTCAACGTAGTCAGTCCATCTTTCTCCGACCAACCCGCAGTCGCGCCAACCGCATTATAGTTTCCACCAAAGGCAATTCGATTCCCCCCACCACCGAGGCCATAACCAGCATCACCGCCACGAATACCACGCATATCAGCGCCGCCAAGTTTCACACCCAGTGACTTACCGAAGGTATCTGTTGCCTCAACGATTCGCGCTTCAATTAACACCTGCCGAACCGGAACATCCAGCTTCGAAATCATCTCCTGTATCTGAATCAGTCGCGAAGGAATATCTGAAATGAACAACTGATTGGTTCTTGGCTCAGCTATCACCGACCCTCTGGCGCTGAGCAACGACTTCGAGCCAGTCGCACCCGCCCCACTCCCCCCCGACGTTGTTAGTTGGGTAGCGATCTCAGCTGCCTTGGTGTAGTTAAGCTGGAAAGACTGAGTACGAACAGGCTCCAGATCACGAATGGCGGCCTGCGCTTCCAAGTCCGCTTTTTCTTTTGCCGCAAGCTCATCCTTGGGAGCTATTTGCAACACATTGCCACTACGCTTCATGCCCAAGTTCTTGGCCTGAAGAATGATGTCCAAGGCTTGATCCCAAGGTACATCCTTCAGCCGCAAGGTCAGACTCCCTTGGACCGTATCCGAGGTCACGATATTAAAGTTCGTGAAATCTGCGATAACCTGCAGCAATGAGCGAACATCAATATTCTGAAAGTTGAGGGACAGCTTTTCACCGTTATAACCTTTACCTGCCGTCAGCTTGTCTTGGCTAACTTTCTGTTGGCGCACTTCAACCACCAGCTGATTATCACTCTGGTAGGCGCTGTGCTCCCACAGCCCTTTCGCTTCGATCACCATGCGAACACGATCACCCGTTTGCGTGGTGCTGATTGTTTGCACGGGCGTGCCGAAGTCGGTCACGTCCAACCGGCGACGCAGCCCTTCCGGCAGGCTGGTGCGAAGAAACTCCACCACCAAGCCTTGTCCTTGCTGGCGAATGTCGACACCCACCTGATTGCTGGCCAAATCCACGATGACGCGGCCCGCGCTGTCAACACCGCGGCGAAAATCAACGTCTCGCAACGGCAACGCCCCTTCGTTGCGGCTTTCGGAAAAAACGGTGGCAGGCGCCGCCGCCGCTGAAGCAGCTGCCGAAGGCATGCCGAGCGACACCATGAGCGAACGCCCCTGTATTTCAGTGGTGTAATTCGTGGGTTGCTTCAGATTCAGTACCACACGACTTCTGTCGGCCGCTTGAACCACATGCGCCATGCGCAGATTACCCTGGTTCAATTCCACGGTGTTTTGCTGCAGCTCGCTCGTGACCCCCGGCAGGTCCAGCGCGATGCGGGCTGGCGATTGCACGACAAACCCAGCTGGCACCGCCGTCAACGGTTCGCTGAGGTCGATCCTGACGACCTCAGTACCTCCCTGTACCGAACTGCTGATGGCCTGAATGCGTGGCTGCGCCTGACTCAGACTGGCCAAGCCAAGCAAGAATATTCCGACGCCATGAAAACCGACACGGCGTACTGTTGATTTGACCGACATTCTCATTTTGTACTCTCCTGCAGCTGCAGCGCTGCACTGCGCTCAATCCACTCACCTGCCGCATCCTGCACGATTTCCCTGAGGGTGACTTCACTCTCGGAGATACCAACAACGCGTCCGTAGTTCTGACCCAGATAATTTCCTTGCCTGACCTGATGAAGCAACTGGTCAACCCGTACCAGCGCCACCTTTTGACCAGCCCGATCCAGACTCCCGACCATCGTCATGGCATCCAGCGGATAAGACTCCAAGGGCTCCTTGCGTCTGTTCAACTCAGGTGTCACCAACGACGTTGATGTATTGGGCGCTCCCGACTCCCGGCGAAGAACCTGTGTCAAACGGTCACTGTCAAAAGCATCAGCCACCGAGCCACCTACGTAAGCCAAGGGCGTGTACTGGGTCGGTTCCGAAAGTGGCGTCACCTTTGGCACAGTCTGACTACGCTGATCCCGCATCCATTGGTGCAAATCATCATTCTGAGTTGAACATGCCGCCAACCCGCCGGCAATCAAACCCACGAGGACAACATAGTTTAAAACTAAGCGGATCATTTTTTCGCCTTCGTTTTATCTGCCGCCCGCTGCGCAGCAATTTCTTCGGGATCAAGATAGCGATATGTCTTAGCGGTGGCATCCAAAGACAACGTGCTTGATCCTGATTTATCTGAAACCGGTGTCACCGATAAGTTATTCAAGGTCACAATACGGGACAGATTTGCGATATCTGAGGTAAACGCGCCTATGTCGTGATAGCGACCTGTGACTTTCAGCGCAATCGGCAATTCAGCATAATACTCTTTCACCACCAACTGACCAGGACGAAAAAGTTCAAACTGCAAGCTGCGACCCAATCCCGCCTGGTTAATATCCGAAAGCAGTGCGTCCATTTCAGCTTTGCTGGGCAACTGCTTTTCAAGCAAGTTCACATACTGCATGACTTGGACGCGCTGTTTTTTCAACTCATCCAGACTAACTGCCTTCTGCAACTTTGCCTGATAATCTGATTTCAGGGTCACCTCTTTGGCCTGCTCAGCTTCCAACTCGTCTGCTTGACCGCTTAGCCACAAAAACCAAAGTACCCCGAGCACCAGCGCAGCAACGAATGCAAGTAAGGCAAAACGGGGAATTGCCGGCCAGGACGACGGATCACGTGAATCCAGCCCCTGGAATTGCGCCCCAACATTCCGCAGCGCTTCCGACGCATCTATTTTTGAAGAAGATTTTCGAGCCATGCCTACCCGCCCATTCATGAGGACTTGGCGTCCCGAGCCGCCGCCGAAGCTGAGGCCGCAGCCAACGCATCACTGGCGCGCTGCAGCTGCACACGCACGGTGAAGTTGTACACGCGACGCTGCTCGCGAGGACTCAATGCCATGTTAGAGGCCACGATCTCGATCAATTCAGGTTTGGAAACCCAGTCACTGTTTCGAGACAGATTGCGCAAAAGCTCGGACACACGCTCGTTCGACTGTGCCACACCAGACAGCAGCACGTTCTGGTTTTCCTGCTTAACGCCCTTCAGATAAATGCCATCCGGCAACTGAAGCACGGACTCATTCAACAAATGCACTGGCAAATTACGATCCGCCTGAAGATCTTCCACCGCTTGCTGGCGCGCCTTCAGTGCGGCGATCTCCTCCTGCAACGTGGCGACTTCCTTGATTTCATCGTCCAGCTTCTTGATTTCAGTCTGCAGGAAAGTGTTACGGCCTTTCTGCCCTGAAATCTCTCCTTGGTACCAAAGATAGACAGCGCCCGCGAGCAACGCACCAAGCGCCGCAGCCATCACCAACGAAACGTTGAAAGCCTGGCGCGCACGTTGGCGAGCAATCTCCCGGTGCGGGAGTAGGTTAATCAAGATCACCGCAGGAACCTCCGCATGGCCAAGCCGCAGGCTGTCAGGTACGACGGCGCTTCACGCAACATTTTTTTCTCGCGCACGTGACGTCCGATATCCATGCCGTCAAAAGGATTGGCCACCTGGCATGGAAACGCCGTGTGCCGTGTAATGGCCTCGGTCAAGCCCGGAATACCAGCCGTTCCGCCCGCCAACAGAATGTAATCAACGCGGTTGTGAGGCGTGCTGGTAAAGAAGAATTTCAGCGCACGCTCCACTTCCTGCGCCAGCGACTCCACGTAGGGTTGCAGCACGACCATCCCGTAGTCATCGGGCAGCTCTCCCGCCCGCTTCTTGGTCTCGGCCTCTTCCTGCGTGAATCCATATTGGCGCACCAGCATTTGTGTCAGTTGCGCGCCACCGAAAACCTGATCCCGCTCGTAGAGCAGATCGTCATTTCGCAAGACCTGCATGGTGGACGTCATTCCACCGATCTCGAACAAGGCGATCAGCGCATCCGCTCCGCCGCCAGGCAATCGCCCGATGAGGCGGCTGGCGGCCAGACGCGATGCATAGGTTTCGACATCCAGCACCACGGGGGTCAAACCAACCGCTTCGGCCAGACCCTGCCGATCCTCGACCTTTTCCTTGCGAGAAGCGGCGATCACGACATCGACGTCACCAGCCGACGTGGCGCTTGGCCCTACCACGCAGTAGTCCAAGCTCACTTCGTCGAGCGAGAACGGGATGTACTGATTGGCTTCGGCCTCGACCTGCACCTCCATCTCCCGGTCACTCAGGCCGCCCGGTAAAATGATCTTTTTGCTGATCACCACCGATGCGGGCAAGGCCATGGCCACGTTCTTCGTCTTCGTGCCGGCTTTGCTGATCAGGCGACGGGTGGTCTCGACGACTTCATCGAATTTCTCGATGTTCCCATCACTGATCCAGCCCCGCTCCAATGGCTCGATCCCACATCTTTCCAGCGTCAAATCGCCCGACCGGTCCTGCCCCAACTCAACCAGCTTCACGCTGGATGAACTGATGTCAAGCCCGATCATGGGCGCCGGCTGGCGGCTGAATAACGACCCAGTGTTCAAGACAATATCCTGTTACTTTTTATTTCAAAAGTTGAGCACACTTAAGAATTCACTTGAATGCTAGCAGTAAGCTCCTTGTCGGGCAAAGAAAAAACCTGTTTTGCCCCTGTTCGCTCGTTGTCAAAAACTAACGGATGTCGACACTTGCTTACGCAAACAGGGGGCGTTCGCCGCTTGCCATGCCCTCCCATCTGACGGCTGGGTGCGACTCGCGAGACAATGCTGAACCCTTGGATGCCCCACTCACAACCAAGCAAGCGTCCTACAGACAGCGCCGACTGTCTCATGAAGGCGTCCACCAACTTATCGATGTTGTCTTATGCCCACTGAAAATTCTCCCGATGGCGTGAACAAGCGCACAGGGTCTGCCGCCACGGGCTGGGTGGTGTGGACGCTCAAGGCCGTTGCCTGGGCGGGCGGTACGTTGATCGCGCTATTCCTGTGCGCGGTGATGGCCGGATTGATGGCGCTGGCCATCGCCTACCCCAACCTGCCAGACGTATCCGAGCTCTCCAACTACCGGCCCAAGCTACCGCTGCGGGTCTACACGGCCGAGGGCAACCTGATCAGCGAATTCGGCGAGGAGCGCCGCAACCTCACCCCCATCGGTGAAATCCCGAAAGTGATGAAGGATGCCGTGCTGGCCATCGAGGACGCGCGCTTCTACGAACACGGTGGCGTGGACTACGTGGGCGTGGCGCGCGCGGCCCTGGCCAACCTGGGGCGCGAAAAAGCCCAGGGAGCATCCACCATCACGATGCAGGTCGCGCGCAACGTCTACCTGTCGTCCGAGAAAACCTACACCCGCAAGATCTACGAGGTATTGCTGACCTTCAAGCTGGAACACCTGCTCACCAAGGACCAGATTCTCGAGATCTACATGAACCAGATCTTCCTGGGCAACCGCGCCTACGGTTTCGCCGCGGCGGCCGAAACCTATTTCGGCAAGCCACTGAAAAACGTCACCGTGGCCGAGGCCGCCATGCTGGCCGGCATTCCCAAGTTTCCGTCCAGCGCCAACCCCATCGCCAACTTTGCACGCGCCCGTGAGCGACAGCTCTACATCATCGACCGGATGCTGGAGAACAACTTCATCACCGCCGAGCAAGCCGCCGCCGCCAAGCAGCAGGAACTGGTGATTCGCCCCCCCACCGACACCACCCGCGTCCACGCCGAATACGTGGCCGAGATGGTGCGGCAGATGATGTTCGCGCAGTACGGCGAGGAAACCTACAGCCGGGGCCTGAACGTCTACACCTCCATCGCCACCGACGACCAGAACGCCGCCTATGCGGCGCTGCGGCGCGGCATTCTCGATTACGACCGTCGCCAGGCCTATCGCGGCCCCGAAAAATTCATCGAGCTGCCGAAAGACACCCAGGACGTTACCAGCGCGGTGGAAGAAGCGCTCGCCAGTCACCCCGATGCGGGCGAACTTCAGGCGGCGGTGGTCACGCAGGTGGTGGCCCGCAAGGTCACCGTGATGCGCCGCGGCGGCGAGGTGGTGGAAGTCAGCGGCGAGGGGCTGCGCCCGGTGTCCTCCGGACTGGCGGCCAAGGCAGGCCCCAACATCCGCATCCGCCCTGGCGCCGTGGTGCGCATGACCAAGAACAGCCGCGGCAACTGGGAGCTGACGCAGTTGCCCGAAGTCGAAGGCGCCCTGGTGGCGCTTGATCCGCGCAACGGCGCCGTCAAGGCGCTGGTGGGCGGCTTCGACTACGACAAGAACAAGTTCAACCACGTCACCCAGGCCTGGCGCCAGCCTGGCTCCAGCTTCAAGCCCTTCATCTACTCGGCATCGCTCGAAAAGGGTTTCTCGCCCACCACCATGATCAACGACACGCCGCTGTTCTTCGACAGCAGCGTCACCGGCGGCCAGCCCTGGGAGCCGAAGAACTACGAAGGCGGCTTCGAAGGCCCCATGACCATGAAGCGTGGCCTGGCCCGTTCGCGCAACATGATCTCCATCCGCATCCTGCAAACCATCACGCCCCAATACGGCCAGGAGTGGGTCACGCGCTTTGGCTTCGACGCCGACAAGCACCCGCCCTACCTCACCATGGCGCTGGGCGCCGGCTCGGTCACGCCGATGCAGCTGGCCACGGGTTTTGCCGTGTTCGCCAATGGCGGCTACCGCGTCAACCCGTTCCTGATCACCCGCGTGACCGACCACGCTGGCCGCGTGCTGGTCGAAAGCCAGCCCGCCGGCCCCAGCGAAGCCAACCGCGCCATCGACGCGCGCAACGCCTTCATCACCCACACCATGTTGAACGACGTGGTGCGCAGCGGCACGGCGGCAAAGGCCAGCGCGGCGCTGGGCCGGCCCGACCTGGGCGGCAAGACGGGCACCACCAACGACTCGATGGACGCCTGGTTCGCCGGCTACCAGCCCACGCTGGTGGCCGCCGTGTGGATGGGTTACGACACCCCGCGCAATCTGGGCGCCCGCGAAACCGGCGGCGGTTTGAGCCTGCCGATCTGGATCAACTACATGCGCACCGCCCTCAAGGGCGTGCCGGTGGCCGAGCTGAAGCCGCCCGAGGGCGTGGTGCGCATCGGCGGCGACTGGTATTACGAGGAATACGCACGCGGCGGCGGCATCAGCAACCTGGGCGGCGCTGGCCTGGCCCCGCCCGACTCCGAGCTGATACCCGAGAACGGCACCCCCGCCGCGTCGGAAGAACGCAACCGCATCCTCGATCTATTCAAGAACTGATGGCGGGGCGGCACCGCTTGGTGCCGCGCCTTGTCAGGCGGGCCGAAACGTCAGCGGCATGCCCGCGTGTTCGGTTGCGCTTTGTGACAGGCGCTCGAAGAAATCTTCGCCCGTCTTGGTGTCGCGCCAGGCGCCGTCCGCGTGGGTGTAGTGGTAGCCGCCCGAGCGCGCCGCCAGCCACACCTCGTGCAGCGGCTTCTGCAGGTTGATGACAATCTGGCTGCGGTCCGGAAATACCAGCGTGATCATGCCGCCCACGCGCTGGTTGTCGATGTCGGCGTCGGTGCTGTCGTTGAGTTCGTCACAGCGCGACTCGATGGCGCGCAGTAGCGCCTCGGCGCGGTCCATGTATTCCAGGTCGGTCATTACAATTTCATCCCATGTCGTTCCAGCCGCAGCATCGATCCATTCTAGTCAGCACCCTGCCACTGCTGCTCGCGGCCACGCTGGGCGGCTGCGGCCAGAAAGGGCCGCTCTACATCCCCGACACCCCCGCGGCGGCGCAGCGCGCCACCTTGCCGCAAACGGTGTGGGGCGGCACGCGCGCCACGCCCGCGGCGCCTGCCGCCTCCTCCCCCACCCAGGCAATGCCACCTCCGGCGCTGCCGAACCTACCCGACATCGAATGACTTCCCCTGCTGCCAGCGCCGCGCCCCTGCCCGGCGCGCCTTTCGTGTGCTACCAAAACGGCCGGCTGATGGTCGAGGGCGTGGCCTTGTCCGAACTCGCCCGCCAGCACGGCACGCCGCTGTTCGTGTACTCGAAGGCCGCCATCCTGGCCGCGCTGGCCGCCTACCAGCGCGGACTAGCGGGGCGCGAGGCGCTGATCTGCTATGCGATGAAGGCCAACTCGTCGCTGGCCATCCTCAAGCTGCTGGCCGATGCCGGCTGCGGCTTCGACATTGTCTCCGGCGGCGAACTCGAACGCGCCCTGGCCGCCGGTGCCACGCCGTCGAAGATCGTCTTCTCCGGTGTCGGCAAGACGCGCGCCGAGATGCGCCGCGCGCTGGAAGCAGGCGTGGGCTGCTTCAACGTCGAGAGCCGCGCCGAGCTGGACGTGCTGAGCGAGGTGGCCGCCGCCAGCGGCGTTCGCGCGCCGGTCAGCATCCGCGTCAACCCCAACGTCGACGCCCGCACGCACCCCTACATCTCCACCGGCCTGAAGGGCAACAAGTTCGGCATCGCGCACGACGAGGCGCTGGCCGCCTACCGCCACGCCGCCGGCCTGCCCGACCTACGCGTGGTCGGCATCGACTGCCACATCGGCTCGCAGATCACCGAGTCGGCACCCTACCTGGAAGCCATGGACCGCGTACTCGACCTGGTGACGCAGATCGAGGCCGCCGGCATCCCCATCCACCACATCGACTTCGGCGGCGGCCTGGGCATCGACTACAACGGCGATACGCCACCCGCGGCCGATGTGCTGTGGCAGCAGTTGCTGGGCAAGCTGGATGCGCGCGGCTTCGGCAGCCGCAAGATCCTGATCGAGCCCGGCCGCTCGCTGGTGGGCAATGCCGGCGTGTGCCTGACGGAGGTGCTGTTCCTCAAGCCCGGCGAGCAGAAGAGCTTCTGCATCGTCGACGCCGCCATGAACGACCTGCCGCGCCCGGCGCTGTACGAGGCCTTCCACCGCATCGTGCCGCTGGCCGAGGCGGGCAGCACCGCCGATGCCGTGACCTACGACGTCGTCGGCCCGGTGTGCGAAAGCGGCGACTGGCTGGGGCGCGACCGCGTGCTGGCGGTGCAGCAAGGCGACGTGCTGGCCGTGCTGTCGGCCGGCGCGTACTGCATGAGCATGTCCAGCAACTACAACACCCGCCCGCGCGCCGCCGAGGTGCTGGTGGATGGTGTCAGCGCCCGCGTGATCCGCCAGCGTGAAAGCGTGCAGGATTTGTGGCGCGGCGAATCGCCTTGATGATGGAGGCTGGGGACAATTCACATACCCCCCAGCTACATACCCGCTAGCGCTTTATTCTCGAGCGCTGAAGCCATATACCCCAGGGGTTCAATAACAACTGCCGGGTGTGATTTCCAATTTCCAATTCCCAATCCACACAGCAAGACATTCGTCGTTCCGGCGAGAGGCGGAATCCAGCCGGCGTGTGCAAGAACACATGGATCCCAGCTTTCGCCGGGATGACGGTTATTGACGTTTTCTAAGAAAACGACAATGCGTGCCGCGCTAAAGAAAGCTCCCTCTGGGAGAGGGTTGGGGTGAGGGCTGACAGCGTGTCGTGAATGGCGGAATTCTCAACAATCACGTTGGGAACGTGGAAACGCAATCAGCGAGCACCCCGGCGCGTCCGACGGCGCCCAGGACGGCCACCAGGGCGAAGCCTAGGCGCTCGAGACGCACGCGCAGCGCTTGGCGCGGTCGCCGTGGGCCCGGCAGGCGACACCGGCGCCAGCACGCGCAGCTCCAGCAATTGCAGCGGCAGGCCATCAACATCCAGCGTGACACGTAGTTGCACGCGCGCGCCCACGGCCAGGCCGGGCCTACCCTGTCCGCACGGGATCAGGTGCTCACCCACGCGCAGCCAGTTGCCGCGCGCGCGTGGTAGACGGTATCGGCCTGCCACCAACGAAGCGTTGACCGCCCTCGCGCCATTCGGCCTCGATCCACTCGGTCACCGTGCCGGTCAGGCACAACACCTGCGCCGCCTGGTGCCCCAGCCACCAAGCGCGCCAGCCGCGTGGCGCGGGCAGTGGCAACAGCTGTTCTTGCTCTGGCACCCAGTCGGGGTAGTGCGCCGCCAGCAGCACGTCACCCGCGGCACTGTGGTGCAGCACCAAGGCTTGGCCGGGCAGTGCCGCTACATGTCGGATTACCGGATCGGCCAGCGCGTGCGGGCTGGCGCGCCGGCCCGCAGGCAGTAGCGGCTGCACGGCGCGCAGCCGATCGCCCACTTGGTACAGCAAGCGCGTGCCCTCGGCGCGCAGCAACCCGCCCCGCCCATGCAGCACCTGTTTGCCGCCGTGCGCAGCGGCGTGGTCCAACCGCTGGCGTCGCCGCAGGTAATAGCGGATGAAGGCATCCAGAAGCCACCCTCCCGCCAAACACAGCAGCACCGCAGGCCAGCGTGCGCGCGGCGTGTCATGCGTCAGCGTCACCAGCGCCAGGGCGCCGAAGAACAGCCAAACCACCCCCCGCTGCCAGCCGCGGATGCCGGCGGCCGATTCGGCCGCGCGGCGGCGCAGCAGGCGCTGCTCGCGCCCGGTCAGCGGCAGCTCTTCGATTACCGCAGGCGCACCGCTCATGGACCGCGCGGCTTGAGGTAGCGGTACAGCCGCTCCAGCAGCAGCACGCCGATGATGGCCGCGTACACCGCCACTTCCGCGTAGTCGTTCTTGCCGCTGCGCATCCAGAAGAAGTGCAGCAGCGCCAGCGGCGCGATCACGTACACCAGCCGGTGCAGCGCCTGCCACGCGCGGCCACCCAGCGCGCGCACGGCGCCGTTGGTGGATGTGGCGGCCAGCGGCAGCAGCAACAGCCATACCGTGAAGCCGACCAGAATGAAGGGCCGCTTGAGAATGTCACGGCCGATGTCGGCCACATCAAACCCCATGTCCAGCCAGCCGTAGGCCAGCAGGTGCAGGCTGGCGTAGAAGGCTACGAACAGACCCAGCATGCGCCGATAGCGCGCCAGCTGCGGTGTGCGCGTGTGCAGGCGCAACGGCGTGACGGCGAGCGCCAGGCACAGAAAACGCAGCGCCCAGTCGCCCAGGCCGCGAATCAACGCCTCGGCCGGGTTGGCTCCCAACTGGTCGGCTGCAGCGCCATAGACCAGCCACGCCAGTGGCAGCAGGCACAGCATGAAGGCCAGCGGCTTGGCCCATGGGTGCAGCAGCGCCGCGCGGGCGTTCATGCGCGGCATGCCACACCTGAGGCGCATGATTTCGCTGAAGCTTCGATGAGGGCGCAGCGCGCCATGACCGAAACGCTCGTCATTTCGTCATTGATGCCACTCAGCGGCGAAGTCATTCCGTCATCAAGGCGCAAGGATGGCATCAGAAGTTCTTGCGCAGGTCCATGCCCGCATAAAGCTGCCCCACCTGCACCTCGTAGCCGTTGAACAGCAGCGTCTTGCGCTTCTTGGCGAACAGGCCGTCTTCGCCGATGCGGCGCTCGGTGGCCTGGCTCCAGCGCGGGTGGGCCACGTCGGGGTTCACGTTGGAGTAGAAACCGTACTCGTTGGCGGCGGCCTTGTTCCAGGCCGTGCGCGGTTCCTGCTCGATGAAGCGGATCTTGATGATCGACTTGGCCGACTTGAAGCCGTACTTCCACGGCACCACCAGCCGCACCGGCGCGCCGTTCTGCTTCGGTAAAACCTCGCCATACATGCCGAACGTGAGCAGCGTGAGCGGGTGCAGCGCCTCGTCCAGGCGCAGCGCCTCGGTGTAGGGCCAGTCGAGCACGCGACCGCGCAGGCCGGGCATCTGCTTGGCGTCGGCCAGGGTGACGAACTCGACGTACTTGGCGCTGCCCTGCGGCTCCACGCGCTTGACGAGCGCCGACAGCGAGTAACCGACCCACGGAATCACCATCGACCAGCCCTCGACGCAGCGCAGGCGGTAGATGCGCTCTTCCATGGGGCTGAGCTTGAGCAGGTCTTCGAGCGCGTAGCGGCCCGGCTTGTTGACCAGGCCCTCGATCTCGACGCTCCAGGGGCTGGTCTGCAAGTGGTGTGCGTGGCGCGCCGGGTCGTCCTTGTCGGTGCCGAACTCGTAGAAGTTGTTGTAGCTGGTGGCGTCGGCGTAGGTGGTGAGCTTCTCCATGGTCACCGCGCCCACCACGGCGGATCGCGCGCCGGGCAAGGCCGCCAGCTTGCCGGGGCGCGGCGTCTGCGCCAGCGCCTCGCGCGCCGCCCAGCCGGCCAGCACGCTGCCGGCGGCACCAGCGGCCAGCGCCCTCAGCAAAGCACGCCGGTCTTCGTAGACGGCGCGCGGCGTGATGTCGCTGGCCGTGGGGTGGTCGAAGCCGTGGTGCGAGGAGCGGATCAGCATGGCGTTATCCTTTTGATAGTGGCTCGCGCTTGTTGCACAAGCATTTCAAGCCCAACCGACCCGAAACCCTTGCACAGCCAGCGCAAACAGCTATGGTTGTTGATAGCGCCCGCCACGGCGGGCCACACACGCCTGCGCCGCTTACAGCGAGCCGTAGCTGTGCAGGCCCGACAGGAACATGTTGACGCCGATGAAGGCGAAGGTGGTCACCGCGAGCCCCACCAGCGCCCACCACGAGGCCACGGTGCCGCGCAGGCCCTTCATCAGCCGCATGTGCAGCCAGGCGGCGTAGTTCAGCCACACGATCAGGGCCCAGGTTTCCTTCGGGTCCCAGCTCCAGTAGCCGCCCCAGGCATCAGCCGCCCACAGCGCGCCCAGCACGGTGGCGATGGTGAAGAAGGCAAAGCCCACGGCGATGGACTTGTACATCACGTCGTCCAGTACCTCGAAGCTTGGCAGCCGCTCGGCAATGCGCTTGCGGCCCAGCAGGATGCCGCCCACGATCAGCGCCGCGATCAGCGCGTAGCCCAGCCAGTAGCTGCCGCCGGCTTCGGCCGGGTTGCGCTGGCGGAAGGCGATGGGCACGAAGCACAGCGCGAAGCCGAAGATCCAGATCGGCGCCAGCTTGTACCAGCGCTTCTCGTCGGCCTGCTGCTTGATCAGGTAGGCAAAGCCCAGCATGGCCGCCAGCGCGAAGGTGCCGTAGCCGATGAAGTTGGCCGGCACGTGCAGCTTCATCCACCAGCTTTGCAGCGCGGGAATCAGCGGCTGGATCTCGTGCGCCTCGCGCACCAGCGTGTACCACAGCAGAAAGCCCACCGCCGCGCTCACCACCAGCATCACGAAGGCGCCCATGGCGCGGGTCTTGTACTGCTCTTCGTAGTACAGGTAGAACAGCGCCGTCATCCAGCAGAACATGACGAACACTTCGTACAGGTTGCTCACCGGAATGTGGCCGATGCCGGGGCCGATCTGGTGGCTTTCGTACCAGCGCACCATGGTGCCGATCAGCGCCAGGCCCACGGCCACCCAGGCCAGCTTGCTGCCCAGGCCCTCCAGCACGTCCTGCTGGCCGCGGATGAACATGCCGCCCCAATAGAACACCGTGCTCATGAAAAAGAGCATGCTCATCCACAGGATGGCCGACTGGCTGGACAGGAAGTACTTCAGCCAGAACACCGAGTCACCACGTCGCAGATCGGCTCCGGCCTCGCCCTGGTAGCTGAAGATGGCCAGCAGCGACAGCGCCGCCACCACCAGCATCAGATTGCGCAACGGGCGCCAGAACCAGCCCAGCCAAATCACCACCGGCACGGTGCCGGCCAGGATCCACTTCTCGTAGATGTCCATCGCGCCGTGGTACTGCTGGAAAGCGAACACGGCGCCGACGACTGCCAGCAGCGCGAACAGCCAATCGCCCCAGGTGCGGCGGGCGAAATAGCCCTCGTTGAGGGTCAGGGTGCCGTTGCCGGCAAGAGTGGTGGTGGTCATGGCCGGACTCCCTTCAGGAGGTGGTCAAGAGTTTGGAACGCAGTTGCTCGAACTCGCGGTCGGCATCCAGCGTCTTGCGGTTGGTGGAAAGGGCCATCATGGCCTTGGCGCCGGCGCCCTCGGGGGTCACCCAGACCCACAGGCGCCGCTCGCGCACGTAGAGCATGGCAAAAATGCCCAGGATCAGCAACAGGCAGCCCAGATAAACCACGTTCTTGCCCGGGGCACGCGCCACCTGGAACACGCTGGCTTGCACATGGGTGAAGTCCTCCAGCTGAAAGGTCACCGGCGCCGGGTACAGGCTGATGTCGGACAACCCCAGCACGGCCTGCGTCATGAAGCGGGCGGTGGATTCGCTCTCGGGCAGCGGCGGCTTGCCCTGCGTTTCGCGTGCCAGGGCGCTCAACTCGAACAACGTGCCATTGAGAATGCGCAGCAACACCTCGGCGGCGCGCTCGCGCTCGGCCTCGGGCACGGCGCTTTCCATGAAGTCGGAGATGGCCTGCAAGCCGGCCCCCTGCTGGCCGCCCACCATCTCGGTGCCGGCGAACAGGGCCAACGCGCGCGAGGCGGACGCGGTCAACTGCTCGACCAACTCCGGCCGCTGCGGGTCGACGGCCTTGAGCACGTAGCGGCGCACCGCGCGCTCGCGCTGGGCCGGATCGTGCAGGGCCGCGCGCAAGCGCGCGAAGCCTTCCATCGACCCGTCCTCGTCGGCCGGCAGTCGCAGATAGCGGAAGGGCTCGGCCGTGGCGGTACGCACGCCCAGCAGGAACACCGGCGTGCCGTCGCCGGTGTCCACGGGCAGCATGTAGTTGTGGAACTCGCTGGCCTGGCCCGCCTCGTCGCGCAGTTTGTAGGTGATGCTGGGGCCCACGTTGCGCATCTCGCGCTGCGTAACCGTCTTGTCGGCGGCGCCCAGCCGGCTACTCAGTGCCTGGCGCAGATCGACCTTGCGCACGTCGGCGCCGCTGGCGGCCGCGTCGTTGGTCATGTTCTCGACGTTGATCACGCGCAGCGCGGTGTATTCCAGCGTCAGCTTCTGATCGCCGTTGGTGATCTGCGAGGCGCCGCCAATGGTGCCTTCGATCTCGAACGGTTCGATGCCGCCGTTCATCGGTACGGCCTTGAGCTTCACGCGCGAGCCGCCATCGTCGAAGCTGCTCTGGTAGATCTGCACGCCACGATAGCTGGCCGGGTGGTTAACCTCGACGCGCGCATCCTGCGTGGCACCGGTTTCCTTGTCGTGGATGACGATGTCGCTGGCGAACAGTTTCGGCATGCCCGTCGGGTAGTACTCGACGATGAACTTCTTCAGCTCGACCGCGAAGGGCAGCTCCTGCAGCAGAATGCCGTCGGACTGGCTCAGGATGGCGGTGCTGGAAACGGTGCCCTCGGACACCACCAGGTTGCCGCGGAAGCTTGGGTTGGTGGTTGGCAGGCGGTGCTCCGGCTTCACCTCGGACACGAAGCCGCCACCGCTGTACACCGTCTTGCCGCCCATCCAGGTCAGCGCGCGCACGAACAGATCACCGTCGAACAGCCCGCCCAGGCAGATCAGCACGATGGCGCTGTGCGCGGCGATGTAGCCGATCTTGTTGGCCGCGCCGGCCTTGGCCGCCACCATCCAGCCCTTGCCGGCGGGGGTATCGCGCTCTTGCAACTTCACCTTCCAGCCGCCACCGGCCAGCATCTGGCCGATACGCTGGGCCTCGGCCTCGGGCGCCTGCGTCAGCGGGCCTTCGGCCTTGTGGTGAAAGGCTTTCAGGCTGCCTTCGCGGATGTTTTCCTTGTAGTTGCGGATGTCGGCCAGGAACTTGGGCGTGTTGCGCAGAATGCACAGGCTGGTGCTGATGACCAGGAACGCCAGAATAACCAGGAACCACCAGGCGCTGTAGACCGCGTTGAGCTGGAGCGCCAGGAACAGATCGGCCCAGAACGGCCCGAACTGGTTGGTGTAGTTGACCGCCGGCTCATGCTGCTGGATGACGGTGCCGATGACCGAGGCGATGCAGATGACGGTGAGCAGCGCAATGGCGAAGCGCATTGACGACAGCAGCTCGACGCCCGAGCGCCAGGCAGCGGAGCCACGCCGGGGTTGGAAGCCTTCAGTGCCGGGGGTTGCGGTCATGCGCGATCACAAATGTGGGTAAAGCCAGGCGCGGAGCACGCCGCTTGTGGTTGGAGAAGCTCAGGGCGCCAGAGGTTCAATCGGTGACGCGGATTCTTGACCTGGATCACGTGATGACACCTGAGCAAACAAAAGCCGCGCCGGTGGACCGGACGCGGCTTGGCGAGAAATGATGCCCGGCCCCGCGCTCAGCGCAGACCGGCGATGTAGTCGGACACGGCCTTGATCTCGCGGTCGTTCATCTTGGCCGCCACGCCCGTCATCATGGCGTTGTTGGCGCGCGTGCCGTCGCGGAAGGCCACCATCTGCTTGACGGTGTACTCGGCGTGCTGGCCAGACAGGCGCGGATACTGCGACGGCATGCCGGCGCCGTTGGGGCTGTGGCAGCCGGCGCAGGCCGGAATCTGGCGATCAGGAATGCCGCCGCGGTAGATGCGCTCGCCCACCATCACCAAGTCTTTTTCCTTGGCAACGCCGGGCTTGGCCTTTTGCGATGCCAGCCAGTAGGAGATGTTGCGCGCGTCTTCCTCGCTCAGCATGGTGGCGAAACCCACCATGATGGGGTCTTGCCGGACGCCGCTCTTGAGCTCCACCAACTGCTTGAACAGGTATTCAGGGTGCTGCTGGGCCAAGTTGGGCTGCAGGGGCACGGTGGAGTTGCCGTCGGCGGCATGACAGGCCACGCACACGGTACCGTAGGTGGCGGCGCCCTTGGCGAGATCAATCTGCGGCGCGGCGGGCGCGTCGGCGGCGTGGGC
Source organism: Pseudomonadota bacterium (assembly GCA_030538085.1). Lineage (GTDB taxonomy): Bacteria > Pseudomonadota > Gammaproteobacteria > Burkholderiales > Burkholderiaceae_C > Ottowia. Next base: position 8,278 of record JAUNUR010000011.1, on the reverse strand, counting down.
GGAAGCTGCGAGCAGCGATGCGGTCAGGAGGGCGGCAAGCGACTTCATGGGACGTCTTCTTGAAAAAAGGGTCGTGGGACGCGGAAAAACCCCGCGATTCTACAATGTCTGCTCATCTTCACCCAATGCCTTGCCCACCGCCCGCGGCAACCCGCCTTCCCCGATGTCCTCCACCGTGCCTTCCCCCCGCCCCCGCACCGCGCCGGCCCCCGCACCGGCCGCCGGCCGCGAGGCGCTGGGCTGGCTGCACACGGCGCGCTTTCTCACCACCGCCGCGCAACTGCACCAGCTCCCGCCGCTGGAGGTGCCCGAAATCGCCTTCGTTGGCCGCTCCAACGCCGGCAAGTCCACCGCCATCAACACGCTGACGCAGCAGACGCAGCTGGCCTTTGCCTCCAAGAAGCCGGGGCGCACGCAGCACATCAACCTGTTCGCGCTGGGCCGCCAGGGCGCCACCGACGCCGTGCTGGCCGACCTGCCGGGCTACGGCTACGCCGCCGTGCCGCTGGCCGACAAGGAGCGCTGGCAGCGCGTGATGGCCAACTACCTGGTGTCGCGCCGCAATCTCGCGGCCGTGGTGATGCTGGCCGACCCGCGCCATGGGCTGAAGGAGCTGGACGAGCTGCTGCTTGAGGTGATCCGCCCGCGCGTCGAGGACGGCCTGCCTTTCCTGATCCTGCTGACCAAGGCCGACAAGCTCAACCGCACCGAGCAAGCCAAGGCACTGCAGATCACCCGCCTGCAGGCCGGCGGCGGCCAGGTGTTGCTGTTCTCCGCCCTCAAGCGCCAGGGCGTGGAAGACGCGGCGCTGTGGCTGCGGCGGCTGGTGGCAGATGCCGCGCCGGATGACGAATCGCCCGCCGAGGCATGACCAGAAAGCGCCAGGCGCTGCGTTTTTCGTAGGAGCGGGCTTGCCTGCGATGGGACACCTCATCTTTCGATGCGCTGCCATCGCAGCCAAGGCCGCTCCCACAAGGAGCCGTGCGGATGCTTGCACCATGACAAATGACCGCGGCTGACGCCGCATGACAAATGACAAAGCCCCTTTTGTCAGTGAAGCGCACCAAAGTCATTCGTCATGTCCTTGGTCATTCTTGACACCCCGCCGTCTGTGCAGACGCCGCCTTCTCTGTGTAGGAGCGGGCTTGCCCGCCCCCACAAAAGAAACCCGCTCAGGCCAGCGCCGCGCCCCGCTCCTGCAGCAACTCACGCAGCACCGAACGGTGGCAGCGCGCCTCGTCCTCGCAGTAGCAGCCGATCGAAAAATTGGTCTGGTGCGACAGCGCCGCCAGCACATCCAGCGTGCGCGCGGCATCGGGCTCGGCCATCTCTTTGCGGAACAGTCGGGTGAAGAGTGCCCAGTCCTTCTTCGCCTTGGCCGCGTCGGGCTCGGTGTGGGTCGACAGCGCCAGTTTCATGTGCTCGGGGCTGGGCGACAGGTTGGGGTACCACACGTCGTACCAGTCCTCAGCGGCGAAGCGCGCCTTGGGCACGCCGCGCGGCGGGCGCCGCACGGTGCCGATGCGCAGACCCTCATCCTTGGCGCGCGCCGTGCCCAGACGAACGATGCGGATGCTCATGACGCCATCTCCTTGTTCTGAGAGCCTGTTCAAAGTCTTCTCGCTGGTACCCGAGACGCGTGCGCGGCGCGATGAATTTGAGGACAGCCTCTCTGGCCGATCCCCCTACGATAACGCTGCCCGGCGACGCCATGATTCGGGCCATGCGTGGTGCAAGAAAAAGCCAGGGGGGGATCAAAAAAATTTTATCAACCATCAAATAAGCCATATCCGCTTTTCTATCAAAGGCGACAAGCTATTAATTTAATATCAACAAATGGTGCCAAAAGGCTATCGACTGATTTCAACGCCCAGGCGCACGTGAACGGCCAGTGTTGATGTTTCCGCGCGACGCCCCCAGAAGCCGCCCTTGCGTGACATGAATTGCCGGGGCCACTTCGCGCCACGCTGGCACGGCGGCTATTGCCGCGTGGCCCCAACCTGCGTGATGACGAACGCGCCCGTAGCCCGATGCCTTCACCGTCACCCCGCCCATGCTGGCGCCGCAGGCCATGCTCTGGCACTTCACCGACAGGACCGACGCACACCCCTGCCAACCGCTACACTGCCCCGAAAGTACACAGCCGAGGACGGAGGGCCATCCCATGAACACAGCGGCGCGGCACACGATGCGCTCCCACCCTGTCAACCCGCCGGGCATCGAGGCGCATCGCATCGAGTTCACCGGCTCGGGGGGCGAATATTTCCGCGTCTGGATCGTCAACGTGCTGCTCTCCATCGTCACGCTGGGTCTCTACACGCCGTGGGCACGGCGGCGCACGGCGCAGTATTTCTACGGCCACACGCAGGTAGCGGGCAGCCCGCTGGAGTTCGTGGCCGAGGTGCGGCGCATGGTGTTCGGCTTCCTGATCATTGGCGCATTCTGGTTGGCCTACAAGGTCGCGGCGGACACCGGCCAGCATCTGGCGGCCAGCCTGCTGATGTTCGGCTTCGCGGTGCTGGCACCTTTTCTCTGGGCCAGCGCCATGCGCTTCCGGCTGGGAGCCACGCGCTGGCGTGGTATCCGGCTGGCCTTCACCGCGCGGTGGAAAGAGGTGTACGTCGCCAGCTGGCCGGTGTTCGCCATCGCCTTCATCTGGATCGCACTGATCTTTCTTGGCGCCGCTTTGTCGCCCGAGCTGCCCGCTGGCGTGGCTGGGAGTCCAGCCGACGCCATGGGACCGCCCCGGCTGCGGCTGGGCGGATCGACCCTGGTGCTGGCGGGCCTGGCGCTGATACTGACGCTGCTGTGCGTGATCCGGCTGGAATACAACTACCGCCGCCTGCTGGTGGCGCGCACGCGCATCGGCGGGCAAGTGGGGCGCTGGAAGCCGGTGTACCTGGATTTCGTCAAGGTCTGGCTGGCCACGGCGCTTTTCTTCGTGCTGTGCATAGTGGGAGCGCTGGGGCTGCTGCTGGTGGTCACGGGCGGCTCGACCGCCCTGCTGTCCATGATTTTGGGCGAACGCGGCAACATCGGCGGCTTCATCCTGCTGATGATCGTGCTGATGCTGGGCCTGCTGCTGGTTTTCGTGCTCGCCAGCCTACCGGCGCGCGCCTACCGCGAGGCGCGCATGTTCCAGTTGGTGTGGAACAACGTCGGCTTCAGCCACATCGCGCGCAGCAAGACCAGCCTGCGTACCGGCGCCTTCGTGTGGCTGCGCCTGAAGAACCTGCTGCTCACACTGCTGACGCTGGGGTTCTACCGCCCGTTCGCCGTCGCCAGCGAATATGCGGCCAAGGTCGGCTCGGTCACGCTCTACATCAAGGGCGGCACCGACCAGTTGGTGGGCGAACTGGTGAAGCAGCAGGGCGCGCTGGGTGATGCGGCGGCCGACATGCTGGGGCTGGACCTGATCGGGTGAAGGAGCTCTGACCTCTCCTGATGCACCCGCTTTTCGGAAATGACAAATGACTTCGCTGCGCTTCAACCTAGAAACGGCAGTTGGATGCGCCCGAGCGTGCCGTGATGGGCGTGCCAGGCAAGACGCGAGGACGCGACAGGCTCGTGCCTGCAAGGACGAGCAACGCCGCATGGCACGGCCAGCGCGGTGCGATCGGGTGCATAGCGCGCTCACCCAACAGGTGAATGTGATCGAAGCTGCGAAAGTCAGTGCTCATGCCAGTTGTCCAAGGATGGCGAGCGGTCAACCGCCGTTTCTAGGTTCAATGACAAAAAAACCATTTGTCATTCGTCATGCGGCGCCAGCCGCGGTCATTGGTCATGGGGCTGCACGCGCAGCGGGCGCCTGTGAGGCCTGACATGGACAAACCTTTGCCTGTATTGAATGCCCAGTGGTTCGACGGCCGCAGTTCGCGCGCGCGCCCGGCCCGGGTGCGGCTGGTGGCCGGGCCCGACGGCACGCGGCTGCAGCTGCGCGCGCTTGATGGCGCGGGCGAGGCGCTGAACCTGGGCCACAAACAAATCGGCTGGCCCGAGCGCTGGGGCACCGGCCGCGCGCCGCCGCGCGTGGCGGTGGACCTGGGCGCGCACGGCAGCCTGCAAATCGACGACGTGGCGGGCTGGCAGGCGGCGCTGGGCCAGGTCAGTCACCGCACCTCGCTGGCCGAGCGCATGCAGACGCGGCTGCCCGTGCTGCTGGCCGTGCTGGTGCTGGCCGGCGCCGGTGTATGGGCCTTCTACCGCTGGGGCACGCCCTGGGCCGCCACCCAGCTCACGCGCCACGTACCGCTGTCCTGGGAACTGCGCCTGACCGAGCAGGCCATGCAGGAAATCGACGGCCGTCACCTCAAGCCGAGCAAGCTGCCCGCCGCGCGCCAGGCCGAGCTGCGCACCGGATTCGACCAACTGGTGGCGCTGATCGGCCCCGAGCTGCGGCGCTATCCCGCGTACAACCCGCGGCTCAAGCTGGAGTTCCGCTCCGGCATGGGCGCCAACGCCTTCGCGCTGCCCGGCGGCACCATCGTGATGACCGACGCCATGGTCGAAAAAGCGCGCCAGATCCCGAACACCGGCGACCACGCCCTGCTGGGCGTGCTGGCGCACGAAATCGGCCACGTGCAGCACCGCCACACCACGCGCATGGTGGTCGAGCAGGGCGTGCTCAACATCGGGCTGGGGCTGGCGCTGGGCGACGTGTCCACGCTGGTGTCCAGCGGCGCCTCGCTGCTTACCGGCCTGGCGTACCGGCGCAATCACGAGGCCGAATCCGACTGCTACGCCGCCGCCATGATGCGCAAGGCCGGCCTGCCGACCGCGCCCATGGCCGATCTGCTGCTGGGCATCGACGGGGGGGTGGCAACCAAACGCGCACCGAAAGCCAACAATGGCTCCACCAAAGACGGCGATCATGGAGCAACAGCGCCCGACAAAGCCGCCGAACGCCCCGCCTCGGGCGGCGGCATGGACTGGCTCAGCACCCACCCCGACACGCATGGCCGCGCCCAGCGCCTGCGCGAGGGCACGCCGCAAGGCTGCTGAAGCGGGCTGGGCAGCGATGCCGTTTGGCGCCACCCTGCGTTAGAAACAATGACGAATGACCGCGGCTGGCGCCGCATGACAAATGACAAACGGTCCATTTGTCATTGAAGCGCTGCGAAGTTTTTTGTCCTTTTGGAAGTAAATGCGACTCACCCCATGACCAACCGTCTCGCCGCCCACCTCACCCACTGGAAAGTCTGGTACGCCGTGCTGGCCGTGCTGGCCATGATTGCCGGCTCGCAGGTCACGGTGCTAGCGCAACTGGGGCCGGAGGGCGAAGCCAGTGAGCGGCTGCTCACGCTGCTCTCGCCCTTGCCGCTTATCGCCGGATCCCTGCTGGGCCTGGCGCTGTACGCGCTGGCCGCGCGGCGCTGGCCAACGGTGCGCGATCTGGGCCTTGCGGCCACGCTCACGCGCCGCGATCTGGGATTGATCGCCGCTGTCTTCATCGTTACCCACGCCTTCTTCTGGCTGCTGTCGCTGGGCCACGACGACCCCAACCAGGCCGCGCGGCTGTTCGAGGAAATGAACCTAGGCCAGGGTCTGGCTGCGGACATCGCCATCGTCATCAGCGCCGTCATCGCGGCGCCGGTGTGCGAAGAACTGCTGTACCGCGGCTTGCTGCTGCGCGCCGTGCACGACGGACTGGCACGCCGCATGGCGCTCGGCTGGGCAACGGCCATCGCCTTGCTGGCCAGCGCCGCCGCTTTCGCGCTACCGCACCTGGGCGACGCGCTGCTGGGCCGCATGGGACTGGCGTACCTGGTCACGGGCCTGGCCTTGGGCCTGGTCTATGTGTGGACCGGCTCGCTCACCGCCGTCATGGTGTCGCACGCGCTGCAAAGCTGCTACGCCTTTGGCAGCATCCTGCTGTTCGGGCGCGGCGATACGGCGGTGTCGCCGCTGATCTACCTGATCGTGTTCGGCTGCCCGCTGTGGGTGTACCTGTGCGCGCGCGGCCTGCGCGCGGTGCTGCCCAAGGGCGAGGCGCCGGGCTGACCAAGCACGTGATTCTCAACAAGCCTCAGACACAGCTCGTGGAAGCGGCCTTGGCCGCGATGAACGCCGTGCCTGCCGCTGCGGCGGCCATCGCGGGCAAGCCCGCTCCCACAGCGGCGGGGCAAAACCACGTGTGGGTATCGTTGCCCTGAGACTCGTCGCTCATCAAGAAAAAGTGTGAAGTCCGCCGATACGCCGGATTCTGTGCGGCGCGGTTGCCCGCGCCGTGACCGCCATCAATCTGGGCCGGGGGTCGCCCACCCGGCTCGGTGCCACCTACCCGCACACTCAGCGAGCCGCCTCGACGTGTGCCTACTTGGTGTTGCTGCGCGCAGAGATTGCCCGTTTCACCCGCACTTAAGCGGCTCGTCTCTGTTGCTCTGATCCTCACCTCGCGGTGGAGAGCCGTTAGCTCCTGCGCTGCCCTGTGCAGTCCGGACGTTCCTCCAGTGCGCTCTTTCGAGACTTGCACCAGCGGCGGTCTGGCGGGCTTCACGGGAGCGATTATTCCATTTCCACCTCAAGGCGTTCATAGCCGTCATCCCGGCGAAGGCCGGGATCCATGTTTCCCCGCACACGCCGTCTGGATTCCGGCGTTCGCCGGAATGACGAGATATGGCAGCTTTGATCTGGAATTGGAGTTATCCGCGCATATCCATATGTCCGTTCATGTCGAAAGCTTGCGACAGAATGCGATGCATCTTCACCCCCCCGATGCCACGGAGACCCACTATGAAAGCCAGCAACATCCTCGAAACCATCGGCCGCACCCCGCACGTGCGTATCAACCGCCTGTTCGGCGCGGCTGCCCGCGTGTGGATCAAGTGCGAGCGCGCCAACCCCGGCGGCTCGGTCAAGGACCGCATCGCGCTCAGCATGGTCGAGGCAGCTGAGCAAAGCGGCCTGCTCCAACCCGGCAGCACCATCATCGAACCCACCAGCGGCAACACCGGCGTGGGCCTGGCCATGGTGGCGGCCGTTAAGGGCTACCAGCTCATCCTGGTGATGCCCGACAGCATGAGCGTGGAGCGCCGCCGCCTGATGCTGGCCTACGGCGCCACGTTCGACCTGACGCCGCGCGAGAAAGGCATGAAGGGCGCCATCGCCCGCGCCGAAGAGCTGGCCGCGCAGATGAGTTCGGAAGGCAAGAACGCCTGGATTCCGCAGCAGTTCGACAACCCGGCCAACGCGGCGGTGCATGCGCAAACCACGGCGCAGGAAATCCTGGCCGACTTTCCCGACGGGCTGGACGCACTCATCACCGGCGTGGGCACCGGCGGCCACCTCACCGGGTGCGCGCGTGTGCTGAAGGCTCAATGGCCCAACCTGAAAGTGTTCGCCGTCGAGCCCACGCAATCGCCCGTCATCAGCGGCGGAGCGCCCGCGCCGCACCCCATCCAGGGCATCGGCGCCGGCTTTATCCCGAAGAACCTCGACACCAGCCTGCTCGACGGCGTGATCCAGGTCGAGGCCGAAGCCGCGCGCGAATACGGGCGCCGCAGCGCGCGCGAAGAAGGCATCCTGGTCGGCATCAGCAGCGGCGCCACGCTGGCCGCCATCGCGCAGAAGCTGCCCGAACTGCCCGCGGGCGCCAGGGTGCTGGGCTTCAACTACGACACCGGCGAGCGCTACCTGTCGGTGGAAGGCTATCTGCCAGCCTGATGACGGCGGCTGCACCGCCATGACCCTCCCTGAGTGCGAGGCATTTCACGCATCACCAACGTCATTTCGTCATAACGCCGCACAGCGGCGAAATCATTCCGTCATCCATCAAAAGCGGTATGGATGGCTGTAGCATGGCGGGCCTCATCCGCTTGATGGACACAAGCCATGATCCGCCTCTCCGAACTCCGCCTGCCGCTGGCGCAGGCCGACGCGCCTGAAAGCGCCCTGCGCGCCGCCGCGGCCGCCAGACTCTCGATCCCTGAATCCGACATCGCCGCGCTGACGGTGTTCAAACGCAGCTTCGACGCGCGCAAGGCCGATCTGCTGGCGGTCTACATCATCGATGTCGAACTGGCCGATGCGGGCAGCGAAACCACGCTGCTGGCGCGCTTCGACACTGACCCGCACGTGCAGTCCACGCCGGACATGGCGTGGCGCCCACCCGTTACCGCACCGGCCGGCTGGGATGGCGAGCGCCCCGTGGTCGTCGGATTCGGCCCCTGCGGCATCTTCGCCGCGCTGGTGCTGGCGCAGATGGGCCTCAAACCCATCGTGCTGGAGCGCGGCAAGCCGGTGCGCGAGCGCACGCAGGACACCTGGGGCCTGTGGCGCA
>JAUNUR010000099.1 GCA_030538085.1 Pseudomonadota bacterium | reverse complement strand
CGTCATTGCGGCGAAGGCCGCAATCCATGGGGCGTCACCTTGACACGGTGTTAACTCGCGGACACCGTGTGGATTGCGGCCTTCGCCGCAATGACGGGATGAGGTGAAGGCATGACATAGGCTTGTCCTGAATTACGAAACTCTCAACAGGTTGAGGACAGCCTCTCAAATGTCCAAGTCCAGCGGATAAGGAATATGCAAGCCCGACACCGGCGGACCCTCCACGCCGCCTACCCGCAGCGCTGCATCGGTTGCCGTGGCTTCGGCCACCTGCAGCACGGCGATCACCACGGCGCCGCCATCGGGCGCTGTGGCCGCTTGCGCGATCTGGCCCACGGGCTGCCCGGGGTCGGTGGCTGAAAACACTTCCTGCCCCGCTTGTGCCGCGCCGTCCACCCGGCCCACGTAGGCGCGCCGCTTGATGGCGCCACGGAACTGGCTGCGCGCCACCACTTCCTGGCCTGGATAGCAGCCTTTCTTGAAATTCACGCCGCCCACGCTTTCGTAATTGAGCATCTGCGGCACGAAAGCCTCGGCCACGGGCCGCGTGATGCGCGCCACGCCAGCCAGCGCCTCGGCCAGCAGCCAATCGGCTTCGGCGAGTTGCGCTACATCAGCGGGCACGGTGCCGCCAGCGGGCGCCAGCCACAGCGTGCGCGCCACATTGCCCGCCGGGGGCAGGGCGATGCGGTGCGGGCGATTTTCAGGTTCATTCTGGTCTTTCGAGCTTGCTGCATCGGCGTTGAATGCTATTGAATCAGGAATTTTTCCCAACTGTCCCCAGACCGAAAAATCACTCGTCGCATCGCTCAGCTTGAGTCTGGCGCGCAGCACGAACATCGACAGGCGCTTGAGCGTGGCGGGCAGCGTGTCGGCGCTGGTGATCAGCAGCAGCTCGTCGGGCGCGGTCTTCAGCACCTGAAAACTGGCCTGCATGCGCCCCTTGGCGTTGCAGAAGGCGGCCAAACGGGCCTCGCCCGGCTGCATCAGCACCACGTCCTGCGTAAGCTGGCCTTGCAGGAACTTGGCCGCGTCGTCACCCTTGGCGCGGATCACGCCCAGGTGGGGCAGGGGGGCGATACCGTTCGGTACGGCGATGTTGGAGAGGGCGGATACAGACTCGGACATGGGCTGAATTATCATGGCCGGTTCGTTTCCAGGATGTTCTGACCCCCGTGCGAACCCTATTCAAATTGCTGGCATTGCTGTTGGCGCTGGCCCTGGCCGCTGGCGGCTGGGCGTGGTGGTGGACCACGCAGCCCCTGCCGCTGGCGGCCGAGAAGGTGGAAATCAGCGTGCCCAATGGCGCCTCGCTGCGCACCGCCGCCGCGAAAGCCGTGGAAGGCGGCGTGCGCACCCGGCCGGAGCTGCTGCAGTGGTTCTTCCGCCTGGCCGGGCGCGAGCAGACCATCAAGCCCGGCGAATACGAGATCACGCGCGGCATGCGCCCAGCCGATCTGCTTGACAAGCTGGTGCGCGGCGACCGCGTGGTGCTGGCGGTCACGCTGGTCGAGGGCTGGACTTTCAAGCAGTTCCGCGAGGCGCTGGCCAAGGCCGAGCACCTGAAGCACGAGACGGCGGGCATGTCGAACGCCGAGCTGATGAAGGCGCTGGGCAAGCCCGGCGTGGCGCCGGAAGGGCGCTTCTTTCCCGATACCTACCACTACGCCAAGAACTCGGGTGATCTAGCGGTGCTGCGCCAGTCGCTGCAGTTGATGGACCGGCGCTTGCAGGCCGCCTGGGACGCGCGCGCGTCCGATCTGCCGCTGAAGTCGCCCGATGAGGCGCTGATCCTGGCCAGCATCGTCGAGAAGGAAACCGGCCAAGCCGCCGACCGGCCCGAGATTGCCGGCGTGTTCGTCAACCGCCTGCGCATCGGCATGCGCCTGCAGACCGATCCGACGGTGATCTACGGCCTGGGCGACGCCTTCGATGGCAACCTGCGCCGCGTTCACCTGCAGACTGACAACCCCTTCAACACCTACACCCGCGCCGGCCTGCCGCCCACGCCCATTGCCATGCCCGGCAAGGCTTCGCTGATGGCGGCGGTGCAGCCGGCGCAGACCAAGGCGCTGTACTTCGTCGCCCGGGGCGACGGCAGCAGCAAGTTCAGCGAATCGCTGCAGGACCACAACCGCGCGGTCAACAAGTACCAGCGCGGTGGTGGCGGCTGATGGCGGCCATGGCGCGGACAGGCCTGTTCATCAGCTTCGAAGGCATCGACGGCGCGGGCAAGTCAACGCACATCGATGCGCTGGCCGAGGCCCTGCGCGCCGCAGGCCGCGCGGTGGTGCTGACGCGCGAACCCGGCGGCACGCCGCTGGCCGAGCAGATCCGCGCGCTGGCCCTGCACCAGCCCATGGACGCGCTGACTGAGGCGCTGCTGATGTTCGCCGCCCGGCGCGATCACATCCGCCAGGTCATTGCCCCGGCGCTGGCGCGCGGCGACGTGCTGTTGTGCGACCGCTTCACCGATGCCACCTTCGCCTACCAGGGCGGCGGGCGTGGTTTCGACTGGAAATCGCTATCACAACTGGAGCTGCTGGCGCAGGATACAAGGGCGCTGGAGACTGATTTGACTCATAAGTCACTGCTGCAACCCGATCTGACCCTCTGGTTCGACCTGCCGCCCGCCGTGGCCGCCGAGCGGCTGGTGGGCGTGCGCGTGCCGGACAAGTTCGAGGCCCAGCCCGCCGCTTTCTTCGACGCCGTGCGCGCCGGCTATGCCCGCCGTGCCGCCGAGGCGCCGGAGCGATTCGCCCGCATCGACGCCGACCAGCCGCGCGACGCCGTCTGGTGCGATGTGCGGGCCGCCGTGCAGGGCAGGGGGTGGCTGTGAACACGCTGGCGCCGTGGATCGCGCGGCAGTTGGAGGCACTGCTGGCCCAGCGCGGCCACGCTTGGCTGCTGCAGGGGCCGTCGGGCCTGGGCCAGTTCGAGCTGGCCGAGGCGCTGGTGCGTGCCTGGTTATGTGATGCCCCCACGCTCCCCGCTGCGCGTGGTTCGCTGCCCCCCGAGGGGGCGCTCGCCGCCTTGGGGCGGCCCGGCGACGGCTCGGACACACCAACGCCGCAAGGCGCCTGCGGCCAGTGCGCCAGCTGCCACGGCATCGACGTGCACACGCACCCCGACCTGGTGGTGCTGATGCCCGAAACCGACATGATCGCGCGCGGCTGGCCGCTGCCGGAAAAGGCCCAATCCGACATCGACGACAAGAAGCGCAAGCCCAGCAAGGAAATCCGCGTTGATGCCATGCGCGACGCCATCGAATTCGCCCAGCGCACCAGTGGCCGCGGGCGCGGCAAGGCGGTACTGGTGTACCCGGCCGAGCGCATGAACCAGGTCACGGCCAACGCCTTGCTCAAGACGCTGGAAGAACCACCGGGCCATGTGCGCTTCGTGCTGGCCACCGACGCCGCGCACCTGTTGCTGCCCACCATCCGCAGCCGTTGCCTGGGCCACACCATGCTCTGGCCCGCCGCGGACGAGACACTGCCGTGGCTGACTGGGCAGGGCATCGCGGCCGAGGAGGGCGCTGCCCTGCTGCGCGCCGGTGGTGGCCGCCCAGCCGAAGCACTGGCGCTGGCCCAGTCCAAGGACAGCGCCCGCCGTTGGGCCATGCTGCCGCGTGCGCTGGCCCGTGGCGACATGGGCGCGCTGGCCGACCTGCCGCAGCCCGAAGCCGTGGCCCGGCTGCAGAAGCTGTGCCACGACCTGATGGCGCTGCAGGTGGGCGCCGCGCCACGCTTTTTCGACCCGGCCGACCTGCCTGGGCAGCCATTGCCACCGCATGCGCTTACCAAGTGGTGGCAGCAACTGGCGCAATCCGCGCGAACGGCCGACTACCCTTTAAACCCCGGTTTGGCGACGGAATTCCTGGTCAGCAGCGCCCGCCAGGCTCTAAACTCGCGTCATTGAACCTTTTTCATGCCAAGCCCATGTCCACCCGTCCCACTGCCGCCCCCGCCACTTCACGCCCCAGCGTCATTCAATTGGCGATCAAGGAAAAAGCAGCGCTGTACGCGGCTTATATCCCGATGTTCTCGGACGGCGGCATCTTCATCCCGTCCGCCCGTGAGCACAAGCTGGGCGACGACGTGTATGTGCTGATCACCCTGCCGGACGACCCGCAGCGCTATCCCGTGGCCGGCAAGGTGGCGTGGATCACGCCGGCCCGCTCCAGCGGCCACCGCACGCAGGGCGTGGGTATCCGGTTTCCGAAGGATGAGAAATCGGAACAACTGAAGGTGAAGATCGAACAAATTCTGGGCGCCGCGCTCGGCTCCGACCGGCCCACGCAAACGATCTGACCCGGAAGCGGGTTTTGATCTGCCTGACTCATGCGCATTGGCTTTCAACATGACAAATGACAAATGACTTCGCTGCGCTTCAATGACAAAGAGGCCATTCGTCATTTGTCATGCGGCGCCAGCCGCGGTCATTCGTCATCGTTGTGAACACAAAAGCGGCACCAGCCCACGGCGGTGCTAGCATCCCCATCGCTTGTTTTCGTCTTGCGCGCAAGCCCGTGCGGGCACGCGCGGCTTCTTCCGCATGTTCACCGATTCCCACTGCCACCTCACGTTTCCCGAGCTGTCCGGCGATCTGGCGGGGGTGCGCGCCGCCATGGCGGCGGCACGGGTCACGCGGGCCTTGTGCATCAGCACCACGATGGAGGAGTTCCCCTCGGTGCAGGCGCTGGCCGTGCGTTTCGACAACTTCTGGGCCAGCGCGGGCGTGCACCCCGACAGCGAGAACGTGCACGAACCCAGCGTGGACGAACTGGTGGCCGCCACGCGCCTGCCCAGGGTCGTGGCCGTGGGCGAAACCGGACTGGACTACTACCAGATGCAAGAGCGCAAGGGTGGCCGCACCATTGCCGACATGGCGTGGCAGCGCACGCGCTTTCGCACGCACATTCGCGCGGCGCGCACCGCCGGGGTGCCGCTGATCATCCATACCCGGGCAGCGTCGGACGACACCTTGGCGATCCTGCGCGAAGAGGGCGAGGATGGCGGGCAGGGCAGTGCGGGCGGCGTATTTCACTGCTTCACCGAAACACGGGCGGTGGCCCGCGCGGCGCTGGACATGGGTTTTTACGTATCGCTTTCGGGCATCGTCACCTTCAAGAACGCACGCGAGTTGCACGAAGTGGCCACGCTGGTGCCCGATGATCGCTTGCTGATCGAGACCGACGCGCCCTACCTGGCACCGGTGCCTCATCGCGGCAAGCTCAACACGCCAGCCTACGTGCCCCACGTGGCCGCGCGCCTGGCCGAACTGCGCGGCACCACCGCCGAGCGCATCGGCCAGATCACCAGCGACAACTTCACCCGTTTGTTTTCAAGGGTTTCAACATGATCCGCATCCTCCGACAAGGCGCCGCCGCCGTAACGATCGCCATGCTGGCCGGCACGGCGCTGGCCGACTCAGGCGCATTCTTCCGCGCCATCAAGCAAGACAACGCCGTGGCCATGCGCAACCTGCTGTCCAGCGGTTTCGACCCGAACACCAAGGACGAAAAAGGCGTGCCGGGGCTGTACATGGCGCTGCAAGAGGGCTCGCTGCGCGTTGCCAGCCAGTTGCTTGAGTCCCCGCGCCTGAAGCCCGAAACCCGCAACGCCGCGGACGAAAGCCCGCTGATGATGGCCGCGCTCAAGGGCCATGCGGACCTGGTCAAGCGCCTCATCGCCAGGGATGCGGACGTCAACAAGACCGGCTGGGCGCCGCTGCATTACGCGGCCACGGGAGGCCACCTGGAAGTCATGCAAATCCTGCTTGACCACCATGCCTTCATCGACGCGCAATCGCCCAACGGCACCACGCCGTTGATGATGGCTGCTTCCTACGGCACGCCGGAGGCCGTCAAACTGCTCATCGAGGCTGGCGCGGACGTTCACATGCGCAACCAGAAAGGCATGAGCGCACTCGATTTCGCCCGCCGCGCTGAACGCCCCGATTCAGTCGAACTGATCGAAACCGCCTTGCGCTGGGCGCAGCAAAAGCAGGGGCCGCGTGGTCAGTGGTAGGAACCATCTTTTCAAGGCCATGCATTACGGCTTTTGCCGCAATGACAAAGGGAAAGGCCCGCCGTGCCACCTGCCAGCCGCTTCATCTCGTTCAACTGTTTCAAAGCCTCGTAGCCCGTCTCAGCACGTCGAACCAGCAGCGACCACCACTTGGCATCGTGCCGACTGAGCTCGTGTCCCTCGGGCGTGCACAGCTTGCCGCGCGAGATCGACCAGTCGATCCAACAGGCATTGCTGGACGAACTGGCTGGGCAACTGGCCATCGCGGGCAAGACGATTGCCAACCCCCCCGGTTATCTACACGCGCTGATTCGCAAGCACGCCTTAGGCGACCTGGTTTTGGCTATGGCAGACCAGGTTGCAGCAGCCCGCAGTGACCGTCAGAGGCATCAGGCTACGCTGGATAGGGCGCTGAACGGCCTCCCGGGCGAGAAGAAACCTCCAGCCAGTGCGACTGAAGTGCCTAACGGGGGCGGTTCGGCCACCGCGATGAATGCGCGCGAACGCTTGCGGGAACTGAGGAAGCAGTTCAAGGCAGGAGGGCAGTCATGAACGCGTGCATGGACTCGGTAGCCCATTTTGGGCCAGTTGGCATCCAGCCTGCTGCAGTGGGACGTTTCGTCCCACGCGGTAACCGTTACCACGTGGGACGTTCTGTCCCAGTTGGAACCCTATCAACCCCACTGGGACTATTTGTCCCACGCGGCAAGCCTTGCCACGTGGGACGTTCTGTCCCACTGAGTCAACACGCGATGGAGCAGTCCGATGACGAATGAGAGTCTCTTCATCAACCTCATGCACAGGCTGGGCAAGTATCCCGAAGCCGTGGTGTTGGCTGTCGCCTTGGAGTAGCATGCCGACGAGCATGAATTCAAGACTACCTCGGTGCGCATCTCCTTGGATCTCTTGGGTGGCGTGCTTGAAAAGAAGCAAGTTCAGCGTGCGCTGGATCGTCTTGCTGAGCGGGGATTGATCGAGTTGCGCACTCACGCCAACTACCGCACCCACATCAAGGTGGATCGTGCAGCAGTAGAGGCCCTTCTTCGCACACCTGTCAGCGATTACCTACCTGGACTGCGGAGCACCAGCTTTCCGTTCCTGGAGCACATCCAGTCTGCCGAAGCCGCAGATGTGCCAGCTTGACCTATCCCCCCTGAATCAACCACATCGACAAAGCCCAAGGAGAACTACAGTGGCCACACGTTCCAAGAAGGCAGACAGCGCTGCCGCAACGCAAGCCGACACGAAGGAAACTGCTGCAGTGCAGTCCGCTGGCGCTATCGCGGCTGTCCAGATTCCTGCGCCAGGCGGACTCTCGTTCTCGACGGAGCCCAACTCCCCGTTTCCTGACGGGTACAGCATCGCCGGCGAAGAAGCGACCCTGGCCGAGTTCATGGCCGGAGAAATGGACGAATCAGATCCGCTCTACGACCGCTACATCGAGCTGGAGGATCGCAAGGATCGTCTGGAGCGCATGCAAGCCGAATTCAAGAGCCGCAAGGGTGCCGGCGCCCTGGTCACTCGTGACGAGGTGCGCGGGATGGATGAACTGGGCACGTTGGTGGACGAGGACGTCGATCAGATGACCGTGCACACCAAGGAGGCCTACCGCATGTTCATGGGCCGGGTGCGCGAACCTGGTAAGGAGGCCGCGCCCATCGTTGGTGGCAAGCGTGTAGCCGCTGCACTTCGCGGTCTGTGGATGCTCACGGGCAGCGACAACCCTTAGTGGCTTCCTTTCCGCCAGGCTGGACGACAGTCATCAGCTCACGCTAGATGAGTCCCTCCTGGCTCAAGAAGCGCAGCGCGCAGGCTTACGCGACTACCAGGTCGAAGGCGTTCGCCACTTGGTTGGCCAAAGCGGAGCCTGCCTGGGCGATGACATGGGCCTCGGCAAGAGCCGCCAGTCGGTTGTGGCCGCGTGCCTCGCCGCCGGCGAGGGCAGGGTTCTAATCCTGTGCCCGGCCTCCCTTCGCATCAACTGGGAGCGCGAAATCCGCATGGTCTACCCCGACGCCGTAGTCGGCATGGCGGGCGAGGACCGGATCGAGGCACTGTACGGTTGCCAATGGGTCATCGCCAACTATGAACGCCTGGGCGGTCTGGTGCGGGAAACGAAGCTGGACTTCGAGGTCATGGCGGTGGACGAAGCCCACTACCTGAAAGAACACCAGGCAGCGGCATCACCACTGGTCTCAGTACGCCCCATTCAGTCTCGAATCGCTCGATCTGATCGAACGACATGGTTCCTTGACGGACACCGAACGAGACATCCTCAAGGAATACTTGTTGCACCGGAAACGGGAGCGCAAGGCGAAGTTGGAGCTGATCGAGAAGCGGGCAGATTATTCATCTGATTGCCGCGTTCGACGCAGTCGCGAGGCTGCAAAGTTTCACTGCTGCTAGTCAAGAACTCAATATTTCAAACAGCGCGATCAGCCACCGGATTCGTGAGCTTGAGCAACTCCTGAAGATCACGCTATTTCACCGCACCACCCGTACAGTAAACCTAAGCCCAGAAGGCGCGTATTTGCATCACCAGATGCAATCAGCGGTGGCCACACTTGATGCGGCATTCAGTGGCCTCACACACGAACGTGATGTGGTGCGCATCAGTGCACTCCCGTCTTTCGCACGATTTCGCCTTGTGCCAGCGCTGACCGAATTTCATCGAACGCACCCACAAATCTCCATTGCTCTGCAGCCAACCACCCAGATAGTCAACATCACCCAAGGCGAAGCCGACATCGCTATCCGATTTGCTCGCGAAGCACCGGAGGCGCATTACTGCGAGCTTCTTCTTGAAGATGAATGGTTCCCAGTGGCTGCACCGCGCTACCTCCAGGAGATCGGCAATCGAAGCCTTCCCGAACTTTTCGAGCGCGCTGATATCCTCACCCACAGCCGTCAACCTTGGGGTCCTTGGCTTTCGGCGGCTAATATTCAAATGTCGGCCGCGCAGCGCAACATAACGTACTCGGACACAGGCTTCGTCGTGGATGCGGCCTTGAACTTGCAAGGCATTGCTCTTGGGCGGCGCTCCCTTGTTCAGGGCCTTCTTCGCGACGGTGGCTTGGTTCGCATCTCGGATGTCTTCATCCCTTCGGGTCAAGCCTATTTCTTGCTGGCGTCGGAGCGCGCCATGCTCTCGCGCCACGGCGAGACCGTGATCGATTGGATACGCTCGATTGTTGTGGACGGGTAATGTCATTGATCAATGCAAGATCGTGAGCACAATACCTAGCAGAACACCTGCAATTGCCACTGTCTTCGCCGGAATATAGAGTTCTTTGAAGAACAACGCTGATAACAGAAACACCATGACTAGGTTAGTGCGGCGTAGCACCGAGATGATTGAGATCAGTGCCCCCTCTTGGTTGACAGCAGCCAGATAGATGTATTCAGCAAGTACATATGCGAACGCGATGGCGGGTATGGCCCAGTTCCTGCATAGCAGGCTCAGAACTTCAAGCTGGCGTAATATCCACGGCAGTAAGAGTATTGCAAGGCCTGCCCGTTGAAGCGCGGAGTGCGCTTGCACCGACGCCAAGTCAAGCTGCAACGTGGCCAAGATGTGTTTGTCGTATAGTGCATTCGCGGAGGACATCAAAGTCGCTGCCAGCATGCAGAGAACCCAGATGTTGCGCCTGAAACTGATGCCCTCTTTCCGCCCTATCAGAGAAAAGAGGTAGTAAGACCCATCCCTTTCAAGGTCTTGAGATCATGATCATCTAAGCTCCTGATTGCCAGCAGA
>JAUNUR010000010.1 GCA_030538085.1 Pseudomonadota bacterium | reverse complement strand
GTCCCACCACGGCGCAGCACGTGGCGCAGGAGTTCGGCGACGAACTGCTGGTGCTGGACGGCGGCGCGTGCGCCGTGGGCATTGAATCGATCATCGTCGACTGCACGCGCGGCGCACCGGTGCTGCTGCGCCCGGGGCAGATGGCGCGTGCCGACATTGAGCGCGTGGCGGGGCAGCGCCTGCTCTTGAAAAATGAGCTGTCGGTGCCCGACCCACAAGCGCCCGGCACGCTTTTGGCACATTACGCCCCGCGCGCCAAGCTGCGCCTGATGAGCGCGCGCGAGCTGCGCACCGGCTTGGATCTGCTGGGTGCCGATGCGAAGAACCTCGCCGTCTGGGCGCGCGCGCCGCTGCGTTCGGCCAGCAGCCAGCTGGTGCTGCGCCGCATGCCCGACGACGCAGCGGCTGCCGCGCAGCAGCTGTTCGCCGTGCTGCGCGGGTTTGACGACGCGGGCGTCAAGCTGATCTGGGTTGAAGCCCCGCCCGAGGGCGATGCCGCGTGGGACGGCGTGCGCGACCGCTTGCAGCGGGCCGCCGCGTCATCCTGAATGCCGCACAGTCGTTAAACTACACGGCCCTGTTATGGAGAAGTTTTTCATGAACGCATCCTGGTTTCGCCGTACCGCCCAAGCCGTGGCCTGTGCCGGCGCCTTGTCCGTGCTGGCCGCTTGCGGCTCCAGCACCGTCGTGTCGGACCTGAATCCGCAGCGTTTCATCACTCTGGGCGACGGTTTCATGGACGTGGGGCAGGCCGGTGCCCGCTACACCGTCAATGATGGATCCAACAACTGGGTGCAGGATTTCGCGGCCCGCTACAAGCAAACCGTCACGCCCGCCAGCGCTGGCGGCTTCGGTTATGCCCAGGGTCACGCGCGCGTGGCGGCAGCCGACACCAGCAGCGGCACCAGCGCCCCCAGCGTGACGGCGCAGATCGACGCCCTGCTGGCCCGCACCCAACTGCACAAGACCAACGACGTGATCATCATGGGCGGCGGCATTGGCGACATCGTGGCCGCGGTCGAGGCCACGGGTATTTCCGCCGAGACCACGCAGACCGTCAAGGCCGCTGGCAAGGCCCTGGGCGAGCAGATCCGCCGCGTGGTGAAGGCCGGTGGCGCTCACGTGCTGGCGGTGGGCGTGTACAACCTGGGCAACACGCCGTGGGCGGCGCAACTTGGCCAGCAGAAGGCACTGACCGACCTGTCCGTGGCGTTCAATGACGCCGTTGCCGTCAACATCGTCGATCTGGGCGCCAACGTGCTCTATGTCGACCCCGCGCTGCTGCACAACCTCATGTACAACAAACCCGGGAACTACCAGTTCTCGAACGGGCGCGATGCCGTCTGCACCACGCCCGATGCGCGCACCTGCACGCCCGACACGGTGGTGAGCGGCGCCGACTACAACAGCTGGATGTACGCCGACAAGGTGTACTTCACCCCCGTGGCGTCGCGCCATTTCGGCTCCGACCGTTACGGTGAAAGCATTTACCAGCGCTTCAAGGCGCGGTGGTGATCCGACCGCTGAAAGGCGGCATGCACAAAAAACCGGCACGCGCCGGTTTTTTTGTGCCCCACTGCCGGGGTGCCCGGCAAGCCCGGTGCCTTCGTCACCCTGGCGCCGATATGCTTGAACCTATTGAGAATTTCGTCATTCAGGACAAGCATATGTGATGCCTTCACCTCATCCCGTCATTGCGGCGCAGGCCGCAATCCACGCGGTGTCCGTGGGTCAACACCGTGTCAAGGTGACGCCCATGGATTGCGGCCTGCGCCGCAATGACGAGGGAATGTGAGGGGTCTTTTCTGATGGCCCGCGCTGGCGTGATGATTGAAAGCCCAATAGGTTGAACGTACACCCACATGAACAACACCCCCCACCGTACGCACCGCATCGCCGTCATTCCGGGCGATGGCATCGGCAACGAGGTCATGCCCGAGGCGCTGCGCGCGCTGAAGGTCGTTCAGCACAAGTTCGGCTTCAAGCTCGACCTCGTGCCCATTGAATGGGCCAGTTGCGACTACCACGCCAGGACGGGCGACATGATGCCGCCCGACTGGAAGATGCAGCTTGAAAGCATGGACGCCATCCTGTTTGGCGCCGTCGGCTGGCCGAGCGCGGTGCCGGACCACGTGTCACTGTGGGGCAGCCTGCTGAAATTCCGCCGCGAGTTCGACCAGTACATCAACCTGCGCCCGGTGCGTCTGCTCGAGGGTGTGCCCTGCCCACTGGTCGGCCCGGATGGCAAGCCGCGCAAGCCGGGTGAGATCGACTTCCTCGTCGTGCGCGAGAACACCGAGGGCGAGTACACCAACCTGGGCGGCGTGATGTACGCCGGCACCGAGCGCGAGATCGTGGTGCAGGAAACGGTGATGAGCGCTTTCGGCGCCGACCGGGTGCTCAAGTTCGCCTTCGAACAGGCCGCCGCCCGCCCACGCCGCAAGCTCGACGTGGCCACCAAGAGCAACGGCATCGCGATTTCCATGCCGTGGTGGGATGGCCGCACCGACCGCATGTCGCGGAACTACCCGCGGGTGGCGGTGGAGAAGCACCACATCGACATCCTCGCCGCCCGCTTCGTGTTGCAGCCGCAGCGCTTCGACGTGGTGGTGGCCAGCAACCTGTTCGGCGACATCCTGAGCGACCTGGGCCCGGCCTGCACTGGCACCATTGGCCTGGCGCCGTCGGCCAACCTGAACCCGGAGCGCCGGTTTCCCAGCCTGTTCGAGCCGGTGCACGGCAGCGCGCCCGACATTTACGGCCAGAACATCGCCAACCCCGTCGCCATGATCTGGTCGGCCGCGTTGATGCTGCAATTCCTGGGCGAGCAGGCAGCGCACGATGCCATCCTGAAAGCCATCGAGCAGGTGCTGGCCCAGGGCCCACGTACGCCGGATCTGGGGGGGCAGGCGTCGACAACGGAGATGGGTGAGGCAGTGGTGGGGCTGATTTGATGCGCCTTGGCTTTTGAGATGACAAATGACGAATGAATTCTTTGTCATTTGTCATGCGGCGCCAGCCGCGGTCATTCGTCATCGTCTTGAACGCGAAACGGTATGAAAGGCCACCGCAGGCGATTCAACCTATCGATATTTTCAAAAATCACGACAGTGCGGGCCATCAGAACCCCCCCTCACATTCCCTCGTCATTGCGGCGACGGCCGCAATCCATGGGGCGTCACCTTGACACGGTGTTGACCCGCGGACACCGTGTGGATGGCGGCCTTCGCCGCAATGACGGGATTACGTGAAGGTATTACATATGCTTACCCTGAATTACGAAATTTTCAATAGATGCGCAGAAGTCGATGGGCTTTTGAATCAAGAGCTTGCATCAAATGACTGGGTCAGGTTCGATGCTGTTCTGCAGTGGCGGCGGCTTTGCCGAACGCCAGGGCGCCACTTTCGGGCAAAGGCTCATCGCGGCGGGCCTCTCTTTCATGAGCGCGGACGGCGAAAATACTACATGTAGTGTTTTCAATATCATGAAAACACTATATATTGTGGCCGTCGGTATCTGCGCCGGTTCGGTGGCGGATCGAAAGAAGGGAATCCGGTGCAAGTCCGGAGCTGCCCCGCAGCGGTAAGTGGGAACGAAACGCTTCAACAGCACTGGGCCTGGCGCCTGGGAAGCGGGGCGCGGTAGGTGGGTCTGAGCTTCATTCAGCCCCGTGTCCACGGAGTCCGAAGACCTGCCGACACACTGGGCGGATACCGCCAGTGCGGGTGAGTGCTTTCGCGGGAAGGTGCGCCGCAAGCCAGGGCTTGTGCCTGGCGGCGCGCGCTTTTTTCCGTGTGAGTCCTGGCCTTTTGGCCCTGCGCGAGGGAGCAGGCATGCGGCTGAGAAGCCGCCAGGCATGCATGTCCTGGCGGTTTCGATTCCAGGACACATATGCTGGAAACCATCATCAAGCGCGACGGCCACACCGAGCCGTTCACGCCTTCCAAACTCAATCAGTGGGGTCAGTGGGCTGCCCAGACTCTGGGCGATGCCGTGGACTGGCCGTCGGCGGTGCTCGAAACCGTTTCGGCCATGTCCACCGTCGCCAGCTCGCGCGACTTGCAGCAGCAGTTGATCCGCACCTGCCTGAACTTCGACTCCTGGTCGTACAACCGCATGGCCGGGCGGCTGTATGCCACGCTGATCCGCAAGGATCTCTACCGCAACGACCGCCCCACGGTGCTGGCCCTGCATCGCAAGCTGCAGCAGATGGGCTTCATGGAGGCGCTTGACTATTCAGAGGCCGAATACGCGCGGGTGGAGAGCCTGATCGACCACGAGCGCGATTTTGAATACGCCCACTACCAGTTGCACACTCACCTGACCAAGTACGCGATCGCCGACCGCGTGCAGGGCGTGTATCACGAATCGCCCCAGTTCATCTACATGCGCATGGCGATGGCGCTGGCGGTGGACCAGCCGCGCGAGCGGCGCATGCACGACGTGGGGCGTTTTTACGAGCACCTGTCGAAGAACCGCATCAACGCGCCCACGCCCAACCACGTCAACCTGGGCACGCCGCTGCGCGGTTACGCGAGCTGCTGCCTGTACACGGTGGACGACAATGCGCGCTCCATCGCGGTGGGCAACCACATCGCCAACACCATGACCTACATGAGCGCGGGCATCGGCGCGCACATGCAGACACGCTCGATCAACGATCCGGTGCGCGGCGGCGTGATCCGTCACCAGGGCAAGCTGCCGTACTACCGGGCGCTGGTGGCCGAGGTCAAGTCCAACCTGCAGAACGGCCGCGGCGGCGCCTGCACCACCTATTTCCCGATCTTCGACCCGGAAGTCGACACGCTGCTGCGGCTGAAGAACCCGATGTCCACCGAGGACAAGAAGATCCGCGGCATGGATTACTCCTGGGGCGGCAACCGCTTCTTCGCGCGCAAGGTGGCGCGCAACGAGGACGTTTTCCTGTTCAACTGCCACACCGCGCCCGATCTGCAGGCCGCTCTTTACAGCGGCGATGAAGCGCGTTTCGAGGCGCTCTATGCGCGCTACGAGCAGGACGATGCTTTCGACAAGCAATGGGCCAGTGCGCGCGAGTTGCTGATCACGGCGAGCAACGAGTGGAACGAAACGGGGCGCGTCTACGAGCACAACCTCACCGAGATGAACCGCCACACGCCGTTCAAGGACACCATCTACTCGTCCAACCTGTGCTCCGAAATCGCCCTGCCGACCGCGCCGTACAACCACATCACCGAGCTGTACGCCGAAGGCGACATCTCCTTCGTCGTGGTCGAGCTGATCGACGGCCGGCAGCGCACGCTTGCCGGTGGCGCGCGGGTTGCCACCCAGCGCGGCCCGGTCTGGCCCGACGACCTGGTGCAGGGCGACGTGCTGGACGGCGTGCCCATCGAGCGCATCGTGCGCCGCTCGTCGCCGGAGGTGGCGACCTGCAACCTGGCCGGCATCGTCGTGTCCAACATCGAGTCGGAGGCGCAGTACGAAGAAGTCGCCTACTACGCGCTGCTGATGATCGACAAGTGCATCCACCTGGCGCACTACGAGCTGCCGCAGGTGGGCATGACCAGCCGCAACCGCCTGAATGCCGGCGTCGGCATCCTCGGGCTGGCGCACCTGATGGCGAAAAGCGGCCAGCGCTACACCGATGCCGAGGGCAAGCGGTTCATCCACCAGGTCGCCGAGCGCCACTACTACCACCTGCTGCGCGCCAGCCTGCGCCTGGGCAAGGAACTGGGCAACGCGCCGTGGATGCACAAGACCCGCTGGCCGCAAGGCTGGCTGCCGCTGGACAGCTACAACCGCAACGTCGACAAGATCGCCGCGTTCGACAACCGCTACGACTGGGAGGCGCTGCGCGCGGACATCGTCGCCAACGGCGGCATCCGCAACTCGGTGCTGGTGGCGCACATGCCCACCGAGACATCGGCCAACGCCTCAGGCACCACCAACGGGCTGTACCCGATCCGCGAGCTGACGCTGATCAAGACCGACAACCAGCGCGTCAACTACTGGGCCGCGCCGGAGGGCGACGCGCTGGGCGCCGCCTACCAGTCGGCCTGGGACATTCCCGCGCGCGACATGACCGAGCTGTACGCCATCGTGCAGAAGTGGACCGACCAGGGCATTTCGGCGGACTTCTATCGCAAGGTCATCGGTGACGAGTGCATCGAATCCACCGAGCTGATCGAGAACTACCTGTACCGCGTGCGCCTGGGCCTGAAGTCCAAGTACTACATGAACCAGAAGACCTCGGCCGGCATGCGCCAGCTGGAACTGGCGATACCAAAGGCCCGCCCAGAGGAACTGGCGGCGGCCCTGCAAGCCAGCGACTGTGAAGCCTGCACCCTGTGAGAGAGACCATGACCGACACCGTATTCAACTACGCCAAGACCGACTACGAAAAACCGCTGCTGTTCCTGGGCGAAAAGCCTGGCCTGTTCGACACCGTCAACCGCCATTACCCCGAGATCTGGAAGCTCTACAAGGCGCAGAAATCGCTCGACTGGGACGAGAACGAGTTCGACTACTCATCCTGCAACGCTGACTTCAAGTCATGCTCGCGCGCCACTTACGACATGATGATCAAGACCCTGGCCTGGCAGTGGGAGGCCGATTCCGTTGCCTCGCGCGCCATTGCCCCGGTGCTGGCGCCGTTCATCACTTCCAGCGAGCTGTGGGCCTGCTGGCAGCGCATCTCCGACAACGAGGTAGTGCACGCGGCCACCTATTCGGAGATCGTGCGCAACTCGTTCGACGATCCATCGGTGATCCTCGACGAGATCCTGCGGGTGCAGGAAGCGCATGAGCGCTTGGCCGAAGTCGCCCGCGCTTTCGCCGACGGCTACGAGGCATCGCACAAGTACGCCATCGGCCTGCTGCCCAACGACCAGGCCACCTACAACGCCGTGTTCATGACGGTGGTCGCGCTGTTTTGCATGGAGCGTATCCAGTTCATGGCCAGTTTCGCGGTGACCTTCGCCATCTGCGATACGGGGCTGTTCCAGCCGATCGGCAAGGCGATCCAGAAGATCGCCCAGGACGAGCTGGAAATCCACGCCGAACTCGACCGCGCGGTGCTGCGCAACGAACTGGCCACCGAGCGCGGGCAGGCCGCGTTCGCCCAGTGCCGCGACCAGATCGAACGGATGATCGAGGAGGTCATCGACAGCGAGCTGCGCTGGATCGACTACCTGTTCTCCGAGGGGCGAGAGCTGGTCGGCATGAACGCCGAGCGCCTGTCGGCCTGGACCCGGTACTGCGCCAAGGACGTGTATCAAACGCTGGGCATCGCCGCCGGCAAGCATGCATTGCCCGCCGTCAATCCGCTCAAGTTCATGGAGAAGTGGCTCAACATCTCCAGCACCCAGGCATCGCCGCAGGAGCAGGACATCGCGGCCTACAAGGTGGGTGTGATGCGCCGCACCGACAAGGACCTGGTGTTCGATGACGATTTCTGAACCCCCATTTTTTTGACCCACCCAGGAGAACACGACACATGCAAATCATCATTTATGGCAAGGACAACTGCGTTGACTGCGACAAGACCAGGATGCTGTGCCAAATCCAGTCCATCAAGTTCGAGTACCACGCGCTGGGGCAGGACATCAGCCTGGAAGAGTTGCAGGCCAAGGTGGGTCAGCCGGTGCGCAGCTTGCCGCAGATCTTCGTCCGCCGCGACGGCGCCGCCACCCACGTGGGGGGATACGACGCGCTGCGCCACATGCTGCAAGCCAGCGTGCGGCAAGCGGCGGCACGGCAAGTGGCGGCGTGATGGCGCCCTGATTCGATGCGCGCGGCGCGAGGAGTTTGAGGACAGCCTCTAATGGATGTAGCCAGCCTCGATGGCGACAGGGCGGCCCCGGGCATCCACCGCCACCATCTCGAACACGCCCTTCAGCGCCTCTTCGCGCGGCGCGCCAGGGGCCTCGGTCAGCCCGTTGACGCATACCGTCATCGAGCTGCGGCCCACGCGGCTGATCCAGGCGCGCAGGGTCAGCGTGCAGCCCACGGGCACCGGCGCCATGAAGTCGATGCCGGTCACGCCGGCCATCACCACCTCGCGCCTGGCCAGGCCGCGCGCGGACAGAAACGCGGCCTTGGCCATCAGTTGCAGGCCCTGGCCGGCAAACAGCGTGCCGTGGTGATTGGCCATCACGGGCAGCACCAGCTCGTGCAGTTGAAGGGTTCCGTGGGGAAATGTCATGGTTCGCAATTTACGCAGAACGATGAGCAAGCTCAAGTGCTGAAAAAGCGAAGTCGTGCCAATGAACATCAATGAATTTGCAAACTTTGCGAAAACCCCTGTCCGGGGTGATGCAAGGCCGCGGTGATGAAAAAAACCTTCATGGGCGTCAAGCTGCGCCGCCTGCGCGCCGAGCACGGCATGTCCCAGATCGCCATGGCGCAGACGCTGGGCCTGTCGCCCAGCTACCTCAACCAGTTGGAGCGGAACCAGCGCCCGCTCACGGTGGCGGTGCTGCTGAAGATCAACCGGGTACTCGGGGTGGATTTGCAGCAGTTCTCGGAAGACGAGGAGGCGCGGCTGGTGGTCGCCATGCAGGAGGCGCTGGCCGATGCCGCCCCACCCATCACGCTGCCGGAGCTGCGCGAGGTGGCCACGCAGATGCCCGCGCTGGCGCAGGCCGTGGTGGCGCTGCACCGTCGCGGCGTGGAAGCGCGGGAACGTGTCGAATCCATGGCCCTCCGCCTGGGCGACGAGCGCGCCGACACGGTGGCGTCGCGTGCCATGCCGTTCGAGGCGGTGCGTGACTTCTTCTTCGCGCACCAGAACCACTTCGACCCGCTGGACCGCGCCGCCGAGGCGCTGGCGGATGAAGCGCGGGCGCGGGGCGCTCACCTGGCCGAATGGCTTTCGCGGCGGCTGCATCGGCACCATGGCGTGCGCGTGATGCACACGCGGGATGCGCACGCCGCCAAGCGCCGCTTCGACCCGGCGGCGCGCCAGCTCTACCTGGCCGACGCGCTGGAGCCTTCGCGGCAGTCGTTTCAACTGGCAACGCAACTGGCGCTGCTGGAGTATGGGCAGACCATCGACGGCCTGATCGACACACCGGCCTTCGGTGGTGACGCGGCCTCGCGCCGCTTGGCCCGCGCCGGCCTGGCCAACTACTTCGCGGGTGCGCTGCTGCTGCCCTATGCCGACTTCCGGCATGCGGCGGACACGCTGCGCCACGACATTGAATTGCTGGGCCAGCGCTTTGGCGTCGGCTTCGAGACCGTGTGCCACCGCCTGTCCACCCTGCAACGCCCGGGCGCGCCGGGCGTGCCTTTTTTCTTCGTGCGCGTGGACCGGGCGGGCAACATCAGCAAGCGGCAATCGGCCACGCATTTCCACTTCAGCCGCGCCGGCGGCACCTGTCCGCTGTGGAACGTGTACGAAGCCTTCAGCCAGCCGGGCCGCATCCTGCGGCAGGTGGCGCGCATGCCCGACGGGCGCACTTATCTGTGGATTGCCCGCTCCGTGTCCAGCGGCGCGCGCGGCTGGAGCGCGCCGCGCAGGGTGTTCGCCATTGGCCTGGGGTGCGACGTGCGCCACGCATCGCGGCTGGTCTATGCCAAGGGGCTGGACCTGACCGACCCCGAGGCCGCCACGCCCATCGGCATGGGCTGCAAGGTGTGCGAGCGCGAGCACTGTCCGCAGCGCGCCTTTCCCTTCATTGGCCGCGCGCTGGAAGTGGACGAAAACCAGAGCCGGTTCACGCCCTATGGGTTTTCGGACGCGGGGTGACGGGGTTCACGGGGATGAACAGCAGACGCGGAGGACGCAGAAGAAGCCGATGACGCGGGTCTCTCCAGCTCTCGATGCGTGCGGTCAGCGCCTTTGATATCAACCTAGAAACGGCAGTTGACCGCTTGCCATCCTTGGGCAACCCGCATGAACGCTGACTTTCACAGCTTCGATCACATTCACCTGCTGGGTGAGCGCGCTATGCACCCGATCGCACCGCGCTGGCCGCGCCATGCGGCGTTGCTCGTCCTCGCAGGCACGAGCCTGCCGCGTCCTCGCGCCTTGCCTGGCACGCCCATCACGGCACGCTCGGGCGCATCCAACTGCCGTTTCTAGGTTCAATGAAATTGATAGCTGATTACCCTGGACAGACAAAGGCCAACGCCCGATTTGGCATCAAACCACGGGGGCGGTCGCCGGCAGTTGGCGCGCCTGCGCGATGAAGGCGCGCAGGTAGTCGCTGCCGGCGCCGTCGGCCTCCAGATCGGCGCGGCGCGCGCCCAGGTGAATCTGCTTGGCGATGCCGCGCGCGCCCAGGCGCACCGGCACCAGGTCAAGCTGAGGCGCGTATTCCCGCACCAGCCAGCGCGGTAGCGCGGCCACGCCACGGCCGCTGGCGACCATCTGCAACATGATGTCGGTGGTCTCGATGGTCTTGTGGCGGCGCGGGGCGATGCCGGCGGGCAGCAGGAACTGGCTAAACACGTCCAGCCGCTCGGGCTCCACGGGATAGGTGATCAGCACCTGGTCGGCCAACTGGCGCGGCTTGACGTAGGGCGTGGCGGCCAGCGGGTGCGCGCGGGCGACCACCAGCACCTGCTCGTAATCGAACACCGGCTCGAAATGCAGACCAGCCTTGTACAGCGGATCGGGCGTGACCAGCAGGTCGATCTCGTAGGCGAACAGCGCGCCGATGCCGCCGAACTGGAATTTTTGCTTCACGTCCACGTCCACGTCGGGCCACGCGGCCAGGTAGGGCGACACGACCTTCAGCAGCCATTGGTAGCAGGGGTGGCATTCCATGCCGATGCGCAGCGTGCCGCGCTCGCCCGCCGCGTACTGGCGCAGGCGCTGCTCGGCGCGCTCAAGCTGCGGCAGCACGCGCCGCGCCACGCCCAGCAGGTGCTGGCCGGCCTGCGTCAGCCGCAGGCCGCGGCCATCGCGCAGCCACACGGCGGTGCCCAGTTGCTGCTCCAGCTTTTTCATGCTGTGGCTGAGGGCCGATTGCGTCAGGCACAGTACGCCGGCGGCGGCGGTCAGCGAGCCTTGCCGCTCCACTTCGAGCACGATGGCAAGGTGGATGCGCTCCAGCATGGTATGAGCAAAATTGATGGGTTGGTGAGAAAAGACCATTTTACTTCATGGGTTGGTGAGCCGATCATCAACCGCTTCATCGCCTTTTGAACACACCATCCACCGGAGTCACGCACATGGTCACCACGCACAACCTGGGTTTTCCGCGCATCGGCGCGCGGCGCGAACTGAAATTCGCGCTGGAGTCGTACTGGAAAGGACAGGCATCGCCCGATGAACTGATGGCGAAGGGCGCGCGACTGCGCCAGCGTCACTGGGGCCACCAGGCCGCGCTCGACTGGGTACCGGTGGGCGACTTCTCGTTCTACGACCAGGTGCTGGACATGAGCTTCACGCTGGGCAACTTGCCCGAGCGCGCGCGCGGTTTTCATGGCGGCGTGCTG
The DNA here is from genome assembly GCA_030538085.1 of Pseudomonadota bacterium. Classification (GTDB taxonomy): domain Bacteria; phylum Pseudomonadota; class Gammaproteobacteria; order Burkholderiales; family Burkholderiaceae_C; genus Ottowia. Next base: position 54,445 of record JAUNUR010000010.1, on the reverse strand, counting down.
GACAACTATTTCCGCGTGGCGCGCGGCCGGTCGGCGGCGTCGGCCGAGGAGCATGCCGGCTGCTGCGGCGGCATCGCCGCCGGCGAGATGACCAAGTGGTTCGACACCAACTACCACTACATCGTGCCCGAGTTCAGCGCGGGCACCACCTTCGCCCTGGACGCCTCGCGCTTGCTGGTGCAGTGGGCCGAGGCCAGGGCGCAGGGCGTGCGGGCCAAGCCCGTCATCATCGGCCCCGTTACCTACCTGGCGCTGGGCAAGGCCAAGGACGGCTCCGACAAGCTGGCGCTGCTGGAGCGCCTGCTGCCCGTCTATGCCGAGCTGCTCGATACCCTGGCCGGCGCCGGCGCCGAATGGGTGCAGGTGGACGAGCCCATCCTCGTCACCGAGCTGGATGCCGACTGGCAACACGCCTTCAACCTGGCTTACCACCAGCTCAAGCCCTGCCGCGCCAAGATTCTGCTGACCACCTATTTCGGGCCTCTGGCCGAGAACCGCTACCTGGCCGCCAATCTGCCGGTGGCCGGCCTGCACATCGACGCCAGCACCAGCCAGGACGATCTTCAGCCCCTGCTGAACGTGCTGCCCGAGCACAAGGTGCTGTCGCTGGGCGTGATCAATGGCCGCAACATCTGGAAGACCGATCTGAACGCCGCGCTCGACTGGCTGGAGCCGCTGGCCGGGCGGCTGGGCGAGCGGCTGTGGATCGCGCCTTCGTGCTCGCTGCTGCACGTGCCAGTCGATCTGGCGCAGGAGCAGAAGCTGGATGCCGAGGTCAAACCCTGGCTTGCCTTCGCGCTGCAGAAGCTTGATGAACTGCGCGTGCTGGCGACCGCGCTGCGCCAGGGCCGCGACGCGGTCAAGAGCGAACTGGCGGCCAACGCCGCCGCGCTGGCCGCGCGCCGCGCCTCGCCGCGCGTGCACCACCCGCGGGTGGCCGAAGCCGTGGCGCGCGTGGGCGCGCACATGGGCCAGCGCGAAAGCGCCCACGCCGAGCGCGCGCGCAAGCAGGCGGCCATCCTGAAGCTGCCGGTCTACCCGACGACGACCATCGGCTCGTTTCCGCAGACCGCCGACATCCGCGCCGCGCGCGCCGACCACAAGGTGGGCCGGCTGGACGACGCGGCCTATCAGGCGGCCATGCGCGCCGAAATCGCGCGCGGCGTGCGCGAGCAGGAAACCCTGGGCCTGGACGTGCTGGTGCACGGCGAGGCCGAGCGCAACGACATGGTCGAATACTTTGGCGAGCAACTGGAGGGCTATGTATTCAGCCAGTTCGGCTGGGTGCAAAGCTACGGCTCGCGCTGCGTCAAGCCGCCCATCCTGTTTGGCGACATCCGCCGTCCGCGCGCCATGACGGTGGAGTGGACCCGCTACGCCCAGTCGCTGACCAGCAAGCCGATGAAGGGCATGCTGACCGGCCCCGTCACCATGCTCAACTGGTCGTTCGTGCGCGACGATCAGCCGCGCGCCGACACCTGCCGGCAACTGGCGCTGGCGATCCGCGACGAGGTGCTGGATCTGGAGCGCGCCGGCGTGCGCATCATCCAGATCGACGAAGCCGCCCTGCGCGAGGGGCTGCCGCTGCGCCAGTCACGGTGGCGGGACTATCTGGACTGGGCCATCGAGTGCTTTCGCATCGCTGCCAACGGCGTGCGCGACGAGACGCAGATTCACACCCACATGTGCTACTCGGAGTTCAACGACATCATCGACGCGATTGCCGGCATGGACGCGGACGTCATCACCATCGAGACCAGCCGCTCCGACATGGAACTGCTCGACGTATTCGACGACTTCAGGTATCCCAACGAGATCGGCCCCGGCGTTTATGACATCCATTCGCCCAACATCCCGAGTCAGGCGCAGATCGTGTCGCTGATGAAGAAGGCCGCCGAGCGCATTCCGGCAGAGCGCCTGTGGGTCAACCCCGACTGCGGCCTGAAGACGCGCCAGTGGGACGAGGTGATACCCGCGCTGCGGCACATGGTGGCGGCGGCGCGGGAGTTGCGCGCGGCGCGGGCGGCTTGAGCGGGTGAGGCGGTTGGCTCAGCCGCGCTCCACGGCATGAACGGCGCCCCGCAGCGAATGCGGCAGCGCCTCGGTGATGGTCACGTCGATCATCTGGCCCACCAGGCGGCCTGAGTGCGGCCCGCCGTCGAAATTGACGATGCGGTTGCAGAAGGTGCGGCCCATCAGCTCGGCGGGGTTCTTGCGCGACGGCCCTTCGACCAGGATGCGCTGCACGGTGCCCACGCGGCTGGCGCCGATGGCGCGCACGTTCTGCTCCACGGTGGCCTGCAGGTGCTGCAGACGCTTCAGCTTCACCTCGTGCGGCGTGTCGTCGTGCAGGTTGGCCGCTGGCGTGCCGGGGCGCGGGCTGAAGATGAAGGAGAAGCTGGCGTCGTAGCCCACGTCGTCGATCAGCTTCATCATCTTGCCGAAGTCGTCTTCCGTCTCGCCCGGAAAGCCGACGATGAAGTCGCTCGACAAACTCAGGTCGGGCCGCACGGCGCGCAGCTTGCGGACGATGCTCTTGTATTCCATGGCGGTGTAGCCGCGCTTCATCGCCATCAGGATGCGGTCGGAGCCGTGCTGCACGGGCAGGTGCAGGTGGCTGACGAGCTGCGGCACCTTGTCGTACACGTCGATCAAGGCTTTGGTGAACTCGTTGGGGTGGCTGGTGGTGTAGCGGATGCGCTCAATGCCGGGAATCTCGGCCACGTACTCGATCAGCAGAGCGAAATCGGCGATGTCGTCTGTGTCGCCCATCTTGCCGCGGTAGGCGTTCACGTTCTGGCCCAGCAGCGTCACCTCCTTCACGCCCTGGTCGGCCAGGCCGGCGACTTCGGTCAGCACGTCGTCGAACGGGCGGCTGAATTCCTCGCCGCGCGTGTAGGGCACCACGCAGTAGCTGCAATACTTGGAGCAGCCTTCCATGATCGAGACGAAGGCGCTGGCGCCCTCCACGCGCGCGGGCGGCAGGTGGTCGAACTTCTCGATCTCGGGAAAGCGGATGTCCACCTGCGGCTGTTGCTGCTGCTCGCGCTGGGAGAGCAGCTCGGGCAAGCGGTGCAAGGTCTGCGGGCCGAACACCACGTCCACGTAGGGCGCGCGCTTGATGATTTCCTCGCCCTCCTGGCTGGCCACGCAGCCGCCCACGCCGATCAGCACACCTTTCTTCTTGAGGTGCTTCACGCGGCCCAGGTCGGAAAACACCTTCTCCTGCGCCTTCTCGCGCACCGAGCAGGTGTTGAACAGGATCAGGTCGGCTTCGTCGACGTTGGTGGTGGGCTCATAGCCCTGGGCGGCGTCCAGCACGTCGGCCATCTTGTCCGAGTCGTACTCGTTCATCTGGCAGCCGAAGGTCTTGATGAAGACTTTGCGAGACATGGTTTGTCTCCTTGGAAAAAGGCGGGGAAAAAGCGAGGAATGGGTGGGCGGCTGGCGGCGGCGTGCCGCGCCATCACGCGCGCTGGCGGTCAGTGCGTGGTGGGCGCGGGCGGGCGCTCGGTTGGCGCTCAGTTGGCGTACAGGGGCGAATCGCCGGCGTTGGACGGCATTGGCTGGCCGCGGCGCACGGGGCGCTCGGCCTCGGCGGGCGTCAGGATCCAGACCTCGCGTACCAGGCCAGCCGGATCGCGCAGGTAATTGACGAGGAAGGTCTGGTTGCGCAGGCTGCCGGTGAGGGCGATGGTGTTGCGCTCGGTGCGCACCACGGCGCCGGGGGCCAGGCGCTCGGTCTTGTCGTTCAGCACCACCTCGCGCGCGCCAACGAAGGTGATCTTGCCGCGCTGCACCTTCTGCGGAAACATGCGCTGGGCTTGTGTTTCGGTGGAAAAAGTGGCGCCAGCCATTGTTAGGGTTGCGCTGACGGCTACAAAAAGCAGAGTGGCGAGGGGTTTCGAGCAGCGGTTCATGGTATCTGTCCAGAGGCTGGTGAACGGGCCGGCGCGGGCGCCAGCGTGAAGCGCGAATTGTAGGCGCGGCGGCCGATGGCCGGGCATGTGTCCGTGATGCCGTCCACGCGACAGCGCCTGGGCGTGGCCCGCATGCTCGGTGAAAATAGCGCTCTTTTCAGTCCTCGTGCGCGCGGCGGGCGGTGGCCCGCGGCGCGATCAGAAACTTTCGCATGCAATCGACTTCTTCCGTTTCCAGCAGCCCGTGGGCCCGGATGCACCGGGTGCCGCTGGTGCTGCAAATTTTCATTGGCATGCTGCTGGGCATCGTGCTGGCGCTGGCGTGGCCTGCCGGCGCGCGCGCGGCGGCGCTGCTGGGCGACGTGTTCGTGATGGCGCTCAAGTCGGTGGCGCCCGTGCTGGTGCTGGTGCTAGTGGCGGCGTCGATCGCCTCGCACAAGCGCGGGCAGCAAACGCGGGTGCGCCCGGTGCTGGCGCTGTACGTGCTGGGCACCTTTGGCGCGGCGCTGATCGGCGTGGCGGCGAGTTTTCTGTTTCCCACCACGCTGGTGCTGACGGCGCCGGGCGAGGGCGTGCCGCCGCAGGCGGTTGGCGAGGTGCTGAAGAACCTGCTGCTGTCGGCGGTCACCAATCCGGTCAAGGCGCTGCTGGAGGCCAACTACATCGGCCTGCTGACCTGGGGCGTGGGGCTGGGCCTGGCGCTGCGCCGCGCCAGCGACACCACGCAGCAAGTCCTGCTGGACGGGGCGGATGCGCTGTCGGGCATCGTGCAGTGGGTGATTCGCCTGGCGCCACTGGGCATTTTCGGGCTGGTGGCGGGCACGCTGGCCACGGCGGGGCTGAGCGCGCTGCTGGGCTACGCGCGGCTGCTGATGGTGCTGGTGGGCGCCATGCTGGTGGTGGCGCTGGTGATGAACCCGCTGATCGTGTGGCTGAAAACGCGGCGCAACCCGTTTCCGCTGGTGTTCACCTGCCTGCGCGAAAGCGGGGTGACGGCCTTTTTCACCCGCTCCTCGGCGGCCAACATCCCCGTCAACCTTGCGCTGTGCCAGCGCCTGGGGCTGGACGAGGACACGTATTCGGTGACTATCCCGCTGGGCGCCACCATCAACATGGCGGGCGCGGCCATCACCATCTCGGTCATGGCGCTGGCGGCGGCGTACACGCAGGGCGTGCGGGTGGATTTCGGCACGGCGCTGCTGCTGTCGGTGGTGTCCACGCTGGCGGCCTGCGGCGCATCGGGCGTGGCGGGTGGCTCGCTGCTGCTGATTCCCCTGGCCACGGGGCTGCTGGGCATGCCCACCGACGTGGGCATGCAGGTGGTGGCGATAGGCTTTGTCGTCAGCGTGGTGCAGGACTCGTGCGAGACGGCGCTCAACTCGTCGACCGACGTGCTGTTCACCGCCGCCGCGCTGGCGCCACCCGCGCCCGCGCCGCTGGTGCCGCCTCGGCTGGCCGAGGTTTGAGAGGCTGTCCTCAAACTCCTCGCGCCGCGCTTGTCCCCGGTCTCGGGCGCCCTGCGGCGTTGCATCCCTTGCCAATAGCACAAGCTATTGGCTGCGAAATGCGCCTTGCAGGACACCCGATCCGGGGCAATCGCTTACCGCGATGAATTTGAGGACAGTCTCCGAGAGCCCGTTGCCAACGCATGATTTTGTTCACCAAAAAATAGGCCGGAACCTCAGATTGGTTCATCGGATGCAGCTATTTTGTTGGTAGCAAAGCGGGGGACTATCACATCCACGCCTTGAATGAGGGGGCGTCTTTGATGCAAGAATTGGCCGTTCCGCTGCCGGCTGCGTGTGGACGTCGGCAGCGTCGATCCCCCGGAGTGAGCCCATGAAACGAGATTCCCTGCCCGGAGCACAGCAGCTGCCGGGTGTGCAGCCCATTTGCCACGACGTACTGGCCGAGAAATACTTCAAGCCCGGCGAAACCAGTCTGGACCAGCTATACGGCCGCGTGGCGCGCGCGCTGGCCAGCGTTGAAAAACCCGAACTGCGCGCCGAATGGGAGCAGAAGTTCCTGGGCAACCTGTGGGCGGGCGCCATCGGCGCGGGCCGCATCATGAGCGCCGCCGGCACCGACATCCAGGCCACGCTGATCAACTGCTTCGTGCAGCCGGTGGGCGATGCCATCCAGGGCCACGACGACGACGGTTATCCCGGCATTTACGAGGCGCTGCGCGAGGCCGCCGAAACCATGCGCCGGGGCGGTGGCGTGGGCTACGACTTCAGCCGCATCCGGCCCAAGGGCGCCGACGTCAAGGGCACGCACAGCATCGCCAGCGGCCCGTGCAGCTACATGAACGTGTTCGACCAGAGCTGCTCCACGGTCGAAAGCGCCGGCGCGCGCCGGGGCGCCCAGATGGGCGTGCTGCGCATCGACCACCCGGACGTGATCGAGTTCATTACCGCCAAGCGCACGCCGGGCCGCTGGAACAACTTCAACGTGTCGGTGGGCGTCAGCGACGCTTTCATGCGGGCCGTCGCCGACGGCGCCGACTGGGAGTTGGCGCACAAGGCCAAGCCCGGCCAGAAGGTGCTGGAGCAAGGCGGCTACCAGCGCGCCGACGGCCTGTGGGTGTACCGCAAACTGCCCGCGCGCGAGCTGTGGGACACCATCATGAAGTCCACCTACGACTTCGCCGAGCCGGGCATCCTGTTCCTCGACCAGATCGGGCGCGACAACAACCTGAACTACTGCGAGACCATCGAGGCGACCAACCCCTGCGTTACCGCCGACACCTGGGTGATGACCGAGGGCGGTCCCGCGCAGGTGCAGGACCTGATCGGCCAGCCGTTCACCGCCGTGGTGGATGGTGCGGCCTATCCCGTGTTGAGCCGCGGCTTCTTCCGCACCGGTCACCGCCCCGTGCTGGAGCTGCGCACGGTCGAAGGTCAGAGCCTGCGACTGACCTGCGATCACAAGATTCGCCGTGTGGCCAAACGGACGCGCTATCTGATGCGCACCGAGTGGGTGCAGGCACAGCATTTGCAACCCGGCGATGAAGTCGTGCTGCATAACCATCGCGAGATGGGCGGCTGGGACGGCAAAGGGACGGAGGCCGAGGGCTACTTGCTGGGGCTGCTGGTTGGCGATGGCGTGCTGAAAGCCGACAAAGCCGTCCTGTCGATTTGGGACGAGCGCTTCAAGACGGTCGCGAACGGTGCTCCCCTGTCGTCACCCACGGGCGTGATGGTTGCGGCCCTGGCGGCCGCGCAGACACTGCCCCACCGGTCGGATTTCGCCGGCTGGCAGCGTCCGCTGGCCGACCGTGGCGAAGTTCGGATGGCATCGACAGCCCTGCGCGACCTGGCGCTCCACTACGGCATGGCGCCGGGGGCGAAAGGGCTGACGCCCGCGCTGGAATGCACCAGCAGTGGGTTCCATGCCGGCTTGCTGCGCGGCATGTTCGACAGCGACGGCTCCGTGCAGGGTACGCAGACCAAGGGAGTCAGCGTGCGCCTGGCACAGAGCGACCTGGCCAACCTGCAGGCCGTGCAGCGGATGCTGCTGCGCCTGGGCATCGTCAGCACGATCTACAACCAGCGTCGGCCGGGTGGCAAGCGCGTGTTGCCCAACGGGCAGGGCGGTCAGGCGTTCTACGTCGTGGCCGCGCAGCACGAACTGGTCATCAGCGGCGACAACCTGGTCGAGTTCGCGGAACGCGTGGGCTTTGCCGACGAAGCGAAGGCGGCTGCCCTTGACCGCGCCATGGGCGGTTACCAGCGCCGCCTGAATCGTGAGCGGTTCGTCGCCACCGTTGAAGGTCTGACGCCCGAGGGCCATGAAGACGTCTACGACGTCACCGTGGCCGACGTGCACGCCTTCGACGCCAACGGCCTGTACGTGCACAACTGTGGCGAGCAGCCCTTGCCGCCCTACGGCTGCTGCGACCTCGGCCCCATCATCCTGACCAATTTCGTGCGCCATCCGTTTGGCGTGGGTGGCGAGCCGGTGTTCGACTTCGACGCCTTCGAGCAGGTGGTGGCCACGCAGGTGCGCGCGCTCGACAACGTGCTGGACGTCACCTTCTGGCCGCTGGAGCAGCAGCGCGCCGAATCGGCCGACAAGCGGCGCATCGGCGTGGGTTTCACGGGCTTGGGCAACACACTGACCCTGCTCAAGCTGCGCTACGACCGCGCCGAGGGCCGCGAGCTGGCCACGCAGATCGCGCGCCGCATGCGCGACGCGGCCTACCGCGCGTCGATCGAGCTGGCCAAGGAAAAAGGCGCTTTCCCCAAGTTCAACGCCGACGGTTACCTGAAAGCCGGCACCTTCGCCAGCCGCCTGCCCGCCGACCTCCAGGCCGACATTCGCCAGCACGGCATCCGCAACAGCCACCTGCTGTCGATCGCGCCCACCGGCACCGTCAGCCTGGCTTTCGCCGACAACGCCAGCAACGGCATCGAGCCGGCCTTCAGCTGGGGCTACACGCGCAACAAGCGCGAGGCCGACGGCAGCAAGAGCAGCTACACGGTGGAAGACCATGCGTTCCGCCTGTACCGCTCGCTGGTCGATGGCACCGTGTCGAGCGATGACGTGGACAAGCTGCCCGACTACTTCGTCAACGCGCTGCAGATGAGCGCGCAGGATCACGTCGCCATGATGGAGGCGGTGCAGCCCTACGTGGACACCAGCATCAGCAAGACGGTGAACATTCCCGAGGACTACCCCTACGACGACTTCAAGGACCTGTACCGCCAGGCCTGGTCGGCGGGGCTGAAGGGGTTGGCCACTTACCGCCCCAACAGCATCCTGGGCGCGGTGCTGGAGACCACGCCGGCCAAGAAGGATGAGCCGTCGGCGGCGCCGGCCCCCAACGTGCCCGCGCCCACGCCCGCCGTGCCCTACGACCCCATGCGCACGGTGATCGAGAAGCGCCCCTCCGGCGGCCTGCCCTCGGTCACCGAGAAGATCGAATACTGGACGCACGAAGGCCAGCAGCGCCTGTACCTGATCGTCTCGTTCCTGCCGGTGCCCACGGCCGACGGCAAGGGCACGGTGGAGCGCGCCATTGAATTCTTCATGCCCGTGGGCCAGAGCGGCGAGTCGCAGCAGTGGATCACCGCCACCATGCGCATGCTCAGCCTGGCCGCGCGTGGCGGCTTTCTTGACCGCGCGCTGTCCGACATGCGCAAGGTCACCTGGGACCGTGGCCCGGTGCGCCTGGGCACTTACGAAAAGGCCGATGGCGTCCACGTGCCGCGCTGGCACGACAGCGAGGTGGCGGCCATTGGCTACGCCATCGAGAACCTGATCGCCCAGCGCGCGCTGGCGGCGCAGGGGTCGCTGTTCGACATGGACGAGCTGCCCGCCGTCGAACCCCGCATGGAGCCCGCCGCCATGGTGCCCACGGGCGTCATGGCTGGCAAGAAATGCCCCGAATGCGGCGCGCACGCCATGATCCGCAAGGACGGGTGCGACTACTGCACCCAGTGCGGGTTCGTGGGCAGTTGCGGTTGAACCTATTGAGATTTTCAAAAATCACGACAGCGCGGGCCATCAGAAAGAAATCCCCCTCTCCCTTTGGGAGAGGGTTGGGGTGAGGGCAAGCAGCGTGTCATGAATTACGAAATATTCAATAGGTTGAAGGGCGCGTGGGCTGGCAGTCACCGTTGCCCGGCAAGCCAGCCCTGCACGCCGCGCGCCGCACGCACGCCGCTGGCCAGGCAGGCCGTCAGCAGGTAGCCGCCGGTGGGGGCTTCCCAGTCGAGCATTTCGCCAGCACAGAACACGCCGGGCAGGCGGCGCAGCTGAAGGCCGTCATCCAGCTCGTCCAGGGCCACGCCGCCAGCGCTGCTGATGGCCTCGGCCACCGGGCGGGTTCGGATTAAATCAATCGGAAGCCCTTTGATGGCTTGGGTCAATAGCTCTTGGTTTTGTAGCGTCTGGCGGGGCAGCAACTCGTTCAGCAGAGCGGTCTTGATGCCTTCCAGCCCCAGCTGGCGGCGCAGGTGGTTGGACAGGCTTTGCGTGCCGCGAGGTGTTTTCAGCGCGGCCAGCACCTGTTCGGGCGTGCGCGCGGGCAGCAGGTCGAGCCACAGCGTGGCGCGGCCATGCGCGGCGATCTGCTCGCGCAGCAGGTGGCTGGCGGCGTAGATCAGGCTGCCTTCCACGCCGGTGGCCGTGGCGACGAATTCACCCAGGCGCTGAAACAGCACCTGGCCCGCCGCGTCCTGCACGCGGATGGCGACCGACTTGAAAGGGTGGCCCGCATGGCGCTGACTGAAAAATGGTGTCCAGCCCGCATCGTCCGGGCCGGCCACGTCGAAGCCGCAGTTGGCGGCCACCAGCGGCATCACCCGCACGCCGTGGGCGGCCAGCAGTGGCGCCCAGGCGCCGTCCGATCCCAGGCGCGGCCAGCTGGCGCCGCCCAGCGCCAGCACGGCGGCCAGGGCTTGTACCCGTACCGGGCCAGCCGGGGATTCAAGATGGAAGGTGATTGCGCTGCGGGTGGGCGATGCATCGGCGTGCTGGTCATTCGCGGTGTCTGGCGGGTCTTGCCAGCCCAGCCACCGATGCCGCATGTGGAATCGCACCGGCACGCCGCCAGACGGTGGGTGGCGCAAGCGGCGCAGCCAGGCGCGCAGCAGCGGGGCGGCCTTCATCTCGGCCGGAAACACGCGCCGCGAGGTGCCGACGAAGGTCTGCACGCCCAGGCCATCGGCCCAGTCGCGCACCTGTTGCGGGCCGAAGTCGCGCAGCCAGGGCTCGACCCGGTCTTGCGCCGCGTGGTAGCGCGTGACGAAGTGGTCGAACGCTTCCGCATGCGTCAGGTTCAGGCCACCCTTGCCCGCCAGCAGGAATTTGCGGCCCACCGAGGGCATGGCGTCGAACACGTGCACCGCCACGCCAGCGGCGGACAGCACCTCGGCCGCCATCAGGCCAGCCGGGCCGGCGCCGATGATGGCGACCTGGGCGGTCATGACCGTCGCCGTATCGGCGGGCAAGCGGGTGGCAATTGGCGGTGTGGGCATGGGCGGCGCGGTGTGCGTGCGGATACCGTTTTGCGTTCAAGACGATGACGAATGACCGCGGCTGGCGCCGCATGACAAATGCCCCGTTTTTTATTGACGTTTTCAAAAATCACGACAGCGCGGGCCATCAGAAAGAAATCCCCCTCTCCCTTTGGGAGAGGGTTGGGGTGAGGGCAAGCAGCGTGTCATGAATTACGAAATATTCAATAGGTTGAAAGCCAATGCGCATGAATGTCGGCGCCGTTGCCAGGATCATAGTCATGGCGTTGACGGGCAAGCGCGGTAGACTCACGAATTTGTAGCGCGCGGGTAATCCCCAGCCTTTTGCACACGCGTAGCGGTGCAAGTTTGACCCGGGTCATGGTCAGGGTTTTGCCAGACAACGTACAAGCTTCCCATGACTGAACGAACGCCACCAAGCCCCACTGCCCAGCCCCAGATTCCCGTGCGTGCCGCACCACCGGCACCGCCCGCGCGGACGGGCAGGCCGGCGCCGGTGACGGGGCCGTGGCGCCTGCCCATGCTGATGGCGGCGCCCCACCGCCTGGGGTTTTTTCTGGCCATGGTGGTGCTGGTGGCGGCCAGCGGGTGGTGGTGGCTGGTGCAGGAAGACCGGGTGCACGGCTGGTTCGGCCTAGGGTATGCGGTATCGCCCACGCTAACGCACGCCACCGCGATGGTGTTTGGCTTCATGCCGTTGTTTTTCTCGGGTTTTCTGTTCACCGCCGGGCCCAACTGGCTGCGCGTGCCGCCGCTGGCGGCCACGCAATTGCTGGCGCCCCTGCTGTTGCAGGCGGGCGGCTGGCTGCTGTGGCTGGCCGGCGCGCACCTGAACGCGGTGGCGGCGCTGGCCGGGCTGGCGCTGGCCGCCGTGGGCCTGGCGTGGATGGTGGCGCTGTTCTGGCGCCTGATCAGCGCCAGCCAGGTGCCCGACCGCGTGCATGCCAAGGCGGTGGGCATTGGCGGCATCGTTGGCGTGCTGTGCCTGGCGGGCGCGGGCGGCGCGATGGGGCTGGGCCAGGACGCGCTGGCGCTGGTGCTGGTGCGCACGGCGCTGTGGGGCTTCATCGTCGTCACCTACGTCAGCGTGGCCCATCGCATGATTCCGTTCTTCACCTCCAACGTGCTGCCCATGATTGATATCTGGCGGCCGTTCTGGGTGCTGTGGCTGATGCTGGGCGTGGCCGTGTTCGAGGTGCTGGCGCTGTGGGTGGATTACGCCGCGCCCAGCGCCGACGCCTGGCCGGCCTGGACGGTGCTGGTGATCGCGGTGGAACTGGCCGCTGGCGGCGTGCTGCTGTGGCTGGCGGTGGTGTGGGGCCTGGTACAAAGCCTGAAGATCCGCCTGCTGGCCATGCTGCACGTGGGCTTTGTCTGGCTGGGGCTGGCGTTGCTGTACAGCGCCGTTTCACAAGGGCTGTGGCTGGCCACCGGCCAGGCGGTGCTGGGGCTGGGCGCGCTGCACGCGCTGGGCATGGGGTTTCTGGGCTCGATCATGATCGCCATGGTCACGCGCGTATCGTGCGGCCACAGTGGCCGCGCCCTGGTGGCCGACAACCCGGTGTGGGTGATGTTCTGGCTGTTGCAGGTGGCCGTGGGCGTGCGGCTGGTGGCGGCGGTGCAAGGCATGCCGCAATGGGTGACCGCGCTGGCCGCCATGCTGTGGACGGTGATCATCACCGTGTGGGCGGCGCGTTACGCCAACTGGTATGGCCGCCCGCGTGTCGACGGCAAGGCGGGCTGACCTCTTCAGCCCCGTGTCAACCCAACCGGTGGATGGGAGCGCGATTTCCTGGGCAACGCCGCAGGGCGTCCGGGCTCGGCTCAGTCTGTCTGCAGGCTGTATCCGGCGGACAGGCTGCTGGTCTCGGCCTGTGGGCGCGTCAGCGGGAATTCGATCGTGCCCGTGTCGGAGAACTCGGCCACGCGGCGCAGCGATGGCGTGATGAACATCAGCAACCCGGCTTCTTCCAGGCGCTCGATGTCCTCGGCGATTTCCACGCCCATCATGCGCATCAGATCGTCCTGCGTGCGCTGTGCATCGCACAGAATGAGTAATTGGCGCTCGCGGCGCGACAACAACCCGCGCTGCGCCAGCGCTTCACGGCCTTTTTCGGTTTTGGCGAGCGACATGGCGAACTTCCATAACTTGCAACGATGACAGCGTGATAAGTTACCTGCTTCAGGGGCTCTGTTTATTGATGCCCGTCAAACAGGGCGCGTGCATCGGTGCTACGTCCATCCGATCAGGGTATGGCGCGCCGCCGCTCGTCAGCCATGCGCTACGCTTGCCGCCATGACTCATTCCACGCCGTCCGAACCCGCGCCGCTGGGCGAGCCGCGCCCGCCCGAGGTCATTGAGCTGGCGCACGCGCTGATCCATACCCGCCAGACCATCCTGCCCAAGCGCCTGGGCGATCCGGGGCCGGACGCCGCGCAGGCGCAGGCCATTCTGGGGGCCGCCGCCAGCGCGCCCGACCACCATGAGCTGTTGCCCTGGCGCTTCATCGAGGTGCCCGCCCCGGCGCGCGGACGGCTGGCCGATGCCTTCGCCGCCGCGCTGGTCGAGCGCGATGCCACCGCCACGGCGCGGCAGATAGAGCAGGCGCGCGAAAAAGCCTTTCGCGCCCCCTTGCTGCTGCTGGCGGTGGTGCGCCTGCGCGACGATGACGCCGAGATCGAGCCGCACGAGCGCATCGTCTCGGCGGGCTGCGCGGTGCAGAACATGCTGCTGATGGCGCACGCACAGGGTTTTGGCGGCGCGCTGACCAGCGGCAAGGCGCTGGCGTCAACGCCGCTGCGCACCCTGTTCGGGCTGCACGCCGACGAACAGGCCCTGTGTTTCGTCAACATCGGCACCGTCATCAAGAGCCGGCCGATGCGCGTGCGGCCACGGGTGGCGCAGTACCTCAGCGCGCTGGATGGTGCGTGAAATCGAGTTGCTTCCGAGCGCTTTGACGGCGCGGATTCACGGGGCCAGAGCCCGCCAAGACCATGCAATCATCTGATTCCACGCCACATCACGGCGCCCTGGTGCTGTTTTCCGGCGGCCAGGATTCCACCACCTGCCTGGCCCACGCGCTGACGCGCCACGAGCGGGTGGAAACCATCGGCTTCGACTACGGCCAGCGCCATCGTGTCGAGCTGCGGCAACGCGGCGAGGTGCTGCGCGAGTTGCGGGCGCGTTTTCCGGCCTGGTCGGCGCGGCTGGGGGAAGACCACCTGATCGACCTGGCAGTGCTGGGCCAGATCAGCGACAGCGCGCTCACGCGCGACATGGCTTTCGAGATGGAGCGCGCCGGGCTGCCCAACACCTTCGTGCCTGGCCGCAACCTGGTGTTCATGACCTTCGCCGGCGCGCTGGCTTACCGCCGGGGGCTGGACGTGATCGTCACCGGCGTCTGCGAGACCGACTATTCCGGCTATCCCGACTGCCGCGACGACACCATGAAAGCCATGCAGCTGGCGCTGTCGCTGGGCATGGACCGGCGCTTTCTGGTCGAAACGCCCTTGATGTGGATCGACAAGGCCGCCACCTGGCGGCTGGCGCATGCGCTGGGCCAACAGGGCGACGCGGCTGGCGGCGGTGATGCCCTGGTGCGGATGATCGTGGAGCACACGCACACCTGCTACCTGGGCGAGCGCACACAGCGCCACCCCTGGGGCTATGGCTGCGGCACCTGCCCTGCCTGCATGCTGCGCGCGGCTGGGTGGGCACGCTGGCAAGACCAGGATCAGCGGGGCGACGGGCACGGGGGGTGATGCGGTGTGCTGCCCCGCAAATAATTTGCATATGAAATCGCGCCTTCGCTCGCATGGCGGCGTTGCAAATCCTCGCGATACCACCCGGTATCGCTGCGTTTTGCGCCTTGCCCTGCAAGCGAATGCATCGATTTCATTTCATGCAACTATTTGCGGGACAGCACACTGGCGCCAAGGCCGGACGCCGGTCTGGTTCTGGCGCGTGCGCCGTCAGGCCGGACTGAACAGATCCACCCGGTCCGTCACGATGCCGTCGGTGCCCAGGGCGATCAGGCGTTGGGCGGCCCATTCGTCGTTCACGGTGTAGCTCAGGGCACGCATGCCCATGTCGTGTACCCGAGCCACCAGCGCCTCGTCCCACAGCGCGTGGTTGCAGATGATGGCGGCGCAGCCCAGCCGTGTGGCGATACCGGCCCAGCCGTCCCACAGCGTGTCCAGCAGCAGCCCGCGCGGCAGTTGCGGCGCCACGGCCAACGCGCCTTGCAGCGATTCGGGGCGGAAAGAGGTCAGCAGCGGCGGCATGGGCGCGCTTTGCCACAGGCGCGCGGCCAGTTCGGCCACGGCGCGGCCAGTGGCTTCTTCCAAGCCGGGCGTGGGCTTGATCTCGATGTCCAGGTGGCAGCGGTTGGCCAGGCACCAGCGCGACAGGTTTTCCAGCGTGGGAACCGGCTCGCCCGCGTAGGCGCGCGAATGCCAGCCGCCAGCATCAAGTTGCGAGAGGGCGGACCAGGACAGATCGCCCGCCGTGCCGTGACCACTGGTGGTGCGCTCCAGCGTGGTGTCGTGCAACAGGAACACCACGCCGTCGGCCGACAGCTTGGCATCGCATTCGGCCATGCGATAGCCATGCGCGGCGCCCAGGCGGAAGGCGGCCAACGTGTTCTCGGGCGCCAGGTGGCCAGCGCCGCGGTGAGCGATCCAGAAGGGGTAGGGCCAGGGGGCGTGGGTGTTGGGTTGCATGTCGAATGGGCTTTTAAAAATGACGAATGACAAATGACAAATGACTTCGCTGCGCTTCAATGACAAATGAATTCTTTGTCATTTGTCATTTGTCATGCGGCGTTAGCCGCGGTCATTCGTCATCGTCTTGAACGCAAAACGGTATCAGTGGTTTCCTGTGCCGGGCTAGCCACCGCCAATGAACGGGCATTCAGTTTTCCAGACGAACACCGGTCGCGGCGTCGAAGCCGTGCACGCGGTCTTCCAGCGGCAGCACGTGCAGCGCCTGGCCGGTCGTGGGTGGCACCTCGGTTTCGTTCATGCGCAGGATGGTGAATGGCCCCTGCGCGCCGCCCAGGCGGCCGTACAACAGGCGCTCGGCACCCAGCATTTCCACGGTTTCCACGTGCAGCGTCCAGCCGCCGGAGTCGACCACGCGCAGGTGCTCGGGGCGGATACCCAGGATCACGCCCTCGCGCACGCCTTCCATGCCGGTCAGCAGGTTCATCGGCGGCGCGCCGATGAAGCCGGCGACGAACGTGGTGGCCGGGCGGTGGTACACCTCGTCGGGCGTGCCGAACTGCTCCATGCGGCCAGCGTTCATCACGATCATGCGCTGCGCCAGGGTCATGGCCTCCACCTGGTCGTGGGTGACGAACAGGCTGGTGATGCTTAAGCTCCGGTGCAGCTTCTCGATCTCCAGCCGGGTCTGCGCGCGCAGCTTGGCGTCCAGGTTGGACAGCGGTTCGTCGAACAAGAACACCTGCGGCTGGCGCACGATGGCGCGGCCCATGGCCACGCGCTGGCGCTGGCCGCCCGACAGCTCGCGCGGCTTGCGCTGCAGCAGGCCGTTCAGCTCCAGAATGGCGGCGGCCTTGTCCACCCGCGCCGCGATCTCGGCCTTGGGCATCTTGCGCAGCTTCAACCCGTAGGCCATGTTGTCGAACACGCTCATGTGCGGGTACAGCGCGTAGTTCTGGAACACCATGGCGATGTCGCGCTCGGCCGGCTCCAGTTGGTTGACCACGCGTCCGCCGATGCTGATGGTGCCCTCGGTGATTTCCTCCAGCCCCGCCACCATGCGCAGCAGGGTTGACTTGCCGCAGCCCGAGGGGCCGACGATGACGACGAACTCGCCGTCCTTCACCTGGGCCGTGATGCCGTGCACCACCTGGTTGGCCTTGGGGCTGGTGCCGTAGCGCTTGATGACGTTGTTGAATTCGATGTTGGCCATTGTTGAGGTTGGGCGTTGAGCGTTCGGCGTTGAGCGTGGGAGAAGGCCGGTGTTCACGCTCAACGCTCAACGCCGAACACTCAACCTGACAGCGTCATTTCTCCGTATCGACCAGTCCCTTGACAAACCATTTTTGCATCAATACCACCACCGCCGCTGGCGGCAGCATCGCCAGGATGGCGGTGGCCATGACCACGTTCCATTCGATGTAGATCTCGCCGAAGATGGCGCGCTTGATGCCCAGCACGATGGGGTACATGTCCTCGCTGGTGGTCACGATCAGCGGCCACAGGTACTGGTTCCAGCCGTAGATGAACTGGATCACGAACAGCGCGGCCATGCTGGTCTTGGACAGCGGCAGCAGGATGTCCTTGAAAAAACGCATCGGCCCGGCGCCGTCGATGCGGGCGGCTTCGGCCAGTTCGTCGGGCACCGTCAAAAAGAACTGGCGGAACAAAAAGGTGGCGGTGGCAGAGGCGATCAGTGGCACCGTCAGGCCGGCGTAGCTGTTCAGCATCTTCAAATCCGACACCACCTGGTAGGTCGGGCCGATGCGCACCTCCACCGGGAGCATGAGCGTGATGAAGATCATCCAGAACACCAGGCTTCGGAACGGAAATCGAAAGTAGACGATGGCGAAGGCTGACAGCAGCGAGATGGCGATCTTGCCTAGGGCGATGACCATGGCGGTGACGAAGCTCACCCACAGCATCGGCCAGCCGGCGGCGATGGTGCCGCCGCCTTCCACCTTGCCGCCCCACAGCGCCAGCCGGTAGCTGTTGAGCACGTTGTCGCCCGGCAGCAGCGACATGGGGTGGCTGGTGGCGATCTGTTGCGCCGTCTGTGTGCTGGCGATGAAAGCCAGGTAGACCGGGAACGCCACGACGAGCACACCGGCGATCAGCACGGCGTGGGCGACGAAGTCGAGGGCGGGGCGGCGTTCGATCACCCGGCAGCACTCCACCGATGACGGAATGATCTCGCTGCGCTTCGATGACGGCGCTGCGCGCCATGAAGCATGGCAGTCATTCCGTCATTGAAGCCGCGCAGCGGCGAAGTCATTCTGTCATTCGACATCAATACTGCACTTTCTTTTCCACGAACCGGAACTGAAACACCGTCAGCAAAATCACGATCGCCATCAGCACCACCGACTGCGCCGCCGAGCCGCCCATGTCCAGCGCCTTGAAACCGTCGTAGTACACGCGATAGACCAGGATCGAGGTCTCCTTGCCCGGCCCGCCGTGGGTGGCGGCATCGACGATGGCGAAGGTCTCGAAGAAGGCGTAGATCACGTTCATCACCAGCAGGAAAAACGTGGTCGGCGATAGCAGCGGGAACACGATGGTCCAGAAGCGCCGCCAGGGCGTGGCGCCGTCGATGGTGGCGGCCTCGATCACGGCGTTGGGGATCGACTGCAGCCCGGCCAGAAAGAACAGGAAGTTATAGGAAACCTGCTTCCACACCGCGGCCAGCACGATCAGCGCCATGGCATGGTTGGGGTTGAGCAGGTGGTTCCATTCGTAGCCCATGGCCTGCAAGGCGTAGGACACCACGCCCCAGGGCGACTGGAACATCATCAGCCACAGCACGCCGGCCACCACGGGCGCCACGGCGTAAGGCCAGATCAGCAGCGTCTTGTACACGGTGGCGCCGCGCACCACGCGATTGGCCATCACGGCCAGCAGCAGTGCCACGCTGATGCCGATCACCGCCACCAGCACGGAGAAAATCACCGTGATCTTGAATGAGTTGAGGTAGGTCGGGTCGGAAAACAGCCGCTCGAAATTGGCCAGACCGACGAATTCGCGGCTGGTGCCGAACGCGTCTTCTTGCAACAGGCTCTGGTACAGCGCCTGCCCCGCCGGCCAGAAGAAGAACATCCCCACGATCACCATTTGCGGCGCCACCAGCAGCCAGGGCAGCCAGGCGGATTTGAAGCGGACGCGCTTTTCCATGGGTGGCTTGTATGTCGAGGGTGTCTGATGGCGAAAGAGCGTTGCAATGCTATATTTTATATAGCTATATACGCTGGTGTGGTGCGGAGTTTGATTCTAAATGGTGCCGAGTTGCACGCCGCTCACGGCGCCGCCAGCAGGTCGGCGTAGTCCGGGTGGCGGCTGATCCAGGCGCGCACGTAGCTGCACTGGGGCACCACCTTGCGGCCGCTGGCGCGGATGTCGTCCAGGGCAAAGCGCGTCAACTGGCCGGCCAGGCCCTGGCCTTCGTGCGCGGGCTCGACCACCGTGTGGGGCATCGCCACGGCGCCGTCCTGGTCGTGGTAGTCGGCAAAGCCGGCCACCTCGCCGCCGTCGGTCAGGATTTCGTAGCGTTGGCGTTCAGTGTTCTTGCGCAGGGTAGGCATGGTTAAGTGGCCTGTTTCCGTGAACGATTGAAATGGTAGTTGATGGCGCCTCGTTGGGGCGTGGGTTTTGAAAATACGCAGGCCGGCCGCGCGCGGGTGGCACGGGCCGGCCTGCGGCGCGGGTGCATCAGCCGCGGTTGGCTTTCTGGAAGCGCTCCAGCTGCTCGTTGCCGCGCTTCACGGCGGCGTCGAGCGCGTCCTTGGCGGACTTCTTGCCGCCCCACACGCCTTCCAGCTCCTCGTCGATGATGGTGCGGATCTGCACGAAGTTGCCCAGGCGCACGCCGCGCGACTTGTCGGTGGTCTTGCGGATCATCTGCGTCACGCTGACGTCGGTGCCGGGGTTCTTCTTGTAAAAGCCCGACTGGTCGGTCAGCTCGAACGACTTGATGGTCACCGGCAGGTAGCCGGTGCGTTGGTGGCTCTTGGCTGCTACCTCGGGCTGGCTCAGGAAGGCGAAGAACTGGCCGATGCCCTTGTATTCATCGGGCTTCTTGCCGGCCATGGCCCACAGGCTGGCGCCGCCGATCACGGTGTTCTGCGGTGCGCCCGGCACGTCGGGGTAGTAGGGCAGGGTGCCGATGCCGTAGGCGAACTTGCCATTGCGCGTGACGTTGCCGTACAGCGCCGACGAGCCGGTGGTCATGGCGCATTCGCCCGACACGAAAGTGGCATCGGCCGCGTTGCCGCGGCCCTTGTAGACGAACAGGCCCTGCTTGGCCATGTTGCCCAGGTTCTCGATGTGGCGCTGATGCAGCGGCGTGTTGAACGCCAGGCGCGTGCCCATGCCGCCAAAGCCGTTGTTCAGGCTGGAGAACAGCACGTTGTGCCAGGCGCTGAAGCTCTCCAGCTGCGTCCAGCTGATCCAGCTGGTGGTGAAGGGGCACTTGTGGCCGCTGGCCTTGAGCTTGGCGGCGGCACTGGCCACTTCGGGCCAGGTCATTGGCGGCTTTTCGGGGTCGATGCCGGCGGCCTTGAAGGCGTCCTTGTTGTAGTGGAACACTGGCGTGGAGCTGTTGAACGGGAAGCTCAGCATCTGCCCGTTGGGGGCGGTGTAGTAGCCAGCCACGGCGGGCACGTAGGCCTTGGGGTCGAACGGCACGCCGGCCTGCTTCATCACCTCGCCCACGGGCTTGATGGCGCCCTTGCTGGCCATCATGGTGGCGGTGCCGACCTCGAACACCTGCAGGATGTGCGGCGCGTTGCCGGCGCGGAAGGCGGCGATGGCGGCGGTCATCGACTCGTCGTAGCTGCCCTTGAAGGTGGGCGTGATCTTGTACTGGTTCTGGCTGGCGTTGAACTCCTTGGCCAGGTCGTTGACCCACTCGCCCAGGGCGCCGCCCATGGAGTGCCACCACTGGATTTCGGTTTGCGCCTGCGCGGGCAAGGCAAAGGCGGTGCCCAGGGCGAGGGCGATGATGGTGGGTTGGATGCGCATTGAAGAATCTCCAGAGGAAGGCGGGACAGGGAAGGCGTGCAGCATGGCATGCCTTTATGACACGGAAGTGTCGTAAATGTGTCATGCGACGCGCGTTGCCCGAGGCCGTGGTTTCCCGAGGATGTGCGCTCGGTGCGTTGTCGGTTGGAGTTTTGCGGGCTCGGCGCTACCCCCCGATGCGAAGGCGCCTCATATCGTTTTGCGTTCAAAACGATGACGAATGACTGCGGCTGACGCCGCATGACAAATGACAAATGACGAATGTCTTCTTTGTCACTCCCCGTCATTGCGGCGAAGGCCGCCATCCATGGGGCGCCACCTGGACACGGCATTGATCTCATGACGCCACGCAGCGGCGACGTCATTCATCAAAAGCTACCGTTTTGAACGCGAAACGGCATCAGGCGCGGCGACGCCCATCCAGCCCCAGCGCACCACCACCCAGCGCCGCGAACGCCAGCAGACCACCGGCCATGCCCAGGTTCTTGGTGAACATCAGCTTTTGCACCATTTGCTGGTCAGCCGGAACGCCCCAGTAGTTGTGGAAGAACACGGCGGCACCCAGCGTGAACAAGGCCAGAAGCAAAGCCGCCCAGCGGGTCTTGAAGCCGATGAGCAGTGCAATGCCCGCGCCGATCTCGACCGCGATGGCCAGCACCGCCAGCACCTCGGGCATCGGCAGACCCTTGGAGGCGATATAGCCCACGGTGCCAGCAAAGCCGGCGCCCAGCTTGCCAATGCCAGCGGGAATGAAAACGTAGGCCAGCAGCAGGCGGCCCAGCAGGGACAGGGGGTTTTGCAATGCGTTCAGATTCATGATGATTCTCTAGAAATAAAAAATGGATGTGTGAAAGTTGGTTCATCTGCCCAGCCCGTGCCAGCGGCAGGCACAGCCAGGCCGCGCCGCCTCCGCTGGGGACGGCGCAGGCAAACAACAGGGCACCCGAGACCGGGGGCAAGCGCGGCGCGAGGAGTTTGGGGGCAGCCTCTCAGGCCGCCAGGTCGAACACCAGCACCTCGGCATCGTGGCCGCCGTCCAGGCGGATGCGGCTTTCCTGCTCGATCAGCGCGGCGTCGCCACCACCAAGACGCTGGCCGTTCACGCTCAGCTCGCCGCGCACCAGGTGCACGTAGGCTTTGCGCCCGGGGTCGATGGTCAACTCCGCGCTTTCTGCGCCATCGAACAGGCCGGCGTACAGCGCCGCGTCGGCATGAATCTTCACGGCATCGGCGCTCGGTTCATTGGCCGCCACCAGCCGCAGCTGGCCGCGCTTGTCCGCCGGGGGCACCGTTTTCTGCTCGTAGCTGGGCGCGATGCCGGTCACATTCGGTTCGATCCAGATCTGCAGAAAGTGCGTGGTCTGCCCCACCGCGTGGTTGAACTCGCTGTGCATCACGCCGCTGCCGGCACTCATGCGCTGCACGTCGCCGGGCGGAATGCCCTTGACGTTGCCCATGCTGTCCTTGTGCGCCAGATTGCCTTCAAGCACGTAGCTGATGATTTCCATGTCGCGGTGACCATGGGCGCCAAAGCCGGTGCCGGGAGCGATGCGGTCTTCATTGATGACACGCAGGTTGCCCCAGCCCATGTGGGCCGGGTCGTGATAGCCCGCGAACGAGAAGCTGTGGTACGACTTGAGCCAGCCATGGTCGGCGTAGCCGCGGTCCTGGGATTTGCGAATCTTGATCATGTGTGAACTCCTTCAATGACCTGTACTTTAGGGGCCGGGCCACCTTTTGAAATCGCAGGCCGTTGATGGCATCATTCAAAAAAATTGAACTCATGAGGCGCGTATGCCCGAACCGTCCGACGTGCTGACCCCGGATGCCTTCCGCATCCTCAACGCCATCGCCAAGGCCGGCAGCTTCGCGGCGGCGGCGCGCGTGCTGGGCATGGTGCCCAGCGCCCTGACCTACCGCGTGCGCCAGATCGAGGACGCGCTGGACGTGCTGCTGTTCGACCGCAGTTCGCGCCAGGCGCGCCCCACAGCCGCCGGCGCCGAACTGCTGGCGCAGGGTGAACGCCTGAAGCAGGAGGTGGATGCGGTGGTCAACCGTGTCAAGCGCGTGGCCACCGGCTGGGAGCCCGAGCTGACCATCGCCGCCGACGGCCTGATCTCGCACTCGGCCCTGATGGAGCTGTGCTGCGACTTCTTCAATCTCGCCCCGCCCACCCGCCTGCGTCTGCGCGAGGAAATTCTCAGCGGCACCATGGGCGCTCTTACCTCGGGCAGGGCGGATCTGGCCCTCGGCGTCATCCTGGAGCCCTCCAGCGCCGCCAACCTGCGCGCCAAGCCGCTGGGGCAAGTGCGCTTCGTGTACGCCGTGGCGCCGCACCATCCGCTGGCGCAGGCCCCCGAGCCGCTGTCGGACGAGGAGCTGCTCAAGCACCGCGGCATCGTGGTGGCCGACTCGTTGCAAAGCGGCGCCACGCAATCCTTCGGCCTGCTGATGGGGCAGGAAACCTTCACCGTGTCCAGCCTCGCGGCCAAGCTTGATGCGCACCTGCGCGGGCTGGGCGCGGGCTTTCTGCCGGAGCCCATCGCGCGGCCCTACCTCTCCACCGGCCGGTTGGTGGCGCGGCGGGTGGAGCGCAGCACCCGTGTCGCCCAGCTCAGCTACGCCTGGCGCGCCAAAGCCAGTCCGGGCCAGGCGCTGAGCTGGTGGCTCGCGCGGCTGGAGCACCCCGTCACCCGCCGTGCGCTGCTGGAGCAGCACGGCAGCATGTAGAGTTGCGCCATGGCCTCATCGCACCACCCCTCGCGCCGTCAATTCGCCGTCATCGGCGCCGGCATCGCCGGCCTGGCCTGCGCACGCACGCTCCTCAACGCCGGCCACGGCGTGCAGGTGTTCGAGGCCGCGCCCGAGCCGGGTGGGCGGCTGGCCACGCAGGACTCGCCCTTTGGCGGCTTCGACACCGGCGCGCAGTACTTCACGGTGCGCGACCCGCGTTTTTCCACCGCCTTGCAGACCACCGCGCCGGACGTGGTACGTCCCTGGAGCGTCAACGCCGTGCGCGTGCTGGACGAGCGTGGCCGCGTGGTCGAAGCCGCGTCGCCTCCGCGCGAAGCCCACTGGCTGGCGGTGCCGGCCATGCGCCAGCTGCCCCAGCGCTGGGCCGAGCCGCTGCGAGACTCCGGCGCGCTGCACCTGGACACGCGCGTGGCGCGCATCGCCCGCGACACACTCACGCCCGAACGCTGGCAACTGCACGTGCAGGACGGCGAAGGCAAGCACCCGGTACATGCTGGCTTCGACGCCGTGGTGCTGGCGCTGCCTTCACACGACGCACGCCTCTTGCTGCTGGCTTCGGAGCAGCTCGCGCATCTGGCCGAGCCGCTTTCGGCCGTGGAAATGGCGCCCTGCTGGGCCTTGATGGTGGCTTTCCCCAACGCGGTGCAGCCCGGCCTGCAAACGCTGGGGCCGCAATGGAACGCCGCGCGCAGCACGCACCACCGCGCGGCCTGGCTGGCACGCGAATCGTCCAAGCCCGGGCGCACGCAGGTCGAGCGCTGGGTGGTGCACGCCAGCCGTGCCTGGTCGAGCGAGCACGCGCACGACGACCCCGCCCGCGTGACCGGCAAGCTGCTGAAGGCCTTTGCCGAAATCACCGGCATTCGCGCCACGCCCGCGCTGGCCCAGGCCGTGCTGTGGCACCAGTCGCAAACCCTGAAACCGCTGGGCCAGCACTATCTGTGGCACGACACGCTGGGCATTGGCCTGTGCGGCGACTGGTGCATTGGCCAGCGGGTGGAAGATGCCTTCGTGTCCGGGCTGGAGCTGGCACTGCGAATCGTTGAGCCTTGAGCGTCCCGCGTTGAGTGCCCCGCGTTGAGCGGTGAGCGTTGAGCGTTGAGCGTTGAGCGGGTTAGAAGCGCAGCGTCACAGAGTTCCCCGCATTTCACGCCAAACGCTCAACGCCGAACGCTGAACCTTTCTCACACGTTGAACGCCAAACGCGCAACCCATGTACCTCGGCCGCTTCGCTCCTTCGCCCACTGGGCCGCTGCATGCCGGCTCGCTGGTCGCGGCGCTGGCCAGCTGGCTGGATGCGCGCGCGCATGGCGGGCAATGGCTGGTGCGCATCGAGGACGTGGACATACCCCGCTGCGTACCCGGCGCCGACGTTCTGATCCTGCAACAACTGGCCGCTTGCGGGCTGCTGCCCGATGCGCCGCCGGTCTGGCAATCCCGGCGCACCCACCTGTACCGCGCGGCACTGGATCGGCTGGCCGCCGCCGAGCTTGCCTACCCCTGCGCCTGCTCGCGCCAGGACATCGCGCAAGCGCAGGCCGAGCGTGGCATCACCCGCGTGCGTGGCGCCGAACTGCCCTATCCCGGCACCTGCCGCCCCGAGCACGGCGGCCCACGGCGGCAACCCGCCCGCGCCTGGCGGTTGCACACCACGCACGCGCTGCGACACGGGGCCAGCGCACCCGATCCAGTCATTCAGTGGAACGACCGCCGCTGCGGCGCGCAGCGGCAGGACGTTGAACGCGAAGTGGGCGATTTCGTGCTGTTGCGGGCAGATGGCCTGTGGGCCTATCAGCTGGCGGTGGTGGTGGACGACGCCGCGCAGGGCGTCACCCATGTGGTGCGCGGCCAGGACCTGACCGATAACACCGCGCGCCAGATACTGCTGCAACGCACGCTCGGTCTGCCCACGCCGCGTTACCTTCACACGCCGCTGGTGCTGGCCGCCGACGGCCACAAGCTGAGCAAGCAAAACGGCGCGCAGGCGCTGGATATTGACCAGCCCGGTACCGCGTTGGCACGGGCCGCGTCAACGCTGGGTTTGTCCAGCCAGCCAGTGGATACCGCCGTTGCCGACTTGCTGGCAAGCTGGGTGGCCGAATGGGCCACCCGCTGGCGGGACGGCACACTTCCCGCCATATGAGCACGGGCCACGCCAATCACCCGCGCCAAAAAAATTGATGGGCATGCTTACCTCTCCAAAGCGGTCGCACTGTTTTGGCGGAGATTCGCGCCTCGGAGAGGTGGAGCAGTTTCAACCTATAGAGGTTTTCAAAAATCACGACAGCGCGGGACATCAGATCCCTCACGTTTCCTCGTCATTGCGGCGAAGGCCGCAATCCATGGGGCGTCACCTTGATACGGCATTCACCCGCGGACACCGTGTGGATTGCGGCCTTCGCCGCAATGACGGGATGAGGTGAAGGCATGACATAGGCTTGTCCTGAATGACGAAACTCTCTCAAGAAAACGTTTTGTAAGTCATTGATTTTCTTCAGGTACACCGGCCCTGCTGATGGGGTTGGGTTGCTCAATAGGTTCAAAACACCAGGGCACGCCAGCGTGCATCCAGTGCCCGAGCCATGAACTGCACGGCACCGCCGTGTCCGCTGCATTCGGCAATCAAGCGCGAGGCCTCCAACCCTTGTGCGTGCAGCGCATCGGAGCAGACAAAAAAGCGCGCACCCAGGGCCGCGGCTTCTCGCAGGTTGTCGCCAATCGTCTTGTTCACCAGCGGGCTGGCGCGCAGTCCATCCGCCACGCCAGGCATCAGCAGGTGCACGCTGGTTGCGGTGAAATACATTTCCACTCGCGCATCCATGGCCGCCGCCGCAGTGGCGTGAAAAAACGGCGTGGCCAGTTTTTCAGGCCGAGCCGGATCGGCTGCCCAGAGCAAGATGGCAATACCGTCCAAGCTGTGTTCAACAAAGCCCATCGTCAGCTCATTTCTTGGTTGCCGGGGTCGTGGCGGGCACCAGTTCCAGCCGGTGCAACCAGGCCTGGTGGGCCATGGCGGGTGCGACGGCATCACCAGTGATCAGCGCCGAGCGGTCGGACTTGAAGTCGCTTAACCGCAGGCGGGCGATCCAGCCCCGGCCCCAGGGATCCAGGTGAATATGCTCCGGTTGTTCTTCGAGCAGTTCATTGACGGCCATTACCGTGCCGCTGACGGGAGACTTGACTGCCACCACGGACTTCGAAAGTTCAACGACGGCGATGGTTCCTCCTTGTGCCACGTCGGTGCCCACGCGCTTGGCACGGCACATGTAGACCTCGCCGCCCAGCCGGATACCCAGTTGCGTGATACCCACCGTGGCCGTGCCATCGCCTTCCACCCGCGCCCAGACCTGATGCGCCATCAGGTAATGCAGATGTGGCGGTGCGTGATCAGATGGCATGGCAACTCTGGCGGAAGGGCATGGGAGTCGAACCCACCCGGCGACGCATGGCGCCACCCACCGGGTTTGAAGCCCGGCCCACCCACCAGGATGGTTGCCCTTCCGGAATAAGAACTCCCCCCTGAGCGGCTGACGCCGCTTCCCCCCTCCCTCCGCGGGAGGGGGGACAACGCCAGTGGCCGGTGCAAGCCCGGCCACGGCGTTGGCTGGGGTGGCCTGCTCCGCGGCCATTCGAGGAAATCGCCAAGGGAATCTGTTCTACGTGAATCATGGCATGAACAGCGTGCAATCGGCGCGCAGCTTGTGCACGTCGCCCACGCGGCGCGTGAGGCCGACGCGGTCGAAGTATTCCAAAATCTGAATCGCCCGCTTGCGGCCCAGGCCGGTGGCATCGCGGAACTGGGCGGCGAGCACGTCGCCGCTGTGCTCGGCCGCCACCTGGCGCGCTAGCGCGGCCGCGCGTTGCAGGGTGGCGGGTGGGTAGTACAAGTCCTTGACAATCTGGTGCAACTCGCCACGTCGCGCCAGGCGGGCCAGCGTGGTGCGCACCAGCGGCTCGCTTTCGCCAGCGTCCTTCGCCAGGTCGCGCGCCCAGGCGCCCTCGAAACCAGCTTCGATCAACGCGGGCGCCACTTTTTGCGCAATGCGTGTTTCGGTGGCGGTGAGTTGAGTGCCGTGCGTGGGCAGGTGCACGAAGGCACCATGCAATACCAAGATGCCATCGGTCGCCAGCCGGTCCAGCAAAGCCAGCCACAGCGATTGCGGCAGGCGCGGCGCGGCCAAGCGGCGCAGGCGTGCGCCGTCGGGCCCCAGTTCGTCGGGTTGTTGCTCGTGAAAGCGTTGCAGCGCGGCCAATGTGGCAACGCCGAATGCTTCTAATTGTGCAGCGCCCAGCGCTTGCCCTGCCTGTATCAGTGCAGTTTGAGGCACGAAGTCATTGGGCGGGGCCGACAAGCCTTGCGCAGCGGCCAGGCGTGCCAGATCGACACCGTATGGCGCCACGTTGATCAGTGCTGGAATGCGCTCGGTGATGGTCGGCTGCCGCAGCGCCGCCAGTTCAGCCAGCCGCAGCGGCGTGCGCCGGTAGCGCGTGGGCGCGAACGGATCGAGCACCATGCCGCCGGCCAGCGTGCGGCTGCCCGACGCATCGCGCAGCACCACGCGCTCGCCATACCAGGCGGCCACGGGGGCTTGCAGCACCAGTTGCACCAGCGCGCTGGCGCCTGGCGCCAGGGCGTCGGATTTGGCATCGGGTGAGCCATCGGCCGCCAGCACGGCGACGGTGGCGTTGACGTGGGCCGCGCCGATGTGCGCCTGCACGCGCGTGCCGCTGCGCAGTGCCTTCGCCTCGGCATGCCACAGCGTGAGGTGCGCGTCCAGCCGATCAGTGGCGATGGTGACGGCTGGATCGCACAGCCACTGGCCGCGCGCTACCTCGTCCTTGGAAACGCCCGCCAGCGCCACGGCGCAGCGCTGGCCCGCGAGGGCGGCTTCGACCGGCTGGTTCTGCGCGTGCAGGCTGCGCACGCGGGCATGGCGCGTGCCGGGCACGATGGCCAGTTCGTCGCCCACATGCACGCGGCCTGCATGGATGGTGCCGGTGACGACGGTGCCGGTGCCTTGCAGAGTGAAGGCGCGGTCAACGGCCAGTCGAAAAGCATGTGAGCCCAACAGGCCAGTAGCCGCTGCCGATATTGAGAGAGTAGCTTCAAAAAGAAGAGCGCGCAGCTCGTCGATGCCATCGCCGGTCTGCGCCGAAACTGCTATGACCGGCGCGTTTGCCAGCGGCGTGGGTGCCAGCAGCGCCGACATTTCGGTGCGCACCGCGTCGATGCACGGGGCATCGGCCCGGTCAGCCTTGGTGATGACGACGATGCCGCGTGTGATGCCCAGCAGCGACAGCACGGCCAAATGCTCCATCGTCTGCGGCATGGGGCCGTCGTCGGCGGCCACCAGCAGCAGCGCGAAGTCGATGCCGCTGGCGCCGGCAACCATCGTATGCACCAGGCGCTCGTGCCCCGGCACGTCGATGAAGCCGATGCGGCCACCATCCGGCGTGCCGAGGAAGGCGTAGCCCAGTTCGATGCTGATGCCGCGTTTTCTCTCCTCAGGCAGACGGTCGGTGTCCACGCCGGTGAGCGCGCGCACCAGCGTGGTCTTGCCGTGGTCGATGTGGCCTGCGGTGCCGATGATCATGGGCGGTCGATTGCGAGGGGCTTCTGCTCAGGCCCGATAGGCCGGCAGCGGCAGCACCGGCGGCGCGATGCCGCCGAACATCTCGGCGAACATGAAGTCGGCCCAGCGGAAGTCGTCCTTAAACAGCTCGGGCGTGCGCTCGTTGAAGTCGCGCTGTACCTGCTTGACGCGGCCCTGCTCGTCGAGGCTGTAGTCGAACTGCACGTTCAGCGCCTGGCCCGGCGAGCCGTTGACGACCATGTAGCACAGGTTGTCGGGCAGGCGCTTCTCAGGTGCGCGGCCGGCCAGCTTCTCGGCGATCTGGTAGGCCACGATGCGGCCCAGGCGGTTGGCCACGTGCGCGCTCTTGGGGTAGTAGCGGAACGGCAGCGGCGAGACGGCTGCGATCGCGTCGCCAATGACGAAGGCGCGCTCGTCGCCCTTGACCTGCATCGTGATCTCGTCCACGTCGGCCCAGCCGTCGCTGCTGTGGCTGACGGTGCCTGCCAGCCAGGCCAGGTCGCCCGCCTTGTGCGGCGCCATCAGGATGGCGTGGTCGAAGCGCTGGTCGCCGGCGGCGGTGCGGATGCGCTTGTTGAACGGATCCACCTCTTGCACATGCGCGTTGGGCACGTAGGTGATGAAGTCCTTGTACAACTCGTCGAACGCGGCGCGGTAGCCGCGGCCTATGGGGGCGATGGCGGGCTTGTGGTCGAGGATGGTGATGTGGCCCTTGATCTTGTTCGTCTTGAAATACCAGGCGATCAGGCAAGCTCGTTCGTAGGGGCTGGGCGGGCAGCGCTGCGGCGGTGGCGGCAGGTTCATGACCAGATCGCCTCCCTTGAAGCCCTGCAGCGCGCGCTTGATGGCCAGGAACTCGCTGTTGCTGGCGTAGGCGCTGGGAAAGCGGGCGCGCGTGGCGTCGGCAGCGGCGCGGTCGTTGCCGAACCAGCTCTCGTAGTTGTAGCGGATGCCGGGGGCGATGACGAGCCAGTCGTAGTCCAGCGTGCCCTGGCTGGTGGTGACGCGGCGCTGCGTGCGATCGATGGCCTGCACCTCGGCCTGCACGAAGCGGTAGCCCAACTGCTCGGACACGCGCAGGTAGTCCTGGGTGAGGAGTTCGCCATCCAGCATGCCCACCAGCCACATGTTGGACAGGGGGCTGGAGAAGAACTGCGGGTTGCGGTCGATCAGCACCACTTCGGCCTGCGGGGCCTCCTTGCGCAGGTTGGCGGCCGTGGTCAGGCCGCCCCAACCGCCGCCGCAGATGACGACGCGCGGTGCCTTGCCGCGCGGCAGCAGTGTTTGCGTGGATTGGCCGATGAAGGCGGGGAGAGGGGCCGACTTGAGGCCCGAGGGCGCGCTGGCGCAACCGGCCAGCGCGGCTGTGCCGGCCAGGCCGGCGATGAAATGGCGACGATCGAGGGTCATGCGAAAACTCCTTTTTTAGTAGCTGACCAGCTAATCTTTACAAGGACAAGAGTGGGATTTGATTCGTCAATTTGTCGGCATCCTCCAGACAACGGCAATCCAGAATCAGGCGGTCGTCGGCGATGCGGCCGATGACCGGGGTGGGCAGGTGGCGCAGTGCGGCGGCCAGCGCATCGAGCGCGCGGCCGCTGCCTTTTTTCTCGACCGGCGCGATGGCGAGGCCGGCCGACGGCAGGCGTTCGACCGGCAGCGAGCCGGAGCCGATCTGGCCTTGCAACGGCACGCATTCCACGGTGTAGCGGGCGCTGAGCGCCGCCTGCAGCTCGGGCCGCACGGCTCGGGCGGTGGCCTCGATGTCGGCCAGCGGGCGCGTCAGCAGGCGCAGGGTGGGCAGGTCTTGCGCCAGCCGCTCGGGGCGCAGGTAGAGCATCAGCGTCGCTTCCAGCGCGGCCAGCGGCAGCTTGCTCATGCGCAGCGCGCGCTTCATCGGGAACTTGCGAATGCGGCCCACAGCTTCTTTCGTGCCCACGATCAGCCCGGCCTGCGGGCCGCCGAGCAACTTGTCGCCACTGAAAGTGACGACATCGCAGCCGGCCTTGAGCATCTCCTGCGGCGTCGGCTCGCGCGGCAGGCCATAGGCGGCCATGTCGATCAGCGCGCCGCTGCCCAGATCGGTGGCCACGGGCAGACCGCGCGCGTGGGCGATGCCGCACAGCGTGGCTTCATCGACGGCGCTGGTGAAGCCCTGCACGGCGTAGTTGCTGGTGTGCACCTTCATCAAGAGCGCGGTGCGCTCGTTGATAGCGCGCTCGTAATCGTGCGGGTGCGTGCGGTTGGTGGTGCCGACTTCGACCAGCCTGGCGCCCGCGCTTTCCATCACATCGGGCATGCGGAAGGCGCCGCCGATCTCGACCAGTTCGCCGCGCGAGACGATGACTTCCTTGCCGCGTGCCAGCGCGGCAATGGTGAGCAGCACGGCGGCGGCGTTGTTGTTGACCACGGTGGCCGCCTCGGCGCCGGTCAGCTCGCACAGCAGGTTTTCGACGATGCTGTCGCGGTCGCCGCGGCTGCCGGTGGCCAGGTCGTATTCGAGGTTGTTGGGCGCCTGCATCACGGCCAGCAGGTGTTTGAGCGCTTCATCCGCCAGCAGCGCGCGGCCCAGGTTGGTGTGGATGACGGTACCCGTCAGGTTGAGCACGCTGCGCATGCGCGGCACCAGGCGGGTCTGCACGCGCGTGTGCAAAGTCCGTGTCAACGCTTCAGATTCGATCGCTGATTGCGAAAGCCGACCGGCGACCGCGGCTGTTCTGAGTTCAGAAAGCAGGGCGCGTGCCGTATCGGCCACCAGGGTGTGACCGTGTTCATCGACCAGTGCGCCCACGCTGGACAGGCGCAGCAGGCGGTCGATGGCGGGCAGGTCTTTGGCTTGGGCGCGGGGCGTCTCGTCTGAGGGGGCCTGCGAACCGTGGACCACGGATTCGGGGGGCCGCGCCATCAGCGTCGCCCTCGTTCTTCGTCGGGTGGCGGCGCGCCGCCTTCACTTTCACCGTCGCCGAACAGCAGCAGCAGGTTGGTGCCGTGGCGCTGAAAACCTGCTTCGGACACCAGCAGATCGAGCGTGAGCGTGGCCAGGTCGTCGGCCATGGGTTCGACGTGCAGGTCTTTGTCCATGTGGGCGATCTTCAGGTAATGGCCACAGGTGTCGCAAGTTTCGGCCTGCACGGCATCGCGCTTGGCGACACCATCGCTTTCTGCCAGCGCCTGCAGCGACTGGTAGTGGATGCCGCCGGTGCCTAGGCAATGCGTGCACTTCACGCGCACCATGTGCCACTGCGTGCTGCACAGCGCGCAATGCAGGTAACGGTGCCCTTCCTGGTCGCCACCGATACGGGTGATGCTGGCCGTGGGCAGGCTGCCGCAGCAAGGGCAGCGCGTGGCGTCGTCTGGAATGCCGAAGGCGCCGGGCAGGGCGGCGGCGGTGGCGCTGGCCAGGTGCGTCCAGTGCAATTGCAGACCCGTCGCCACCAAGGGGGCAGTAGCCAAGTCCAGCCCCAGTGGCACGCCGGCCAGAAGCCGCTCGGCCAGGCGCTGCAGGGTGGCGTCATCCAGCGCGCGGGCGGCCTGAACGCCAGCGCGCGCGGGGCTGTCGGCCGGCAGGCGCGCCAGCACATGATCCAGCAACGCACGCAACTCGTCGCGCCACACAGCCGCCGGCACCCATGTGGTCGCGCCCAGCAGCGGCTGGCCGGTCGCTGCTGCGGCATCGGCCTGCGCTGCGTCAGGCAGCGGCACGGCGGGATACCTCTGCAGGCGGGCGTGCTGCGCCTCGCAGACCAGTGCCATCAGCAACAGGTAGTCGCGCATGGCATGGCCGGCGGCCAGTTGGCGCAGGCGCACGGCGCGGTCGGCGAACACTTGGGAGCCAGGCGGTAGCAGGCGCGGAAAGTCCACGCCAGCACGCAGGGCGATTTCCTCAGGCGTGCGCAGACGGGTGCCGGTGCTTGGGTTCATGAGCAAAAAAAGCCCTTAGCCCTTGTGGAATAATCGCTGATAGCTATCGTAAGCATAGCAACGTGGTGCTCAACTGTGTTCCGGCCGGGTTTCGGCGCGAGCCTGAGCCTGACCGATCTTGTCCTGATACCACAGCGGGTGGTGGTGCTTGGCCCAGCCCGCAGTCACCGTGCCCTGCGTCATGGCACGCAGCGTGCCCTTGACCCAGATGGCGGCGTAGATGTGCACCACGGCGGTGAGCGACATGACGAAGGCAGCCACGGCGTGCAGCAGCACGGCCATGCGTTGCACCGGGATCGGCACGCTGGCGGCGAACCAGTCCTGCCAGAACAGCAGGCCCGTGACCAGCAGCACGATGAGGCTGAACGTCATGAGCCAGAACACCAGCTTCTGCCCGGCGTTGTACTTGTGCGCTGGCGGCATTTGGGTCATGTTGGCATGCAACACCAGGTCGGGCGCGGCCTTGACCCACTGCGTGTCTTCGCGGCGCCAGATGTTGCGACGCCAGAAGCCGATGAACATCACCAGGAACAGCAGGAACAACACGATGCCGAAGTAGGGGTGCACGATGCGCGTCCACTGCGGGCCACCGTAGAACTGCGTGAGAAAGAACAGGTTGGGGTGGAACAGCGCCAGACCGGAGAAGCCCGCGAAGCCGAACAGAACCACCACCAGCCAATGGTTGATGCGCTGGTTGTCGGTGTAGCGCTGGATATAGAGCTTTTTCATGGCGTCACGACTCCTGCTGGCGGGTGAGGCGGCCATCGTCCCCGACCACGTTGGGCTGATCGTCCTGGACGTAATCCTCGTCTTCTTCGGGCACTTCCATGGGGCCTTGCTTCATGTGGTGGAAGAAGCCCACCAGCGCGGCACCGACCATGGTGGCCAGTGCCACGGGTTTGGCCAACCCTTTCCACAGCGCCACCATTGGGCTGATGCTCGGGTCCTTGGGCAGATTGGCATACAACTCGGGCTTGTCGCCGTGCTGCAGCACGTACATGACATGGGTGCCGCCCACGCCCTGCGGGTTGTAGACGGCGGCCTGCTCGTAGCCGCGCGTCTTCAACTCGGTGACGCGGCCGTCGCCGTAGGCCAGCATGTCTTCCTTGCTGCCGAAGCGGATGGCGCCGGTGGGGCAGGCCTTGGCACAGGCTGGGGCCTGGCTGACGGCTACGCGGTCGGCGCACAGCGAGCACTTGTAGGCCTTGTTGTCCTTCGTGCTGATGCGCGGCACGTCGAACGGGCAACCCTTGACGCAGTAGCCGCAGCCAATGCAGTGCTCGCTGATGAAGTCAACGATGCCGTTGGCGTACTTGACGATGGCGCCGGGCGAGGGACAGGCCTTCAGGCAGCCTGGGTCCTCGCAGTGCATGCAGCCGTCCTTGCGGATCAGCCACTCCAGCCGGCCGGGCGTGACCTCGACCTCGGAGAACTTCATTACCGTCCACGACTGGGGCGTGAGGTCGACCGGGTTGTCGTAGGTGCCGTTGCAGGTACCAACGTCGTCGCGCAAGTCGTTCCACTGCATGCACGCGACCTGGCAGGCCTTGCAACCGATGCAACTGGAAACGTCGATCAGTTTGGCGACTTCGGGGATGCGACCGCGCGCGTCCGGCGTGGCGGTGGTGGTGGCCGAACGCTTGGCGATGTCGAGGGATTGAAGAGATGACATGCCGTGCTCCTCAAGCTTTCTCGATGTTCACGGTGAACGACTTGTACTCGGGGGTCTGCGTGTTGGCATCACCCACGAAGGGCGTCAGCGTGTTCACCAGATAGCCCGGCTTGGTCTGACCGACGAACCCCCAGTGGTTGGGCAGGCCGACGGTATGCACCTTGGTACCACCGCAATCGAGCACCGGGATGCGCTTGGTGACCACCGCCACGGCCTTGATGAAGCCGCGGTTGGACGAGACCTTCACCTTGTCGCCATTGGCAATCCCCTTTTCCTTGGCCAGTGCCTCGCTGATCTCCACGAACTGCTCGGGCTGCACGATGGCGTTGGACTGGGCGTTCTTGGTCCAGTAATGGAAATGCTCGGTCAGGCGGTAGCTGGTGGCGGTATAGGGAAACTCTTTGGCTGTGCCGAACGCCTCCATATCGCCCTTGAACACGCGCGCTGCCGGGTTGGCACGCGCTGCCGGGTTGGCCGGGTAGACCGGGTTGCCCTCCAGTGGCGACTCGAAAGGTTCGTAGTGCGTCGGCAGTGGGCCCTCGGCCATGCCGCTGGGCGCGAACAAGCGCGCCACGCCTTCGGCCGTCATGATGAATGGACGGATGGCGCCCTCGCTCGTCGGGTCTGAAGTGGCGGCGATGTCCGGCACGTC
Organism: Pseudomonadota bacterium; assembly: GCA_030538085.1. Taxonomy (GTDB): domain Bacteria; phylum Pseudomonadota; class Gammaproteobacteria; order Burkholderiales; family Burkholderiaceae_C; genus Ottowia. Next base: position 19,211 of record JAUNUR010000010.1, on the reverse strand, counting down.
CGAGCCTGCCCACGCCTTCCCACCCCATTGCACTTGCGGGCGGCGCGGATTCCACGCCTTGCCTGTGGTGGGGTCGGCTGAAGCGCCGTTGTAAAGGATGCGGCGGTTGGCCGGCCATGCCCATGCCCAGCCGGGCGTCTGCCCATCGTGCCAAGGGTCGGTGTTATCGCGCCGGGCCATCTGATTGCCTGCCTGGGTCCAGGCGCCGGCGTAAATCCAGCACCCGCTGGCGGTGCTGCCATCGTCACGCAATTGCCCGAAGCCCGACACCTGCTCGCCAGCCTTGACCAGCACCTTGCCGGGGTCGTTGGGATCGGTCAGGTCGGTCAGCGCGCGGCCGTTGTATTCCTTGGCCAGTTCGTCCGGCCCCGGCATGTGCGGCACTTTGTAGGGCCAGCTCAGGTTGATGATCGGCTCGGGCACCGCACCGCCTTCCTTCTGGTAGAGCGCGCGCATACGGACGAACAGATCGCCCATGATGTCGATGTCGGTCTTGGCTTCGCCCGGTGGTGGGGCGGCCCGCCAGTGCCATTGCAGCCAGCGGCTTGAGTTGGTGATTGAACCTTCGTCCTCGGCAAAGCAGGTAGACGGCAGACGGAACACCGTGGTCTGGATGTCCTCGCTCTTGACGTCGTTGAACTCGCCGTGGTTCTTCCAGAACTCCGAGGTCTCGGTGTTCAGCGGGTCGATGGTGATCAGGAACTTGAGTTTGGACAGACCGGCGATGATCTTCTTCTTGTTGGGGAAGGAGCCCACCGGGTTGAAGCCCTGGCAGATGTAGCCGTTGAGCTTGCCCTGGTTCATCATCTCGAAGGCGCGCAGGATGTCGTACATCGTGTCCCACTTGGGCAGCCAGTGATAACCCCACTGGTTGCCTGCCGTGGCGGCGGCGCCGTAGGTGGCCTTCATGTAGCTGACGAAGAACTTGGGATAGTTCTGCCAGTAGCTCATCTGGCCCGGTCGCACGGGCTTGACCGCGCGGGGCCGGTAGTAGGTCTCCAGATCCTGCTCGCTGTCGCGGGCAAGGCTCAGGTAGCCCGGCAGGCTGGTGGACAGCAGCCCCAGATCGGTCAGGCCCTGGATGTTGCTGTGGCCGCGAAGCGCGTTCATGCCGCCACCCGAAATGCCGATGTTGCCCAGCAGCAGTTGCACGATGGCGCCAGCGCGCACGTTCTGCGAGCCGACGCTGTGCTGTGTCCAACCCAGCGCGTACAGGATCGTCATCACGCGGCTGGTCTCGGCCGTGCTGGCGATGGCCTCGCACACGCGATTGAAGGCATCCACCGGCGTGCCGCACACCTTGTTCACCATTTCGGGCGTGTACGACGCATAGTGCCGCTTCATGATCTGCAGCACGCAGCGCGGGTTCTCCATGGTCATGTCGACCTTGGCGAACTCCCCATCCATCTCGTAGGCCCAGGCCTTGGCGTCATAGCTTCGCTTCTCGGGGTCGTAGCCGCTGAACAGCCCGTCCTTGAAGTCGTAGCCCTCGCCGACGATGAACGGCGCGTTGGTGTAGTGGCGCACGTATTCGGTCTGGATCTTGTTGTTGGACAACAAATAGTTGATGACGCCGCCCAGGAAGGCGATGTCGGTACCCGCGCGGATCGGCGCGTAGAAGTCGCTCATGGCAGCCGAACGCGTGAAGCGCGGGTCGACCACGATGAGCTGGGCTTTGTTGTTATTGCGCGCCTCAATGGCCCACTTGAAGCCAACAGGGTGCGCCTCGGCGGCATTGCCACCCATGACCAGGACCAAATCGGCGTTCTTGATGTCCTCCCAGTGGTTGGTCATCGCGCCTCGGCCAAACGTCGGAGCCAGACCGGCTACCGTCGGGCCGTGTCAAACACGTGCCTGGTTATCGAATACAAGCATCCCCAGACTGCGCATCACCTTGTGCGTGATGTAGCCTGCTTCGTTGGACGAGGCTGACGCGGCCAGCACACCAGTAGAGAGCCAGCGGTTCACCGTTTGCCCGGCCGCATTGGTGGCCTCGAAATTGGCGTCACGGTCTTCCTTCATCAGCTTGGCGATGCGATTCATTGCATCGTCCCAACTGATCCGCTTCCATTCGGTGCTACCCGGCTCGCGCACTTCGGGATATTTCAGGCGCGCGGGGCTGTGTACGTAGTCGAGCAAGCCAGCGCCCTTGGGACACAGGCTGCCACGGCTGACCGGGTGATCGGGATCGCCTTCGATATGGATCACGTCGCCCAGTGCGTTCTTGGCACCGTCGCCCAGGCTGTACATCAGCAGGCCGCAGCCCACCGAGCAATAGGTGCAGTTGTTGCGGGTCTCGGTGGCACGCGCCAGCTTGTAATGGCGGGTTTCGGCCAGCGCGGCTGTGGGTGAAAAACCCAGCGCCACCAGGCTTGATGCAGCCAATCCCGCGCCACTGACGCGGAAGAACTGCCGTCGATTCATGTCCATGGGATGTCACTCCTTCTTATAGGCGCGCGTGATCGCCTCACACGTGCACGCAGGCGCCCATGCAATCGAGTCTAAAAGCGAAAAAACGGCAGCCCGCATGCAAAAACCCTTATGAAATCAGCCGCATAGGGCAATTCATATCCTGCGTACATCCCGTCAGCGCAGGACGCTGTTTCCCGATGTGTGGCCGTAACAGTGCACGCTAAAACAGCGGCATCCGACGGGCCGTTTCCCGTCAAGGAGTTACCACCTCAATCCAATCCTTCGTCCTGTCGGAGGGGCACATTGCCAAGGCGGCGCAGTTGGCGCATTTGGCCTTCGCGCCGGCGGCCGGCGTTTGAAGCAGGTCGACTGCCTGCGCCGGTGGGCGGGTGAGCTTCACGCGGCACCGTTCGGGCACAGCCCAAGCGGCGCCAAACTGTCACCACATGAAAAACAAAAAAGCCCGCTACTTTTTGTGTAGCGGGCTTTTTAGGCTTGGAGCCGTGTTTTGGTAGGACGTACAAGATTCGAACTTGTGACCAACGGATTAAAAGTCCGCTGCTCTACCGGCTGAGCTAACGTCCCACACCCCTCGCGCCGAGTTGGCAGCGCGCTGGAAAGCCTTGCATTATAGCGCGATTTTCGCGGCGTCTTGTGCAATTTGATCCAGAACCCATCCAGCCGCGCACAGACCGAACGTGGCGGTGACCGCCACCGTGGAGCCGTAACCGTGGCAGTTCAGGGAGCCATCCACATCGCCATCCACGCCACAGGCCTGCGGCAGCGCCACGTTCTCGCGGCTGAAGACGGCGGCAACACCCATGCGCCGGCCACCCGCGGGCGCGCCATGATGGCGGCGCAGCCGGTAGCGCAACTGCGCGATCAGCGGGTCGTGCGTGACCTGCGCGATGTCGGCGATCTCCACGCGCTCACCCAGCCGCTTGCCGCCGGCCGCGCCCACCGTGATGAAGCAGGCACGCCGCCCCATCGCCCAGGCTGCCATCGCCACCTTGGCGGCCACCTGGTCGCAGGCGTCGATGACGGCATGGGGCGGCGCGGGCAGCACGCCGGGCCAGTTGGCGGGTGCGACGAATTCCTCCACGCCATTGACCATGCAGCCAGGATGAATTTGCGCGATGCGCTCGCGCATGGCCTGCACCTTGGCCTGTCCGATGGTGCCGGTCAGCGCGTGAATCTGCCGGTTGACGTTGGATTCGGCCACGTGGTCAAGGTCGATCAGCGTGATGCGCGCCACGCCGCTGCGCGCCAGCGCCTCGGCTGCCCACGAGCCCACGCCGCCGATGCCCACCACGGCCACGTGCGCCTGGCGGATGCGCTCGGCTCCTTGCGCGCCATACAGGCGCGCCAAGCCGCCGAAGCGACGCTCAACGTCTGGCTGCTCCGAGACTTCGGTCATGCCGACCGCTCCAGCCGCCACATCTGGTACTTCAGCGCCGCCACGGCGCCACCCACGATACCGGCCACCGCCGTGAAGCTGGTCAGGCTGAGGTTGGAGGCGCCGCTCAAACCCTGCCCGATGGTGCAGCCCAGCGCCGTCACGCCGCCCACGCCCATCAGGGTGGCGCCGATCAGGTGGTTGACCAGGTCTTCCGTGGCACGAAAGCCTTCCCAGCGGAACTGGCCGCTGAGCAGCGCATGCAGCCCCGCGCCCACCACCACGCCCGCTACCGAGGCCACGCCCAGGCTCAGGCGCTGGTTGCTGTCGCTGAAAAACATCAGCCAGTCGATGGTGTGGGCCAGCGGGCCGGTGAAGGTCATGGCCTCCATGCGGCCACTGCGCGTGGCCAGGTAAGCCGCCTCCAGCGTTTCGGGGTGCTCGCTCAGGTAGCCGGCGTGACCACTCAGCCACCACATGGCAACGATCACGCCGCCCACCCCCAGCCCCGCCAGCAGGTTGTTGCCGTTGATGAAATTGCGCCCGGCCAGCGCCCACGCCATCAGCGGCAGGCCGACCAGCAGTGCCGCGCCCAGCAACGTCGTGCCCAGGGGCCACCCCGCCGCCGCAGCGGTCAGATGCCCCAGCGTGGCCGGCTCGTTGAAGGCGACGAATACCTGGTCCACCGTGCGGTCGCGCAGCACGGCGGTGATGCCGCGCATCGTCGCGTAGGCCGCCAGCGCCATGACCACGAACACCACCAGCGCCTTCAGGTTGCCCGCGCCCAGGCGCACCAGTGTCTTGCTGCCGCAGCCCGATGCCAGCACCATGCCCACGCCGAACAGTGCGCCACCCGTCAGCGCCGACAGCCACATCCAGCGCGGCGTGGCGTACAGCGAATCGGCCGCCCGCACCCAGCCGCCCGCCGCCAGTACGCCAAAGCCAACCATGGCCACGCCCACTGCCAGCGCCCATTGGCGCAGGCGCGTGGCGTTGCCCATGGTCACCATGTCCGAAATGGCGCCCATGGTGCAGAAATTGGTGCGGTGCACGATGGCGCCAAACACGGCGGACAGCGCAAAAGCCCCCAGCAGCACGGTGCGCGCAAGCAGATCAATGTCGGGCTGGGTCGCCATGGGGCGGGATTCTATTGAACCTATTGAGAGTTTCGTAATTCAGGACAAGCCTATGTAATGCCGTCACCTCATCCCGTCATTGCGGCGAAGGCCGCAATCCACGCGGTGTCTGCGGGTCAATACCGTGTCAAGGTGACGCCCCATGGATTGCGGCCTTCGCCGCAATGACGAGGGAATGTGAGGGGATTTTTCTGATGGCCCGCGCTGTCGTGATTATTGAAAATACCAATAATGCACGGCCTGGCGCGATTCGCGGGTCACGCACCGGTCACTATTGATTGAATAGCTGCCCGCGCTTGACACTCCATCGCAAACGCCATTTTTGGCCACTGAAAGCGTGGATTACCCATGCACCGCCCGGCATCTTAAAATTCAGGGTTTCGCCCTCTCCAGGCGTGCGCGTTCCGTGCCACGCCTTCATCTGCGGCCCTGGGCCACGCTCCACCATGTCTGAACAGCTCTCGCAACCGGGCCTTGCCGCCCTGTCCAAGTCCTTTGAACCCGCCGCCATCGAGGCGCAATGGGGCCCGGCGTGGGAGCGGAACCAACTGGGCAACGCCGGCTGGCGCGGCACCGGCGCGCCAAACGCCGAGGCCGCCGCGCGCGGCGACAACTTCGCCATCCAGCTGCCGCCGCCCAACGTGACCGGCACGCTGCACATGGGCCATGCGTTCAACCAGACCATCATGGACAGCCTCACGCGCTACCACCGCATGCGGGGCTTCAACACGGCATGGGTGCCGGGCACCGACCACGCCGGCATCGCCACGCAGATCGTGGTGGAGCGCCAGTTGCAAGAGCAGGGCCAGAGCCGCCACGACCTGGGCCGCAAGAACTTTGTCGCGCGTGTGTGGGAGTGGAAGCAGGAATCCGGCGACACCATCACGCGCCAGATGCGCCGCATGGGCGCCAGCGTGGACTGGAGCCGTGAGTACTTCACCATGGACGACAAGCTGTCCAAGGTGGTCACCGAAACCTTCGTGCGTCTGTACGAGCAGGGCCTGATCTATCGCGGCAAGCGCCTCGTCAATTGGGACCCGGAGTTGAAGACCGCCGTGTCCGACCTTGAAGTGGAGAGCGAGGAAGAGGACGGCTTCCTGTGGCACATCGCCTATCCGCTGGCCGACGGCAGTGGCGAAAAGCTGGTGGTGGCCACCACGCGGCCCGAAACCATGCTGGGCGACGTGGCGGTGATGGTGCACCCGGAGGACGAGCGCTACAAGCACCTGATCGGCAAGTCGGTCACGCTGCCGCTGGTGGGCCGCGAGATCCCGGTGATCGCCGACGACTACGTGGACAAGGATTTCGGCACCGGCGTGGTGAAGGTGACGCCGGCGCACGATGCCAACGACTACGCGGTGGGGCAGCGGCATGGCTTGCCTTTACTCTCAGTGCTTGCACTCGACGCAACAATGTCCGTGGCCCCCGCGCTACGAATGCCATCGGGCAGTTCGTTTCAATTGCCGAACGGAAGTACATGGCATCAAGGCAAAGGTTCAGAAGACGCGTTTAGTGAGCACGGTTCACTTTACAACTGGATCGAAGAACGCAGACCAGATCTCATGCCCGAGATCTTCCGTGGCTTGAACCGCTTTGCCGCACGCAAGGCCATCGTCGCCGATCTGGAGGCGCAGGGCCTGCTGGTCGAGACGAAAAAGCACAAGCTGATGGTGCCGCGCTGCGCCCGCACCGGCCAGATCATCGAGCCAATGCTGACCGACCAGTGGTTCGTCGCCATGAGCAAGCCCGACGAGACGGGCAAAAGCATCGCGCAAAAAGCCATTGATGCCGTGCAAAGCGGCGCGGTGCGCTTCGTGCCCGAGCAGTGGGTGAACACCTACAACCAGTGGATGAACAACATCCAGGACTGGTGCATCAGCCGCCAGCTGTGGTGGGGGCACCAGATTCCGGCCTGGTACGGCGACGATGGCGCGGTGTTCGTCGCCCGCAGCGAGGACGAGGCGCGCGCCAAGGCCCAGCAAGCCGGCTACAGCGGCACGCTGACCCGCGACGAGGACGTGCTCGACACCTGGTATTCGTCGGCGCTGGTGCCCTTCTCGTCGCTCGGCTGGCCCGAGCAGACGGAAGACCTGTCGCTCTACCTGCCCTCCTCCGTGCTGGTCACGGGCCACGACATCATCTTCTTCTGGGTTGCCCGGATGATCATGATGACCACGCATTTCACCGGCCAGGTGCCCTTCAAGGACGTGTACATCCACGGTCTGGTGCTCGACGCGCACGGCAAGAAGATGAGCAAGTCCGAGGGCAACGTGCTCGACCCGGTGGACCTGATCGACGGCATCGCGCTGGAGCCGCTGCTTGCCAAGCGCACCACCGGCCTGCGCAAGCCCGAGACGGCGCCGAAGGTGCGCGAGAACACGAAGAAGGAATTCCCCGACGGCATTCCCGGCTACGGCGCCGACGCACTGCGCTTCACCTTCGCTGCCATGGCCACGCTGGGGCGCACCATCAACTTCGACAGCAAGCGTTGCGAGGGTTATCGCAACTTCTGCAACAAGCTGTGGAACGCCAGCCGTTTCGTGCTGATGAACTGCGAAGGCCACGACTGCGGTCAACCGGCCCCCGCGCTCCCTGCTGCGCATGGTTCGCTGCCCCCCGAGGGGGCTGATCCCGCCTTGGGGCGGCCCGGCGGCGGGATCGAAGGCGACACGGCCCTGGAGCGCAGCGCCGCCGACCGCTGGATCGTCAGCCGGCTGCAGAAGGTGGAGGCGGCAGTCGCCAAGGGCTTCGAGGACTACCGGCTTGATCTGGTCGCCAATACGCTCTATGACTTCGTGTGGAACGAGTACTGTGACTGGTACCTGGAAATCGCCAAGGTGCAGATCCAGACCGGCAGCCCCGCCCAGCAGCGGGCCACGCGCCGCACGCTGGTGCGCGTGCTGGAGGCCATCCTTCGCCTGGCGCACCCGATCATTCCGTTCGTCACAGAGGCGCTGTGGCAGGCGGTAGCACCCGTGGCGGGAAAAACGGGCGATTCGATCGCCATCGCGCCGTATCCCCAGGCTCAGGCCGCCAACATCGACGAGGCCGCAGAGGCCGAGGTGGCACGCCTGAAGGCCCTGGTGGACGCCTGCCGCAACCTGCGCGGCGAGATGAACGTATCACCTGCGCAGCGCCTGCCGCTGTACGCGCTGGGTGACGCCGACTTCATCCGCGCGCAGGCGCCGGTGCTGCAGGCGCTGGCCAAGCTGAGCGAGGTGAAGGTGTTCGACAGCGAGGCCGACTGGGCCGCCGCCGCGCAGGCCGCGCCGGTGGCGGTGGTGGGCGACGCTCGGCTGGCGCTGTTCATGGAAATCGACGTGGCCGCCGAAAAGGCGCGCCTGGGCAAGGAAGCCACGCGCCTGGAAAGCGAGATCGCCAAGGCCAACGGCAAGCTGAACAACCAGGCCTTCGTCGCCAAGGCGCCGCCCGCCGTGATCGAGCAGGAGAAAAAGCGTGTGGCCGACTTCGGCGCCGCGCTGGAAAAAATCCACGACCAGCTCCAGCGGCTGGGCTGACGGGGTGCGCCCATGCCGGTGATGGCAGCACGAGAGCGATGAACGCGCATCCAGCATCACCACGCCTGGGCCTCGTCGCTGGCGAGACCTCGGGCGACTTGCTGGCGGGCCTGCTGCTTGACGGGCTGCGCGCGCGCTGGCCCGGCCTGCAAGCCTTTGGCATCGGCGGTGCGCACATGGCGGCGCGCGGCTTCGACGCCTGGTGGCCGGTCGAGAAGCTCTCGGTGCGCGGCTACCTGGAGGTGCTGCCGCGCTTGCCCGAGCTGCTGCGCATCCGGCGCGAACTGGGCGACCGCCTGCTGCGCGAGCGGCCCGATCTGTTCATCGGCGTCGACGCGCCTGATTTCAATTTCGACCTGGAGGCGCGGCTGAAAAGCGCTGGTCTGAAGACGCTGCACTTCGTCAGCCCCTCGTTCTGGGCCTGGCGGCCCGAAAAGCTGGCCAAGCTGAAAGCCGCCGCCGACCACGTGCTGTGCCTGTTCCCGTTCGAGCCCGAACTGCTGGCCGAGCACGACATCGGTGCCACCTATGTCGGCCACCCGCTCGCCAGCGTGATTCCCCTGCAGCCCGATCGCGCCGCCGCGCGCCGCGCGCTGGGGCTGGATGAGCAAGGCACCGTGGTGGCCCTGCTGCCGGGCAGCCGCGCGGCCGAGGTCAAGCACCTGGGTTCCAGGTTCTTTCAGGCGGCAGTGCTGGTGCGGCAAGCGTTGCCAGCTACACAATTCATAGTTCCCGCGGTGCCGCACCTGTTGCCCGCTCTCCAGGCCGCTGCCCACGCCAGCGGCCTGAGCCATGCGGTGAAGGTAGTGCCAGGCCAGTCGCACGCCGCACTGGCCGCCTGCGACGTGACGCTGATCGCCAGCGGCACCGCCACGCTGGAGGCCGCGCTGTTCAAGCGCCCCATGGTGATCGCCTACGCCATGCCGGGCTTCAGCTACCGGCTGATGCGCGGCAAGCGCCAGCTGCCCTGGGTTGGCCTGCCCAACGTGTTGTGCGCGCCGCGCGAATGGCTGCACCGGCCCGCCGCCGTGGCGCCGCAGCACTGGGCCGACCGGCCCGGCGCACCCTTTGTCGTGCCCGAACTGATACAGGACGCCGCCACGCCCGCCGCACTGGCGCAGGCCGTGCTGGATTGGCTGGCCGCGCCTGAGAAAATCGCCGCCACCGCGCAGCGCTTTACCGCGCTGCACCACGAACTGGAACGCGACACCGCCCAACTCGCCACCGATGCGATCGAAACGCTTCTTGCGCGCTGAACAGGGTGCGCTCAACTGGGACACGCCCGGCCTGGTGGCCGGCGTGGACGAGGCCGGGCGTGGCCCGCTGGCCGGGCCGGTGGTGGCGGCCGCCGTCATCCTCGATCCGCGCCAGCCCATCGCCGGCCTGGCTGATTCCAAGAAGCTGACGGCGCGTAGGCGCGAACGCCTGTACGACGAAATCTGCGCCAAGGCGCTGTGCTGCTCCGTCGCGCAGGCCAGCGTGGAGGAAATCGACCGCCTGAACATCCTGCAGGCCACGCTGCTGGCCATGCAGCGCGCCGTGGCGGGCCTGCGCCTGCCGCCAGCCAAGGTGCTGGTCGATGGCAACCGCCTGCCTACGCTGGGCGTGCTGGCCGAGGCCATCGTCGATGGCGATGCCACGGTGCCTGCCATCTCCGCCGCCTCCATCCTGGCCAAGGTCCACCGTGACCGCTGGTGCGCCGAGGTCGACGCGCAATGGCCGCAGTACGGCTTTGCCGCGCACAAGGGCTACGGCACCGCCGCGCACCTGGCGGCGCTGCGCGCCCACGGCGCCTGCGAGCACCACCGCCGCAGCTTTGCGCCCGTGGCAGCGGCGCTGCTGCAAACCGTGGAGCGCACGTGAGTGTGAAAGAGCCGCAGTGCATCACTTCGCGTGACAACGCGTTGTTGAAGGATTTGCGCCGTCTGGCGCAAGGCAATGCTGAATACCGCAAGCAGGGTCGCGTCTGGATCGAAGGCGAGCACCTGTGCAGCGCGGCGCTACTGCGCGGCTGGCGGCCGTCGCTCGGTATATTTTCCGAGTCGAATTGGCCTCTGGCGCCCGCCAGCATGGCACAGGCAGCTATCAAGAACGTAGTGATCGACGATGCGCTGATGAAGGGCATCAGCGACCTGCCATCACCCGCTCCGCTGGCCTTCGTGCTCGACCTGCCCGAGGCGCCCACGCTGGACGTGCACGCGCCCACCGTGGTGCTCGACCGCCTGCAGGACGCAGGCAATGTCGGCTCCATCCTGCGCAGCGCCGCGGCCTTCGGCTTCACGCAGGTGGTGGCGCTCAAGGGCACGGCGCTGCTGTGGTCGCCCAAGGTGCTGCGCGCCGGCATGGGCGCGCACTTCGGGCTGCGACTGGTCGAGGGGCTGGTGGCCGACGACCTGGCGGCGCTGCAGGTGCCTCTGCTGGTGACCAGCTCGCACGAGGGCGAATGGCTGCACGGCGCCGCGCTGCCCTGGCCCTGCGCCTGGGTGCTGGGGCACGAAGGGCAGGGCGTGGATGCGGCGCTGGCCGCGCGCGCCGCGCAGGCCGTGCGCATCGCGCAGCCGGGCGGTGAGGAGTCGCTGAACGTGGCTGCCGCGGCGGCGATCTGCCTGCACGCCAGCGGGGTTTCTCGCGCCTGATCGCACATTTCTCGGGCAGGCGCGCCGTTATAATCAGAGGCTTTTCTCGAAACAGCGTCGCCCGACCGCACCAAAAGCACCCCTTGTCTATCTGAGAGCTGCCGCGCGAGTTGTTGCGGCCAGCGTGCACGGGCGACCGAATCTCACACGGAGAACCCAGTGCTATCGTCTCTCGAGGGGAAATTCCCACCCGCCATCCTGGCGCTCGCCGACGGCAGCGTGTTCATCGGCCAGTCCATCGGTGCCACCGGCACCACCGTGGGCGAGGTGGTGTTCAACACCTCCATGACCGGCTATCAGGAAATCCTGACCGATCCCAGCTACCGCCAGCAGATCGTCACGCTGACCTATCCGCACATTGGCAACGTCGGCGTCAACGATCAAGACGTCGAATCCGGCCAGGTGCAGGCCGCGGGCCTGATCATCAAGGACCTGCCACTGCTGGTCAGCAACTTCCGCGCCCAGCGCAGCCTGAGCGACTACCTGAAGGCCGAGAACACCGTCGCCATTGCCGGCATCGACACCCGCAAGCTCACGCGCATCCTGCGCACCAAGGGCGCACAGAGCGGCGCCATCGTGGGCCTGGCGGCTGGTGAAGAGGCCACGCCGGCCCGCATCGACGAGGCCCTGGCCGCGGCGCGCAACGCACCGTCCATGGTCGGGCTCGACCTCGCCAAGGTGGTGAGCACCCAGAAGCCGTACGAGTGGGACGAGACCGAATGGTCGCTGGAAGGCGGCTTCGGCACGCAGGACAAGCCGCGCTTCAAGGTCATCGCCTACGACTTCGGCGTCAAGAAGAACATCCTGCGCATGCTGGCCGCGCGCGGCTGCGCCGTCACCGTGGTGCCGGCGCAGACGCCAGCGTCGGAAGTGCTCAAGCACCAACCCGACGGCGTGTTCCTCTCCAACGGCCCCGGCGACCCGGAGCCGTGCGACTACGCCATCGCCGCCACGCGCGAACTGATCGACAGCGGCACGCCCGTGTTCGGCATCTGCCTGGGCCACCAGATCATGGCGCTGGCCTGCGGCGCCAAAACCTACAAAATGAAGTTCGGCCACCACGGCGCCAACCACCCGGTGAAGGACCTGGAGGACGGCCGCGTGTCCATCACCAGCCAGAACCACGGCTTCGCGGTGGACGAGAAAACCCTGCCCGCCAACGTGCGCGCCACGCACACCAGCCTGTTCGACGGCACGCTGCAGGGCCTGGCCTATGTCGACAAGCCGGCGTTCTGCTTCCAGGGCCACCCCGAGGCGCTGCCCGGCCCGCACGACGTGGGCTACCTGTTCGACCGTTTCATCAAGAACATGGAGCAGGCTGGCTCCGGTAAAGCGCCCGCAGCTACCAATTGAGGAGTGACCACGGCATGAAACTCTACGCATTTCCCCAGGCCGCGCTGGAAAAAGCCATTGCCAAGCGCATGCTCACGCTGCCGCCGCCGCACAAGGAATGGTTCGCCGACCGCTGGTCGCAAAAGCCCTACAAGAAGTCCTTCATGGAGCACAAGGCCATGCCGCTGATCACGCTGCTGGCCAAGGGCAAGACCTGGGACGACGAAACCTTCGCCAGCGAGCTGGCCGCCTGGGACGCCAAGTTCTACGACGCCGAAGCCGAAGTGCTGCGCCCCATGGTGGAAGGCGACGGCGTGATCCAGCTCATGCAGAAGAACATGCCGCCTGAGCGTGCCCAAGCCCTGCTCGACAAGCTGCAGAACGACCGCCATGCTTGATGGAGGGCACCCCCCTGAGTCGCCTGCGGCGCCTTCCCCCCTCTGCTGCGCGAAGGGGGACAACGCCAGTGGCCGGCGCAGGTCCGGCCACGGCGTTCGCTGGAATGGCCTGCTCCGCGGCCGTGCGAGGGTTTGGCTTTTGTGCGCCGCTGATGCAGAGAACTGACATGCGGCCAGCAATCTTCTCGCGCCGACGCCTGCGCCGCTGCTGCGGCCCGGCGCTTGCGCTGCTGGCAGCGGGTTGCGCACAGCCGCCACAGGCCCCGGTGGATCGCGCCGAGCGCTTTGCTGACGCCTATGTGCAACTGCTGCCGCTTGGCCGCCTGATGGACCACGCCGCCGCGCAGGATCCGCGCTGGCCGCTGGCCGAGAAGGCTGCACTGGTGAGCGACGCGCAGATGGGCTGCATGCGCGAAGCGCTGTCCTCGCGCAGCGTTACCCCGCGCCAACGCCAGACCGCGCGTGAATACGCACAAACCCACACGGCCACGCTGGAGGCCGATCTGCAGGTGCTGGAGTCCGGCGCCGCCCGCCTGATCGGCAACGCCATGCTGGCCGGCGCGCAAGGCCACGCCACCATGGCCGACGCCACGCCGGCCGAAGTCGACGCGCTGGCCGCCTTCGCCACCGAACCCCGCTTCTCCACGCTGCGGCAGGCTACCGGGCTTGACCGCATGCTCGGCGCCCACACCCGCAACGCCACCGACGCCCGCCAGCGCGGCCGCGATGCCGGCCACGCGCTGCTGGTGAAGGCCATGACCGACGCCTTCCTGCGCTGCCACATTCCGGTCAAGCTGCTTTACTGACCCACACCAAATGCCCAAAAGAACCGACCTCAAGAGCATCCTCATCATCGGCGCCGGCCCCATCGTCATCGGCCAGGCGTGCGAGTTCGACTACTCCGGCGTGCAGGCCTGCAAGGCGCTGCGCGAGGAGGGCTACCGCGTCATCCTGATCAACAGCAACCCGGCCACGATCATGACCGACCCGGCCACGGCCGACGTCACCTACATCGAGCCCATCACCTGGCCCACGGTCGAGAAGATCATCGCCAAGGAGCGCCCCGACGCCATCCTGCCCACCATGGGCGGCCAGACGGCGCTGAACTGCGCGCTCGATCTGTGGCGCCACGGCGTGCTGGCCAAGTACAACGTCGAGCTGATCGGCGCCAAGCCCGAGGCCATCGACAAGGCCGAAGACCGCCTGAAGTTCAAGGACGCGATGACGCGCATCGGCCTCGGCTCGGCCAAGAGCGGCATCGCGCACAGCATGGACGAGGCCTGGGCGGTGCAGAAGCACGTGGGCTTTCCCACTGTGATCCGCCCCAGCTTCACGCTGGGCGGCACCGGCGGCGGCATCGCCTACAACCCGGAAGAGTTCGAGACCATCTGCAAGCGCGGGCTGGAAGCCTCGCCCACCAACGAGTTGCTGATCGAGGAGTCGCTGCTCGGCTGGAAGGAGTTCGAGATGGAAGTCGTGCGCGACAGCGCCGACAACTGCATCATCATCTGCTCGATCGAGAACCTCGACCCCATGGGCGTGCACACCGGCGATTCGATCACCGTGGCGCCGGCGCAGACGCTGACCGACAAGGAATACCAGCTCATGCGCAACGCCAGCATCGCGGTGCTGCGCGAGATCGGCGTCGACACCGGCGGCTCCAACGTGCAGTTCGCGGTCAACCCGAAGGACGGCCGCATGATCGTCATCGAGATGAACCCGCGCGTGAGTCGCTCGTCGGCGCTGGCGTCCAAGGCCACGGGTTTCCCCATCGCCAAGGTGGCCGCCAAGCTGGCCGTGGGCTACACGCTGGATGAGCTGAAGAACGACATCACCGGCGGTGCCACGCCGGCCAGCTTCGAGCCGACCATCGACTACGTGGTCACCAAGATCCCGCGCTTCGCGTTCGAGAAGTTTCCCGCCGCCGACAACCACCTGACCACGCAGATGAAGAGCGTGGGCGAGGTGATGGCCATCGGCCGCACGTTCCAGGAGTCGTTCCAGAAAGCGCTGCGCGGCCTGGAGGTCGGCGTGGACGGCATGAACGAGAAGACGCAGGACCGCGAGTGGCTGGAGAAGGAGCTGGGCGAGCCCGGCCCCGACCGCATCTGGTTCGTCGGCGATGCCTTTGCCGCCGGCTGGTCGCTGGACGAAGTGCACGACCTGACGAAGATCGACAAATGGTTCCTGGTGCAGATCGAGGAGATCGTGAAGATCGAACTCGAACTGGACAAGCACACCGAGGTGCACGGTGAAGACGCGCTGGGCATGCTCTCGAAGCAGGAGCTGCTGACGCTGAAACAGAAAGGCTTTTCGGACCGCCGCCTCGCCAAGCTGCTGCGCACCACCGACAAGGCGGTGCGCGAGGTGCGGCGGAGCTTAAGTGTGCGTCCGGTGTTCAAGCGCGTCGACACCTGCGCCGCCGAATTCGCTACCGACACCGCCTACATGTACTCGACCTACGAGGACGAGTGCGAGGCCGAGCCGTCCGACAAGAAGAAGATCATGGTGCTGGGCGGCGGCCCCAACCGCATCGGCCAGGGCATCGAGTTCGACTACTGCTGCGTGCACGCCGCGCTGGCGATGCGCGAGGACGGCTACGAGACCATCATGGTCAACTGCAACCCCGAGACCGTCTCGACCGACTACGACACCTCGGATCGCCTCTACTTCGAGCCGCTGACGCTGGAAGACGTGCTGGAGATCGTCGACAAGGAAAAGCCCACCGGCGTGATCGTGCAGTACGGTGGCCAGACGCCGCTGAAGCTGGCGCTGGATCTGGAGGCCGAAGGCGTGCCGATCATCGGCACCACGCCCGACATGATCGACGCCGCCGAAGACCGCGAGCGCTTCCAGAAATTGCTGCACGAGCTCAACCTGCGCCAGCCGCCCAACGCCACCGCGCGCACCGAGAGCGAAGCGCTGGAGAAAGCCACCGAACTGGGCTACCCGCTGGTGGTGCGCCCCTCGTACGTGCTGGGTGGCCGCGCCATGGAGATCGTGCACGAGCAGCGCGACCTGGAGCGCTACATGCGCGAGGCCGTGAAGGTCAGCAACGATTCGCCCGTGCTGCTGGACCGTTTTCTGAGTGATGCCATCGAATGCGACGTCGATGCCGTGCGCGATGCCACGGGCCGCGTGTTCATCGGCGGCGTGATGGAGCACATCGAGCAGGCCGGCGTGCACTCGGGCGATTCGGGTTGCTCGCTGCCGCCGTATTACCTCAAGCAGGCCACCATCGACGAGTTGAAGCGTCAGACCGCCGCCATGGCTCAAGGCCTGAACGTGGTCGGCCTGATGAACGTGCAGTTCGCGATCCAGGAGCAACCGCAGCCGGGCGGCAGCACGAAGGACGTGATCTACGTGCTGGAGGTGAACCCGCGTGCCAGCCGCACCGTGCCCTTCGTCAGCAAGGCCACGGGCATCCAGTTGGCCAAGGTGGCGGCGCGCTGCATGGCCGGCCAGTCGCTGGATGCGCAGGGCGTGGGCTCGGAAGTCACGCCGCCGTACTTCAGCGTCAAGGAGGCGGTGTTCCCCTTCGTCAAGTTTCCCGGCGTCGACACCATCCTCGGCCCCGAGATGAAGTCCACCGGCGAGGTCATGGGCGTGGGCAAGAGCTTTGGCGAGGCCTTCATCAAGGCCCAGATGGGCGCGGGCGAGCGCCTGCCCAAGCCGCTCAAGGCCGACGGCACGCCGGCGGGCAAGGTGTTCCTCACGGTGAAGAACAACGACAAGCCCACAGCGGTGCAGATCGCGCGCGACCTGGTGGCCATGGGCTTCAGCCTGGTGGCCACCAAGGGCACGGCGCAGGCGATCCGCGATGCCGGCGTGGCCTGCGACACTGTGAACAAGGTCACCGAAGGCCGCCCGCACATCGTCGACATGATCAAGAACGGCGAGATCTCGCTGGTCATCAACACGGTGGAAGAGCGCCGCAACGCCATTGCCGACAGCCGCGCCATCCGCACCAGTGCGCTGCAGGCCCGCGTGCCCACCATCACCACCATCGCGGGTGCGGAGGCCGCCGTGGAAGGCATGCAGTTCATGGACAAGCTGGGCGTGGTGTCGGTGCAGGAGATGCACACCGAGCTGGCCTGATTGGCCTGACGCCGTTTTGCGCTCAAGACGATGACGAATGGCCGTGGCTGGCGCCGCATGACAAATGACGAATGCGCCATTTGTCATGTTGAAAGCCAATGCGCATGATGCGCTTGGCTTGACACGTGCACTGACGCGACAAAGCCGCCCGTGGGCGGCTTTGTCGCTTCAGGCGGTGGCGGTGGTCACGCCATCCATTGGATCTTGCCGGTGCTGATGTCGTGCATGGCGCCGACGATCTTCAGCTGGCCCGCCTGCACGCGCTTGGCCAGCACTTCGCTGCGCGCCGTCAGCTTGGCCACGGCGTCGCGCACGTTCTGCTCGGCCACGCGCTGCACCAGCGCCTTGTCCTTCGAGCTGGGCACGCCCTCGTAGTTGAGCTTCGCCAGCGAGGGGCGAATCTGCGCCAGCACACCCGTCAGCAGGCCCAGCTTGGCATCGTCCACCGCGCCCTTGACGGCGCCGCACTCACTGTGGCCCAGCACCACGATGGCCTTGGAGCCGGCCAGCTGGGTGGCGAACTCCAGGCTGCCGATGATGTCGTCGTTGACGTAGTTGCCAGCAACGCGGGCAGCGAAGATGTCGCCGATGCGCTGGTCAAACACCAGCTCGGGCGGCACGCGGCTGTCGATGCAGCCCACCACGGCGGCAAAAGGCGCCTGCCCCTTGGAGGTATCGCGCACCTGCTGCAGCAGGTCGCAGTTGATCGACTGGCCGGCGACGAAGCGGGCGTTGCCGTCCTGCAGGAGCTTGATCGCTCCATCGGGCGTGATGCCGGCTTGCGTCTCGCCGGTCAGCACGGCGCAGCTTTGCTGGGCAAAGGCGGTGCTGGCCATGGCGGCGGTCGACGCGACCAGGGCGGTTTTCAGAGCCATGCGACGGTTCAGCAGGTTCATGGTGTGGTTTCTTTCCTTCTGCAAGTGATGAAAAACTGGCACCAGGGGGAAAACGGGTGCCTCCCAATGGCGACATGCGCCAAACCCAAGGCTGACCCAAGACCCTTAGAATCCCGGTCAGCCGAAACCATCTGCGCTCGCGCAGATGGTTTCTTCTTTTTAGTGAAGAAGTGCGCATTTGAATTGATCTGAATTAATATGGCAACCCTTCCCATCACCAAGCGCGGCGCCGAGAAGCTGAAGCAGGAGCTGCACCGCCTGAAGACCAAGGACCGCCCCGAGGTCATCAACGCCATTGCCGAGGCGCGCGCCCAGGGCGACCTGAGCGAAAACGCCGAATACGACGCGGCCAAGGACCGCCAGGGCTTCATCGAAGGGCGCATCAAGGAGGTGGAAGGCAAGCTGGCGGCCGCGCAAATCATCGACCCGGCCGCGCTGGACGCGGGCGGCAAGGTGGTGTTCGGCGCCACGGTGGACCTGGAGGAAGAGGACACCGGCGAGAAAGTGACCTACCAGATCGTGGGCGAGGATGAGGCCGACCTGAAGCAGGGCCTGATCAACATCGGCAGCCCCATCGCCCGCGCGCTGATCGGCAAGGAAGAAGGCGACACGGCCGAGGTGCAGGCACCGGGCGGCGCACGGCACTACGAAATCATCGCCGTGAGGTATGTGTGACACACCCCTTCAGGCGCCTGTGGCGCCTTCCCTCCTCTGCTGCGCGAGGGGGGAACAACGCCGATGCCCGGTGGAGATGAGGGCATGGCATTCGCTGGCATGGCCTGCTCCGCGGCCGCTGGTTTTTTTAGCGGTTGATGATGAAGCACCGCCTGCCTCTCTTCGCCGCCGCCCTGTGGTGGGGCAGCCTGACGGCCATCGGTTTCCTGGCCGTGCCGATGCTGTTCAAGTTCCTGCCCACGCCGGCCATGGCGGGCAACATGGCCGCCAGGCTGTTCACCGCGCAGGCCTGGGTGTCGGTGGTCTGCGGCGTTGTGCTGCTGCTTGTCTACAAGAAGCAGGCCATCGAGCCAGCCGGCAAAGCACGGGCACCCGTTGTCTTCATCGTGCTCGGCCTGCTGCTCGCGCTGCTGATCGAGTTTGCCGTGGCGCCACGCATCGTCGCGCGCGAGAACCTGCGCCTGTGGCACGGCGCGGGTTCCGTCATGTACGCCGTGCAGTGGCTGTGCGCGGCGATGTGCCTGTGGCGGCTGTCCGGCCCCGCTAGGCCAGCGTAGCAGCGCCATGAGCAGGCCGGGTGAAAATCCCGCCATGACCCTAGAAACGGCAGTTGACCGTTCGCCATCCTTGGGCAACCGGCATGAGCACTGACTTTCACGGCTTCGATCACATTCACCTGTTGGGTGAGCGCGCTATGCACCCGATCGCACCGCG
>JAUNUR010000098.1 GCA_030538085.1 Pseudomonadota bacterium | reverse complement strand
CGCCCCATGGATTGCGGCCTTCGCCGCAATGACGAGGGGATGTGAGGGGATTTTTTTGATGGCCCGCGCTGTCGTGATTTTTGAAAATCTCAATAGGGTCAATACTTGATGCGCGTGTAATACGTCTGCTGTGCCGCCGCGCGCGCCTGTCCCAGGGTGTGGATGCCCATCCCGCGCAGCAGCGGAATCAGCTTGAGCAGCACCTCCGCCGTGGCCAGCGCGTCGCCCAGCGCGGTGTGGCGGCCCAGCACCGTGATGCCAAAGCGCGCGGCGATCGCCTCCAACCGGTGCGACTCCTGATTGGGGTGCACCACCGCTGACAGCAGCAGCGTGTCCAGCACCGGCTGCGCAAAACGCAGGCCGGTGCGGCGCTCCAGCAACTGCAGGAACTTCATGTCGAAAGCCGCGTTGTGCGCCACCAGCACGGTGTCCTGAGCGTATTGGTGGAAGGCGGGCAGCACCTCCTCGATGCGCGGCTTGCCGACCACCATCTCGGGCGTGATGCCATGGATGGGGATGCTGGCGGGTGGGATGTCGCGCCCCGGATCGACGAGCTGTTCGAACGACTCCTGCCGCAGCAGCTTGCCATTGACCACGCGGGCGGCGCCGATCTGGATGATGGCGTCACCGTCCGACGGGTTCAGGCCGGTGGTCTCGGTGTCGAACACGGTATAGACCAGCTCGCCCAGGGGGCGGTCGTCCAGCGCGCTGTCGCCGACGCTGACGGCGAACAGGTCGAAATCGAAGAACTCGGGACGGCTCTCCACTTGGTCGGTGCCCCAGGCGACCTCGTCGACGTGGCCGGCGCGCGGCAGCAGGAAGCGGAAGAACGCCTGGTGCGACACGCGCTGGCGCTCGAACCACATCTCGGCGTCGTGGCGCTCGACCACGTCGCGCACCGACAGCGGATGCGTCTCGCCACCGATGCGCATCGGGTCCAACTCCCAGTTCATCACCGTCTCGGTGCTCATGGCATGGCCGGTCCACACCAGGTCCAACTGCGCCCGCGCGCCCTGCGGGGCCAGCCGCAGCAGCAGCGCGCGCACGCTGAACTCATCGGCCAGCCGCTGCGCCAGTGAGCTCAGCGCCTGCAGCATCGAGAAGCTGTCCAGCCGCAGCCACAGATCGGTGGCCACCGGGTCCGCGGCCACCGGCAGCCGGCACCACGCCCCCAGTTGCCGCACCGCCACGTCGATGAATTCGGCCCCGCGGATTTCCTCCAACGGCCAGCGCGTGCGCAGTTGCTCCGCCGACTGGCGGGCGACGTGGCTAACGCGCTCGACCATGGTGCCGATTTCCTCGCGCAGCACGTTCACGAAGCGCTCGCGCATGGCCGGCTCCAGGTCTCCATAGCCCAGCATGTCCACCGCCGCCTGGGCGTTGGCAAGCGACGAACGGCTGCCCTCGGTCAGCCCGTGCAGCAGTTGGCCGCGCGCGGTTTCGTCCTCGAAGCTGCGGGTGATGTTGTCCAGCATCAGCACGAAGCCGCTGATGCCACCAGCGCCACCGTCGCCGCCGGGCTCGCCGCTGGCATCGGTCACGGGCGCCATCTGCGCGCGCAGCAGCTGCCCGCCGCGCGTGCTGGTGACGAACTGGGCCGACGGCTGCCGCGCGCCACGCTCCAGCCGCTGCTGGATGCTGTCCAGCGCGTGCGCCACCAGCTGCTTGTCGAACACGGCGTAGATCGAGCGGCCGATGCCGATCAGCTCGGCGCCGCCGGCCAGCTGGGGCGTGTCCGACAGCGCGCGGAACTGCATGCGGGCGCGGTTGTTGTAGAGCAGGATGCGGCCATCCAGGTTGCAGACCACCACGCTTTGCGTCAGCTCCGACATCAGCGCCGCCAGGCGGTTGCGCTCCTGCCGCACGTTGGCGCTGGCGCGCGCCGCCTCCTCGGCGGCGTTGGCGCGCAGGGCGTCGCGCTGTTCGGCCAGGGCGTTGATGGCGTCCACCAGTTGCTGCTGCTCGGCCACCGGACGCGGCTGCAGGCGCAGCGGCTCGCCGGCGTTGGCGACGGCGTGCGTCTGCTCGGTCAACTCCGCCAGCGCCGCCGCGCGCGGCAACCACCACTTGCGCAGCGCGGCCATCACCGCCATCACCGCCACCGCCCACGACAGCAGTGGCAGCGCCAGCCGTGGCAGCATCATGGCGGCGAACTGCTGGCGCCCCGGCGCGTCGAGCGAGGCATGTACCAGCCATGCCGTCAGCGCCAGCCACAGCAGCAGCGCCAGCGCGATCAGCGCCAGCGACCTCAGCAGCAAACGCTGGTTCCTCATCGCGGCGCGGCCAGCATCTCGCTGACCTTCTGCACCAGCTCGCGGGTGGAGAATGGCTTGGTCATGTACGCGTCGGCGCCCAGTGCCAGGCCCTTGCTGATGTCGGTATCGCGCCCCTTGGCCGTGAGCATCAGGATGCGCACGCCCTCCAGGGCTGCGTCCTCGCGCACCGCCTGGCACACCTCGAAGCCGCTCTTGCCAGGCATCATCACGTCCAGCAGCACCAGGTCGGGGCGCTCGCGCACGATGGTCTCCAGCGCTTCGTCGCCATTGGCGGCCACCAGCACGTGGTAGCCCTCGCGCTTCATCAGGTATTCGAGCGAGATGACGATGTTCGGTTCGTCATCGGCCACCAGCAGGGTATGGCTCATGTGGTCTCCTCCGGCGCCCGCCGCGCGTGCATGGCCTGCGCAGGCATCGCGCGCGGCAGGCTGAAATGGAAGGTGGCGCCGCCGCCCATGCGCGAGCGTACGCCGATGGTGCCGCCATAGTGTTCCACGATATGGCGGCTGATGGGAAGGCCCAGCCCGGTGCCTTGGGGCCGATGGCGCGGGTCGCCCGCCTGATGGAACTTGTCGAACACGGCGCGCTGATCCTCGTCGGAGATGCCGGGGCCGTTGTCGGTGACGGCGACGGTCGCCGTCCGCGCGTCCACCGTCAGCGCCAGCGCCACGTAACCGCCCTCGCCAGGCAGGAACTTGGCGGCGTTCGACAGCAAATTGAGCAGCACCTGCTGCAGCCGGTCGGGGTCGGCGCGCACGTGCACGCCCTCGGCCGGCGGCGGTTGCGGCAATTGCAACTGCAGCGTCACGCCACGCTCGCGGAACATCTCGCGCGTGGTCTCCATCGCCTGCCGCAACAGTTCGCGCATGTCGACATACTGGTCGTGCCATTCGGCGCTGCCGGCCTCGATCTTGGCCATGTCCAGCACCTGGTTGACCAGGCGCGACAGGCGCTCGGTCTCGGCCACCACGATGCCAATGAATTGCTGGCGCTGGCCGGCCGGCATCTCGGGGTCGTCCAGCATCAGCTCGGCCAGCGCGCGGATCGAGGTCAGCGGCGTGCGCAGCTCGTGCGTCACCGAGGACATGAACTCGTCCTTCAGCACGTCCAGGCTCTGCAACTGCTCGTTGGCCTCGCGCAGGCGCGCGGTGGCCTCTTCGAGCGATTGCGACTTTTCCTCGAGCGCGCGCGAGTAGGCGCGCAACTGCGAGGCTTCCTCCAGCATGCTGAGCACGTCCTCGGTGGTCAGCGACTCTTCCTTCGACACCGACGACACCAGCACCCGGGCCGACGCGCCACCGACGGCGCCGGCGAGCTTGGTCTCGACGAAGCTGACGAAGCGCGCGTCGGCGCGGGCGGTGGCATCGGTGCCCCATTGCTCGGCGTACTCGTTGAACATGGTGCGGGCGCGCTCGGCGCCGAAGAAGCGCACGCACAGCTGGCGCAGGTCCTCGACGCGCGCCTCGCCGCGCCAGAACACCGGCGTCGTACCGCTGGTGACGCGGCCGGCATTGACGAACATCAGCGCCTGGCTGGTCTCGCGCGCCGACGGCTCGCGTGCCAGCGACAGCGCCACGTAGGCCGACACGTTGAGCAGCAGGCTCCAGAACAGCGAATGCGTCAGCGCATCCAGCCCCGTGAGCCCGAACAGCGCCTCCGGCTTCAGCCACGACAGGCCGCCCGGCCCGTGGCGCACGAAGGAGTCGTCCATCCAGCCGGATTTGGCGATCGAGGGCAGCATCAGCGTGTACACCCAGATGCCGAAGCCCGCGCTCAGGCCGCCCAGCGCGCCGACGCGCGTGCCGGCGCGCCAGTACATGCCGATCAGCGCCGCCGGCGCGAACTGCGCCACCGCGGCGAAGCTGATCAAGCCAATGCTCACCAGCGCATAGGCTTCGCTGGCGACGTGGAAGTAGGCGTAGCCAAACAGCAGCAGCAGCAAGATGGTGATGCGCCTGATATTGAGCAGGATGCGCGTGAAGCCACCGTTGCCGTCGCCCAGCAGGCTGCGCCAGCGCAGCAGCAGCGGCAGCACCAGTTCGTTGCTGACCATGATCGACACCGCGATGCTCTCCACGATCACCATGCCAGTCGCCGCCGACAGCCCGCCCACGAACACGAACAGCGCCAGCGCCGGCTGCCCCGCCGCCAGCGGCAGCGAAAGCACGAAGTTGTCGGGGTTCGTCGCCTGCCCGCTGAAGTACATCAGCCCACCGAGCGCGATCGGCAGCACGAAGATGTTGATCGCCAGCAAATAGGCCGGGAACACCCAACTGGCGCGCCGCAGGTGGTGCTCGTGCACGTTCTCCACCACCATGATCTGAAACTGGCGCGGCAGCATCACCACCGCCAGCATGGCCAGCAGCATCATGGTGAACCACTGCGGCCATGCGAACGCCGTGCCCTGCTCCAGCCGCATCAGCTGGCGCAGCTCAGGCCGCGCCTGGGCCCGCGTGAAGATGTCGGCGAAGCCATCGTAGAGCCCGTAGGTCACGAACGCGCCGACCGCCAGAAAAGCAATCAGCTTGACCATGGATTCGAACGCGATGGCCGCCACCATGCCCTCGTGGCGCTCGGTGGTGTCCAGGTGGCGGGCACCGAAAATCATGGTGAAGCCGGCCAGCAACAGCGCCAGGTAGAAGGTGCCGTCCCGGCTCCAGGGCACCTGCGCCGTGCTCTCGGCCACGCCGGGCGAGGTCAGCAACCCGTAGGCCGCCGACACCGCCTTGAGTTGCAGGGCTATGTAGGGCACCACGCCGACGATGGCGATCAGGGTCACGATCACCGCCAGCAGCCTGCTCTTGCCATAGCGGCTGGCGATGAAGTCGGCGATCGAGGTAATGCGCTGCACCTTGGCGATGCGGATCATCTTGCGCAGCACCAACCAGCCCAGCACCATGGCCATGGTCGGCCCCAGGTAGATGGGCAGGAACCACAGGCCCTCGCTGGCGGCACGGCCGACGCTGCCGAAGTAGGTCCAGGCGGTGCAGTACACGCCCAGCGACAGCGCATAAGTCCACGGGCTGCTGATCAGCGACTGCCCGCGCGCCGCCCGGCGATCGCCCACGTAGGCGATGACGAACAGCAGCGCCAGGTACGCCAGCGACACCGCCAACACCAGCGCGGCGCCCATGGGTTGGACCTGCGACGTCGCCATCGGCTACCGGCCGGGCCACCGCGCCGACCGGGGCGTGCCGTGCTCGTCCGGATCGCCGTCGCCATCCGTGTCGGTCTCCATCAGGACCGCCAGCGCCACGATCACCAGCAACCAGATCACGAAGGCCGCCGTCGGCAGCATGGGCCAGCCCAGCACCAACGTGTCGCGATCCCAGATACTGAACAGAGGAAAGCTAAGCAGCAACCAGCCCAGCACGAACAGGCCCAGCAGTCGTTCGGTGCGCTTGATCTTGCTCATGATTGATACCGCTTCGCGTTCAAAAAAATGACAAATGACAAATGACCACGGCTGGCGCCGCATGACAGATGACGAATGCCTTCTTTGTCATTTGTCTTTTGAAGGCCAGTGCATATGGCGCCTCGCCGCCTCCGTGGTCTCCGCCTTCTCCGCTCTCGACTTGCGCGCCGGGCAAGCCGGTGCATACCCGCGTCACCACCGGATGGGGCGGCCAGGGCACCACCATCAGGGGCAGGCCTGCCGGTAGATCAGCTCGCTCATGGCGACCGCCTCCGTCGCGCCCGTCACCTTGCCGCTGGCCGGATCGAAGGGCACGCGCTCGCCCGTGTGGCAGTTCAGCACGAAGGCTTGGGTGTCGAGCCCCTCAATCGGGTCCTTGCGGAACGTGTACTCAAAATATTCGATCAGGCGCTGGCCATCCTGCACCTTGGCCGCGAACTTGCCGTCGAGGATGGTGAAGGCGCTGACCGACGGGCGGAGGTAGCTCCAGGGCCTGAAAAACGAGGATTGCCGGCTCTCCCGGATCACGCTGGAGCCTTCTGGCAGTTGGCTGCGTTTGAAGCCATACCAGTCGTAGTCGTAATACGCCAGGTAGCCCAGCATGCAGGCGGCCGCCGAGGCGGGAATGAGCCACTTGGGCACCCGGCCGCGCGTCAGTTTCCTGAGCCCGAACGCCAGGCCACCACCGCATACCGCCATGATCAGGACGGCGAAAAGATGCCACGCCATATAGTTGTTTGCACTCCAGATGAAAAAGTGGGCTTTCCAGGAAAGCCCACTTGCAGATCAGCGCGTCGGTCGGCGCGTCACGGGTAGCGTACCCGGCGCACCATCTCGCGCAGTTCCTCGCTTGGCGTCTCGGTGGCGTTGGACACCACCACCGAGGTGATGATGTTGATGGCCGCGCCGATCACGCCGAACGACAGGGGCGAGATGCCCAGCATCCAATGCTCGGGCGTGTTCGGGAAGTTGTTGGTTCCTGGAATGAAGAACCAGCCCAGGTACATGAAGATGTACGACACCGTCGCGATGCCGCCGGCCAGCATGCCCGCGGTGGCGCCCTTGGAGTTGATGCGGCTGACGAAAATCCCCAGTACCAACGCCGGAAAGATCGTCGCCGCCGCCATGCCGAAGGCCAGGGCCACCGTCTGCGCCGCGAAACCTGGTGGATTCAACCCCAGCCAGGTGGCGATGATGATGGCGCCCACCATCGCCAGCCGCGCGTTGAGCAGTTCCTGCTTCTCCGACAGGTGTGGCATCAAGGTGTTCTTCAGCAGGTCGTGACTGACCGCCGACGAGATCGCCATCAACAACCCGGACGCGGTGGACAGCGCCGCCGCGATGCCGCCCGCCGCCATCAGGCCAATCAGCCAGCCCGGCATGTTGGCCACTTCGGGCAAGGCGAGCACCAGGATGTCGTTGTTGACCGACAGCTCGTTGCCGTTCCAGGTCTTGGCGTGCTCGGCCGTGGTGGTCAGATCCTTGTTGGCGTCGTTGTAGAACTGGATGTGGCCGTCCTTGTTCTTGTCCTCGAACTTCAGCAGGCCGGTTTCTTCCCAGTTCTTCACCCACTGCGGACGCTCGTCGTACACCAGCGGCGCGGCCTTGGTGCCGTTCGGGTAGATCGTCTCGATCAGGTTCAGGCGCGACATGGCGGCCAGGGCCGGCACGGTGGTGTAGAAGATCGCGATGAACACCAACGCCCAGGCTGCGGACCAGCGCGCGTCACGAATGTTGGGCACGGTGAAGAAACGGATGATCACGTGCGGCAGGCCGGCGGTGCCGACCATCAGCGTCAGCGTGAACAAGAACATGTTCCACTTGTTGCTGACATCAGCCGTGTAGTCCTGGAAACCCAGGTCGCGCACCACCTCGTTCAGCTTCGCCAGCAGCGGCATGCCGGAGTTGGTGTGCGTGCCGAACATGCCGGTCTGGGGCAGGAAGTGACCGGTCATCATCACCGACAGGTAGGCCGCCGGAATGGTGAAGGCCAGGATCAGCACCACGTACTGCGCCACCTGGGTGTAGGTGACGCCCTTCATGCCGCCCAGCACCGCGTAGACGAACACCACCACCGCCGAGATCAGCAAGCCGGTGTCCGCCTTGACCTCCAGGAAGCGCGCGAACGCCACGCCGGCACCGGTCATCTGGCCGATCACGTAGGTCAGCGAGATGACGACCAGGCACAGCACGGCCACGACGCGCGCGGTCTTGCTGGCATAGCGCTTGCCGACGAAGTCGGGCACCGTGTACGAGCCGAAGCGGCGCAGATAGGGCGCCAGCAGGGTGGCCAGCAGCACGTAGCCACCGGTCCACCCCATGATGAAGGCCGAGTTGACGTAGCCGACGGCGATCAGGCCCGCCACCGAAATAAAGGACGCCGCCGACAGCCAGTCGGCCGCGGTGGCCGCGCCGTTGATGATGGGGTTGACCTCGCCGCCGGCGATATAGAACTCGCGCGTGGTCTTGGCCCTGGCCCAGATCGCGATCCAGGTGTAGATGATGAACGAGCCGATGACGAAGATGAAGTTGATCCAGAACTGGCTCATGGTCACTCCTCCAGACCGAATTCTTTATCCAGCTTGTTCATCCTCCAGGCATAGAAGAAGACCAAGAACAGGAAGGTCAGGATGGAGCCCTGCTGGGCGAACCAGAAGCCCAGGTCGGTGCCGCCAATGGCAATCCCGCTCAGCATGGGGCGCAGCAAGATCCCGAATCCATAGGACACCAATGCCCAGATAGAGAGGCAGAAGGCGATCAATTTGACGTTGGCACGCCAGTAGGCGTGGTCTCTTTCGGTGAGCTCTTTAGGCATGATGTACTCCTCGTTTGGTTGTAGTTGCATTGCCAGGTCGGATGACGTCGTCAGATCCGACAGTTCCCCATCTCCGTCTCGGTCACACCTCCTTCGGTTGCGTGATTTCAACGGCGCGCCCGGCGCACCTCGTGCTTGCTCGCTCATGGTCAGTGTGTGTTTCACACCGCTGAACGGACAGGAAGACGCCACGTGCCATCGCCGGCAAACCGGACTGGTTTTTCCAGTGAAAAAACCAGTCCGCATCCAGCGGGTCCGTGGGCTCCGACCTGGCGGTCGGCGCTCGTGCTCATGGCCACGGTCTTCTGCTTGTTTTGTTTCTTAGGGGCACTGTAGAACTCTGACTTTCGTCAGACTTACAAAGCACGCCCCGCGCGGCGGAACCAAGGGCAAGCACCTAGACAAAGGCACCCGCCACTGCCGTCACCCAGCGGCGGTCAACAAAATTCCGTTGACGTGGCGGTGCGGGCGGTAGCGGGCGTGGCTGTGGTCGGCGCACTGGGCTTCGACGAAGGGCAGCGCCGCCGCGTTGGGCCAGAAGGCCGGGGCAGCGGGCATGGGCTATCGGTGAACGTGCTGACCACCGTGATGGGCCGGGCCGTCGCTCAAGCCGCCTCGCGATACCCGGCCTGGCCCAGCACGCCGCGTGTCTTCAGCGGCCCCACGGCCCGCGCGATGGCGCCGATGTGGTCCGGCGTGGTGCCGCAGCAGCCGCCGACGATGTTCACCAGCCCCTCGGCAGCGAACTCGTGGATTAGCCGGCTGGTCACCTCGGGCGTCTCGTCGAAGCCGGTGTCGCTCATCGGGTTGGGCAGGCCGGCGTTGGGGTAGCAGCTGATGAAGGTGTCGGGCGCGACGCGGTTCAGCTCCTGGATGTAGGGGCGCATCAGCGTGGCGCCCAGCGCGCAGTTCAGGCCGATCGACAGCGGCTGCGCATGCCGCACGCTGTACCAGAAGGCGGTCACCGTCTGGCCGCTCAGCACGCGGCCCGAGGCGTCGGTCACCGTGCCGCTGATCATGATGGGCAGGCGTTCGCCACTGGCCTCGAAGAACTCGTCGATGGCGAACAGCGCGGCCTTGGCGTTGAGCGTGTCGAAGATGGTCTCGACCAGCAGCACGTCGGCGCCGCCTTCCACCAGGCCCTCGACCTGCTCGTAGTACGCGGCGCGCAGCGCCTCGAAATCGACGTTGCGCGCGCCGGGGTCGTTCACGTCGGGGCTGATGCTGGCCGTCTTGGGCGTGGGGCCCAGCGCGCCGGCGACGAAGCGCGGGTGATCGGGCGTGCTGTATTTGTCGCAGGCGGCACGCGCCAGGCGGGCCGATTCGACGTTCATCTCGCGCGCCAGGTGCGCCATGTCGTAGTCGGCCTGCGCGATGCTGGTGGCGCCGAAGGTGTTGGTCTCGATCAGGTCGGCGCCGGCGGCCAGGTATTTGTCGTGGATGTCGCGAATCACGTCGGGCCGCGTGAGCGACAGCAGCTCGTTGTTGCCCTTCACGTCGCGGTGAAAGTCGGCAAAGCGCTCGCCGCGGTACTGCTCTTCGGTCAGCTTGAAGCGCTGAATCATGGTGCCCATGGCGCCATCGAGGATGACGAGGCGTTGGC
>JAUNUR010000097.1 GCA_030538085.1 Pseudomonadota bacterium | reverse complement strand
CAACGACCCGACGCTGATGTTCACCAACAGCGGCATGGTGCAGTTCAAGGACGTGTTCCTGGGCACCGACAAGCGCCCCTACGTGCGCGCGGCCAGCGTGCAAGCCTGCCTGCGCGCCGGCGGCAAGCACAACGACCTGGAGAACGTGGGCTACACCGCGCGCCACCACACCTTCTTCGAGATGCTGGGCAACTGGTCTTTCGGTGACTACTTCAAGAAAGAGAGCATCGAATGGGGCTGGGAACTGCTGACCAAGGTGTACGGCCTGCCTCCCGAGAAGCTGCTGGCCACCGTCTACCAGGACGATGACGAGGCCTACGGCATCTGGACGCAGATCATCGGCTTGCCGCCGGAGCGCGTGATCCGCATCGGTGACAACAAGGGCGGCAAGTACAAGTCCGACAACTTCTGGATGATGGCCGACACCGGCCCTTGCGGCCCGTGCAGCGAAATCTTCTACGACCACGGCCCGCACATCCCCGGCGGCCCGCCTGGATCGCCTGAGGAAGACGGCGACCGCTTCATCGAGATCTGGAACCACGTGTTCATGCAGTTCGAGATGCACGAGGATGGCAGCGTCACGCCGCTGCCCGCGCCCTGCGTGGACACTGGCATGGGCCTGGAGCGCCTGGCCGCCATCTTGCAGCAACGGCACAGCAACTACGAGATCGACCTGTTCGAGCGCCTCATCAAGGCTGCGGCCGAGGCCGTCTGGGGTTCGGCGTTCAGCGTTGAGCGTTCGGCGAGCGATACCGGCCACGCTCAACGCTCAACGTCCAACGCCCAACCGGATTTGAGCAACCCCTCGCTCAAAGTCATCGCTGACCACATCCGCGCCACGTCCTTCCTGGTCAGCGACGGCGTGATTCCCTCGAACGAAGGCCGGGGCTACGTGCAGCGCCGCATCATCCGCCGCGCCATCCGCCACGGCTACAAGCTGGGCCAGAAGAAGCCCTTCTTCCACAAACTGGTGCCCGTGCTGGTGGAACTGATGGGCGCCGCCTACCCGCGTTTGCAGGCTGAAGGCCAGCGCGTGGAAGAGGTGTTGAAGGCCGAGGAAGAGCGCTTCTACGAGACGCTGGCGCACGGCATGGAAATCCTCGACGACGCGCTGATCGCCGGCCGCAAGGAGCTGCCCGGCCACGTCGCCTTCAAGCTGCACGACACCTACGGTTTCCCGCTCGATCTGACGCAGGACGTGTGCCGCGAGCGCGGCGTGACCGTGGATGTGGCCGGCTTCGACGAGGCCATGGCGGCGCAGAAGGCCGCTGGCCGCGCAGCAGGCAAGTTCAAGATGGACAAGGCGCTGGAGTACGGCGGCGCAGCCAACGTGTTCACCGGCTACGACGAACTGGCGCACGCCAGCCAGGTGGTGGCGCTGTACCACGAGGGTGTGGCAACCGATGCACTCAAGGCGGGCGAAAGCGGCGTCGTCGTGCTCGACTCCACGCCCTTTTATTCGGAAAGCGGCGGCCAGGTGGGCGACCAGGGCCAGTTGCTGGCTGAAGGCGTGGTGTTCGGCGTGGAGGACACGCAGAAGATCAAGGCCGACGTGTACGGCCACCACGGTGTGCTGACGCAAGGCACGCTGAAGGTGGGCGACACCGTGGATGCGCGCGTCGATGAAGGCGTGCGCGCCGCCACCATGCGCAACCACAGCGTCACGCACCTGATGCACAAGGCGCTGCGCGAGGTGCTGGGCGCGCACGTGCAGCAAAAAGGCAGCCTGGTCGATGCCGAGAAGACGCGCTTCGACTTCGCGCACAACGCGCCCGTGACGCCGCAGCAGATCACCGAGATCGAGCGCCGCGTGAACACCGAAATCCTCGCCAACGCCGCCACCGATGCGGCGGTGATGGACCTGGACAGCGCGCAGAAGAGCGGCGCCATGATGCTGTTCGGCGAGAAGTACGGCGAAACTGTGCGCGTGCTCACCATCGGCACCAGCAAAGAGCTGTGCGGCGGCACGCACGTGGCGCGCACGGGCGACATCGGCCTGTTCAAGATCGTCAGTGAAGGCGGTGTGGCCGCGGGCGTGCGGCGCGTGGAGGCCATCACCGGCGCCAACGCGCTGGAGTACATGCAGGGCCTCGAATCCAGCTTGCACAGCGTGGCCGCCACGCTGCGCGCGCCCACGGCCGAGGTGCAGTCGCGCCTGGGGCAGGTGCTCGATCAGGTGAAGGCGCTGGAGAAGGAGATTGCCCAGCTCAAGGGCAAGCTGGCGTCGTCACAAGGCGATGAGCTGGTGAATCAGGCCGTTGATGTGAAGGGTCTCAAGGTGCTGGCCGCGCGACTGGACGGCGCCGACGCCAAGACACTGCGCGAGACCATGGACAAGCTGAAGGACAAGCTGAAGACCGCCGCCATCGTGCTGGCCGCCGTCGAGGGCGACAAGGTGCAGTTGGCCGCCGGCGTGACCAAGGACGCCGTGGGCAAGGTGAAGGCCGGCGAGCTGGTCAACTTCGTCGCCAGCCAAGTGGGCGGCAAAGGCGGCGGCAAGCCCGACATGGCGATGGCCGGCGGCACCGATGCGTCGGGATTGCCGAAGGCGCTGCAGTCGGTGCAGGGCTGGGTGGCCGAGCGCGTCTGATGACGAATGACGAATGACTTCGCTGCGCTTCAATGACAAATGGCGCATTTGTCTCATTTGTCATTTGTCATTTGTCATGCGGCGCCAGCCGCGGTCATTTGTCATCGCTTTGAAAGCGGTATCAGTTAACCAAACAAGAAAAGCCAGTCGGTACCGACTGGCTTTTTTGTGCCCGCCATGTGGCGCGGGCAGGTGGGCGATGCGTGGCTACGCCGTGCTCAAGCCCGCAAGCCCAGTTCCACCGTGGCGGCGATCTTGCTGAGGCGGGGTTTGCGCGCGGTCTTGGCGGTGGCCTTGCGCGCGGCGGGCTTGGGTGGCGCCACGCGGGCGGCTTCGTCCACGCGGCGCTGGATGTGGGCCAGCGCCTCCTCGACCTGGTCGATCAGGATCAGGCACAGGTCGCCCGCCTTCAACTGGTCAAGCGCGCGGTCGATGGCGATGAACTCGCCGTGGATTTCTTCCACGTGGCGCGCGCGCGTGGCGCCTTGCAGGCCCTCGCGCAGCAGCGCCAGCACCTCGCCGTCGGCGCGGCCGCGCTGGCAGGCGTCCTGGTACAGGATTACGTCGTCGAAGGCCGAGCCCAGAATGCGGGTCTGCCCGCGGATGTCCTCGTCGCGCCGGTCGCCGGCGCCGCTGATGACCACCGAGCGGCGCTTGGCCGGCATGTTCTCGACGCCCGCCACCAGGGCGGCGATGGCATCGGGGTTGTGGCCGTAGTCGGCGATCACGGTGGCGCCGGCATAGTCGAAAACGTTGAAGCGGCCCGGCACGCCGTGCAGGTCGCTGATGAAGCTGGACAGGCCTTTCTGGATCGCTTCCCATGACACGTTCGTGGCCCAGGCCGCGGCCACCGAGGCCATGCAGTTTTCGACCTGGAAGCCGATCTGCCCCTTGCGCGTGAGCGGCACGCGCGCCAGTGGCAGGCGTTTCATGAAGGCGCCCTCGACGCAGACGATGTCGCCCCGGTCGACGAACACCACGCGCTTGCCCTGCGCCATGTGTGTGGCGATGACGGGGTGGTGGCCGTCCTGCGCGAAGAAGGTCACGCTGCCGGGGCAGTGCTGCGCCATGGCGACCACGGCCGGGTCGGCGGCGTTGAGCACGGCGGTGCCGGTGGGGGCGACGTTGAGCACGATCACGCGCTTGAGCACCTTCAGGTCTTCCAGCGTGGTGATGTAGTTCAGGCCCAGGTGGTCGCCGCCGCCCAGGTTGGTGACGATGGCGACGTCGCACTGATCGAAGGCCAGGCCCTCGCGCAGCAGGCCGCCACGGGCGGTCTCCAGCACGGCGGCGTCCACATCGGGGTGCGCCAGCACGTTGCGCGCGCTGCGCGGGCCGGAGCAGTCGCCGCTGTCGATCTGGCGGCCATTGACATACACGCCATCGGTGTTGGTCATGCCCACGCGCAGGCCCTGGGCTTTCAGCAGGTGGGCCGTCAGGCGCACGGTGGTGGTCTTGCCGTTGGTGCCGGTGACGGCGATGACCGGGATGCGGCCGTTGCCACCGTCCGGGTACATGAGGTCGATCACGGCCTTGCCCACGTCGCGGCCCTTGCCGAACGAGGGGCTGACGTGCATGCGCAGGCCGGGCGCGGCGTTGACCTCGACGATGCCGCCGTTTTGCTCTTCCAGCGGCTTGATGACGGTTTCGCACACCACGTCGACGCCGCAGATGTCCAGGCCCACGGTCTGCGCGGCCTCGATGGCGCGGGCGGCGACTTGCGGGTGCACGCTGTCCGTGACGTCGGTGGCGGTGCCGCCGGTGGACAGGTTGGCGTTGTTGCGCAGGATGACGCGCTGGCCGGGGGCGGGCACCGAGTCGGGCGTCAGGCTCTGGGCTGCCAGGCGTGCTTCGGCGATGGCGTCGATGCGGATGCGGGTGAGCGATGTGCCATGGCCGGCGCCACGGCGCGGGTCGGTGTTGACCTCCGCCACCAGCTCGCGCACGGTGCGCTGGCCGTCGCCGATGACCAGCGGCGGGTCGCGCCGGGCGGCGGCCACCAACTGGTTGCCCACCACCAGCAGGCGGAAGTCGTGGCCGGGCAGGTAGCGCTCGACCATCACGGCGCCGTAGCGCGCGGCTTCGGCGTAGGCGATGTCGAAATGCTCGCGGTCGGTGATGCCGACGGTGACGCCCTTGCCCTGGTTACCGTCCTGGGGCTTCACCACCACGGGCAGACCGATTTCCTGCACGGCGGCCCAGGCGTCTTCCAGGTCGCCCACGGGGCGGCCCAGCGGCACCGGCACGCCGGCCGAGTGCAGCAGTTTCTTGGTCAGGTCCTTGTCCTGGGCGATGGATTCGGCGATGGCGCTGGTGCCGTCCACTTCGGCGGCCTGGATGCGGCGCTGCCGGCTGCCCCAGCCGAACTGCACCAGGCTGCCGCGCGTGAGGCGCTTGATGGGGATGCCGCGCTGCAGGGCGGCGTCGACGATGGCGCCGGTGGAGGGGCCCAGGCGTTCGTCCTCGTCCAGCTCGTGCAACTCGGCCAGCACGGCGGCGACGTCGAAGGGCTCGCCCGCGGCGGCGGCGCGGCACAGCGCCTGCGCTTTCTCGAAGGCCAGGCGGCCCACGGCCTCCTCGGTGTACTGCACGGCGACCTGGAAGGTGCCTTCGATCTCGGTGGGGGTGGTGCGGCTGAAGGTGACGGGGCAGCCGGCCTGGGCCTGCAGCGCCAGCGTGGTCAGCTCCAGCGCGTGCGCCATGCTGATCGGCGTGCTGGGCTTGTTGGCGTGCAGCGCGCCCACCTTGGGGAACAGCGCGCGCAGGCGCTTTTCAAATTCGGGCGTGCTGTCCAGATCGCGCTCGGCAGCGTCGCAGGTGACGACGGCTTCGATGGCCGTGTAGCGGCTCCACAGGTTGGGGCCGCGCAGCGCGCGAATGCGGGTGACTTCCATGGAATGTCCTGATGACAATGACTTAGGGAAAACGAGCGAGGCGGCGTTTCAGTGGACAGCCGGCGTTGATGAGTGCACACAAAAGTGCAACAAATTGGCACGAGCCAGATCGGTCGGTACGCCGAGCGCCCACGCCGTGGCGACCGCCGCTAGGACGTGCGGGCGCGCGTCGGCGGGCAGGCGCGTGGTGAGTTCGGTGAACGCGGGGGCGGACAGATTGAGCAGGGTTGTTTCGTCGGCGCCCGTGACCAGCACGATGGCATCGCCCCGCGCCAGCACGGCCCGGCCCTTGCGGACGCGGTGCGCCGACACGGCGGCGTTGTCGGCCTCAAGGCTGTAGAGGATGACTTCGCCGTCCGAGTGATCGGCCAGCGCCAGCACCTCGGCGTCGTCGGCGTTCAGCACCGCGGCGCCCTGCGGCAACACCACGTCGACCTGGGTGCGCACGATGTTGGGCATTTGGTCGGTCTCGGTAACGTAGAGGTCTTCGAGACCTTCCGGGCCGGGCATCGCCATGACCACGCCGACCTGGCAGCGGTCGTAGGGCAGGCCCTCGGCCAGGATGTGGCGCGGCGAGGTCTCGAACACCGCCGCCTGCACGGTGCGGTTGATCAGCATGCGCTCGCCGGGCTCGTAGCCCAGGGCGCTGGTCTGGGACAGTTGGCGCGTGCCCAGGAACAGGCCGTCGCCGCAGGCCAGTGCGGTCTGCTGGCCGTGCAGTTGCAGCAGCGAGGCGATCAGGCGTGCCGCCAGCGAACTTTCACCGTCACCGATCAGGCCGACGATGGGCACGCGGCCCGTGCCGTTACCGGGGAACAGGTGCTCGGCAATGGCCTCGCCCACCGGCTGGGCACGGCCCACGGCGGGCTTCAGGTGCATCAGCAGGCCTGGGCCGGCGTTGACCTCGACGATAGCGCCGCCCTGGGCGCGAAGCGGCTTGGCGATGTCTTCCACCACCAGGTCGATGCCGGCGATGTCCAGCCCCACCACGCGGGCGGCCAGCGCCATCTGCTCGGCGATGTCGGGGTGCACCTGGCCGGTCACGTCGATGGCCATGTTGCCGGTGCGCTGCACCACGGCGGATTCGCCGCGCGGCAGCACGCTGTCCGCCGTCAGGCCCTGGCGCTGCAGCAGCAGCAGCAGCACGGCGTCGCCCGCGCGCAGGGTTTCCAGCGGCAGGTGTTCCTCTTCGCCGCGGCGTGGGTCGGTGTTGACCTGGGTGTCGATCAGTTGACCGATGGTGGACTTGCCATCGCCGCTGACGCGGATGATCTCGCCGCGCGTGGCCGCCACCACCTTGCCGCCCACCACCAGCAGGCGGTGCTCCTGGCCGGGGATGAAGCTTTCCACGATGACCTCGGAGCCTTCGGCCTCGGCGGCGGCGAAGGCGTGCATGACTTCCTCGCGCGTCTTCAGGTTCAGCGACACGCCGCGCGCGTGGTTGCCATCCGACGGCTTGACGACCACGGGCAGGCCGATATCCTCGGCGGCGTCCCAGGCGTCTTCGGCCGATTCCACGGTGCGGCCCTCGGGCACGGGCACGCCGGCGGCGGCCAGCAGTTGCTTGGTCAAATCCTTGTCGCGCGAGATGCCTTCGGCGATGGCGCTGGTGCGATCGGTCTCGGCGGTCCAGATGCGGCGCTGGGCGGCGCCGTGGCCCAACTGCACCAAGTTGCCGTCGTTCAGGCGGATGTGCGGGATGCCGCGCTCGGTCGCCGCATCGACGATGCAGGCGGTGCTGGGGCCCAGGCACTGGCGGTCCACCATCTCGGTCAGTTTGGCGATGGTGGCGGCCACGTCGTAGGGGCGGTCGTTGATGGCGGCCATGACCAGATCGCGCGCCGATTCGATGGCCAGCTTGCCGATGGCGGCGTTGCGCGTGCGGATGACCACCTTGTAGACGCCGTGCTCGTGCGTCATGCGCGCCTTGCCAAAGCCAGTCTTCATGCCGGCCTGGGTCTGCAGTTCCAGCGCCACGTGCTCCAGGATGTGACCCGGCCAGGTGCCGTCGCGCAGGCGCATCAGAAAGCCGCCGCGTCGGCCGACGCTGCAGCGGTGCTCGATCAGGCCGGGCAGCCAGGCGGTGAGGCGTTCGTAGAAGCCGGGCAGGGTGTTGGAAGGGTAATCCTCCAGCGCGCCGATGTCGACGATGGCCTCGATGACGGCGCGGTAGGTCCAGATGTTGGGGCCGCGCAGGTGCGCCATGCGGCGAATGACGATGTCGTCGAAATGGCGCTGGGGGCCTGCCGCCGAGGCCGGGGCCGTGTCGGCGCTGATGCCGGGGGCCGGGGGATACAATCCGCCACCATTCGATGGGGCGTGCCCGTTCTGGTCGATTCTCCGCATCGGAGTGTGCTCGCTTTCAGTGTCTGATTCGTTGTATGGGGCCCCTTCTTGCGCTTGCGCGCGGCCCCGATGCTGTATTCCATGTCATCTCGTTCCACCCCCGATGCCGTTGGTTCCGATCCGGCCTGGCCGGTGGAGGATGGTGCGGGAGTGCCGCTGCGACCCACAGAAAACGCGCTGGGATCGCTGGAAGTTGACTTGAATCACCGGCTGCGTTTTGGCAGCGGTGAACTTGTTATTACAACCGAACGGCTGCTGACGCGGTTTCCAGATGCAACCGTGTGGACGGCATGGGAGCTGGCGCCCGGGCTGGCCCTCGGCCACCACGACCACGCCGGCGTGGGCGCGCTCGAGCTGCGCGACCAGACGGGCCGGCTGGCGGTCTGGCGCTATACCCTGGGCCGCAACCTGGCGGCGCTGCGTTTTCTGGCGCAGTTCGAGCAGGCGATGGCG
Organism: Pseudomonadota bacterium; assembly: GCA_030538085.1. Classification (GTDB taxonomy): domain Bacteria; phylum Pseudomonadota; class Gammaproteobacteria; order Burkholderiales; family Burkholderiaceae_C; genus Ottowia. The sequence continues at coordinate 1,952 of JAUNUR010000097.1, read as the reverse complement.
GCGCGGCGCGGCGCGGCGGCCACCGATGCGGGGGCGGAGCCGCTCGATGCCGAGAGCATGGGCGAGGCGGGCGAAACCGCCGAGGACAAGCCCCCATCCACCTGGACGCTGTTTCGTCTGTGGCGCTTTGCCCGGCCGTACCAGTGGCAACTGCTCGCCGGCTTTCTGCTGATGCTGGCCGCCACCGCCGCCACCCTGGTGCCGCCGTACCTGACGATGCCGCTGATGGACAAGGTGCTGATCCCGTTCCAGAACGGCCAGCAGATCGACACCGGCTACGTGGCGCTGCTGCTGTCGGGCCTGCTGGGCGCGGCGCTGCTGGCCTGGGCGCTGGGCTGGGCCAAGACCTACATCCTGGCGCTGGTGTCGGAGCGCATCGGCGCCGATCTGCGCACCAGCACTTACGAACACTTGCTCAAGCTTTCACTGGAGTACTTCGGCGGAAGGCGCACGGGTGACTTGATGGCGCGCATCGGCTCGGAGACCGACCGCATCAACCTGTTCCTGTCGCTGCACCTGCTGGACTTCGCCACCGACGTGCTGATGATCGGCATGACGGCGGCGATTCTGTTCTCGATCGACCCCACGCTGGCGCTGGTCACCCTGGTGCCGCTGCCCATCATCGGCTGGCTGATCCACGTGGTGCGTGACCGCCTGCGCACCGGCTTCGAGAAGATCGACCGCGTGTGGTCGGAGGTGACCAACGTGCTGGCCGACACCATTCCCGGCATTCGCGTGGTCAAGGCCTTCGCGCAGGAAGACCGCGAGGCCGGGCGCTTTCGCGAGGCCAACCGTCACAACCTGCTCGTCAATGACAAGTTGAACAAGCTGTGGTCGCTGTTCTCGCCCACCGTCACGCTGCTGACCGAGATCGGCCTGCTGGTGGTGTGGGCGGCGGGCATCTGGCTGGTCAGCCGTGGGGAGATCACGGTGGGCGTGCTGACGGCCTTCATCGCCTACATCGGGCGCTTCTACAGCCGGCTGGATTCGATGAGCCGCATCGTCTCGGTGACGCAGAAGGCGGCCTCGGCCACCAAGCGCATCTTCGAGATTCTCGACCACGAATCGAGCGTGCCCGAGCCAAAGGAGCCGGTGCCGCTCGACCATGTCGAGGGCCGCATCGAGATCAAGAACGCCGCGCTGCGCTATGGCAACCGCTCCGTCATTCGCGGACTCAACCTGAGCATCGCGCCGGGCGAGATGATTGGCCTGGTGGGTCATTCGGGCTCGGGCAAGAGCACCATGGTCAACCTGATCTGCCGCTTCTACGACGTGACCGAGGGCGCGATCGAGGTCGATGGCATCGACCTGCGTCAGGTGCGCGTGGCCGACTACCGGCGCCACGTGGGGCTGGTGCTGCAGGAGCCGTTCTTGTTCTTCGGCACCATCGCCGAGAACATTGCCTACGGCAAACCTGATGCGACACGCGAGGAGATCGTGGCCGCCGCGCGCGCCGCGCACGCGCACGAGTTCATCCTGCGCCTGCCGCAAGGCTACGACTCGCTGGTGGGCGAGCGCGGACAGGGCCTGTCGGGTGGCGAGCGCCAGCGCATCAGCATTGCCCGCGCGCTGCTGATCGACCCGCGCATTCTGATCCTCGATGAAGCCACGGCCTCGGTGGATACCGAGACCGAGCGCGAAATCCAGAAGGCGCTGGACAACCTGGTGCGTGGCCGCACCACCATCGCCATCGCGCACCGCCTGTCCACCCTGCGCAAGGCCGACCGGCTGGTGGTGCTGGACAAGGGCCTGAAGGTGGAAGAGGGCACGCACGAGGCGCTGATCGCCCAGCGCGGCGCCTACTGGCGGCTGTATGAGGCGCAGGCGCGGCAGGAGAAGGCCGAGCGCGAGCGCATGCTGGTGGTCGATGACGCCGAATGACAAATGACAAATGACGAATGACTTCGCTGCGCTTCAATGACAAATGAATTCTTTGTCATTTGTCATGCGGC
>JAUNUR010000096.1 GCA_030538085.1 Pseudomonadota bacterium | reverse complement strand
GGCTGTTGTTGCTTTTGCTGCTGTTGTATTTGATGCCAATGAAACGACTGGTTTTATGGCGGCTGACGTGGTTGATTTGCTTGGCTTCGACGGCGTGGTACAGCACCCGGTCACCAGCGGTTACGTGCAGCCGCTGCGCGGCGTGCAATTGGCTGGCGTAGGTGCGTACGTCGTTGCCAGCCTTCAGGATGATGTCGCGCGCACGAATGGTTACCGGCCGTGCACGCACGGCTTCGTTGTGATAGTGGGTGGTGATGGTGGTTTTATTCAGACCAAGCCAACCTTTCTTGACGCGGGTGTGGCTGCGCTGGTGCAGGTAGCCGGTTTCGGCGGCTTCAAGGATGAGGTGGCCGCCCGCTTGTAGTTCGGCCCGGCCATTGGCCGCGTGTACGTCGGTGGCGTTGAGGATCAGGTGGCCTCCAAGGGCCTTGAGGCTGACGCCGTTGTGGCCGCTGAGAAGGCTGCCGGCGATGCGTTGTTCATCCTTGTACCAGCCTCCGGTGGGGCGCTGGTCCACCTGCCAGCGATGGTGGTTGCCGCTGACTGTCAGGTTCCGCCCAGCTTGCATGTCCAGGCGGTTGGAGGCACGTGCCTGCACGCTTGACAGCTCAATGTCCGTGGCTGCCTTGAGGTTGATGTCGCGTGCGTTCAGCGTCGCTGCTTGCCAGTAGTGGTTGGCAAAACCACCTTCAACACGAATCGAGTCGAGGCCCTCAATCTTGATGTTGCCGCCCGTGGCCGTCAGGTTCAGGGTGCGGCCCGCGCGCAGCGTGGTGCCTTTCAGCTGGATGCGGCTGGCCATCACATTGAGGTTGCGAGGCGCGCTCAGGACGTTGGCCGGGTCGTTGAAAGCATTGCCGATGGCAATGAAGGAGCCGTTGCGGGTGGCCAGGGTGAGGTCGCGACCGGCGCTGAGTTGCTTCAGATCAACAGTGCGATTTATCCACCTGCTTCTCTGGCGCAAAAAGCCCCCTCGTGAAACCCTGTAAGGGGCGACAACGATGTCGCCGCGGCCCATGACCAGCGACAGGTCGGTGGCGGCTTTCAAGGTGGTACCGGCCCCGAGGGTCAGGGCGCCACCGGATTCCACGCTGGTTTGGCCGCTGACGGCAGCCAGCGCCTGGGTTTGGGTGCCGTTGGCTTGCGCAGTGACGTTCAGCAGGTGCAGGTCACCGGTCTTGTTGTGGATGCTGATCGCGCCACCCAGCAAATTGGCGCCCGTGTGCGTCTGGGCACCCTGGCTGGCCAGGCTGATGATGTCCCCGGCCCAGACGCGTAGGTCGTTGCTGTGGATTTTTCCGGTCTTGCTGGTGCTGGAGTGACTGCCCGAGGCATTGATTTCAGTGGCGCCGTGATGCAGGTCGCCCTGGGCGTGCACGTGTACATGGCCAGCGGCAGTGAGTCTGGAAAGACGGCCAGCACGCGGGCTGAGCTGAACCGACGATGCGGTGGATGTGATCTGGATGTCGCCGGATGACGGACCAGGCTTTTTAGGTTGGTGGTGAGCGAGCAGGTGGGCGGCGCTGACCGTGACCTGCCCGCCTTGAACGGTGATGCGCCCACCGTGCACGTTGGTGTGCGTATACACATTGGTGCCATTGGCTGCGCCAAGAGCGCTGTTCAGGTGGACGTTACCGTGGCTCAGCAGGCGCACGTGGCCCCCGGCTTTCAGATCAGTGGCCGTCACTTGCACCTGGCTGGGAGCGCCGGTCTGGCGCAGTACGCTGGCTAAGGTGATGTCTTCGCTGGCCCGGATGTGGTTGCCGGTGATCTTGGTAACGGAGCCGCTTTTTTCAGTGGCGTGGGCAACGATGGTCTGGCCGTTGCTGACGATATTGACGTTTTTCCCCACCGCCTGCAGCCCGCTGGCATGGATGGAGCCCTGGTGTGCCGCCAGGTTGAGATCGGCGCCACTGACCAGGCGCACGCTTTGCATGTCCTTGCCAGCGGCACCGGGCGTGGCGTGCAGTTCAAGATGGGCCCGTGTGGCCTCGATGGTCAGGGCCTGGCCGGCGTTGATCTGGCTGCCGCTGGCGGTGACGCTGCCGCCCGAGACTTGCAGGTTGCCACCGGCACTGAGCGCCACGGCGCGGCCTGGCGCGGCTTTGAGATCGACCTCGTGGGTGGCCACCACCGTCATGTGCCGCTTGGCGCTGATTTGGCTGCCGGCGGCTACATGGACGGTGTTGCCTTGTACGTGCACATGGCCGTCACCGCTGACGGCCGCGCTGCCGGGGCTGTGGATGGTGACGGTGCCGCTGGCCAGCACCGCCGTTTGCTGCCGGCCCTTGATTTGCCCGCCGGTAATGGACAGCGCCGCCTCGCCGTTCTTGAAGGGCTCGCCGGTTTCCAGGTGGGCGCGGGCGCCGGTGACGGTGCTGTTGCGGATGTTCATGTTCTTGCCAGCCAGCAGCAGGGCTTCGCCCTGGCCGGAGTTGACCGTGGCCTGGTTGGCGTGAAGCTGACCGGCCGCGTTCAGCCGGATGTCGCCGTGCGCGCCGATCTGGCTGCGCGCCTGAAGATGAATGTCTTTGTCGGCATGGATGTTGACCCGCCCGCCATTGGCGTTGCTTTGCAGCCGGGCCGGCGCTTGTCCGGCCCGGTCAAGCAGGTGTACCGAGCCTTTGGCGCTGACCACCACCTTGCTGCCAGCGGTCTGGCTGGCACCGTCGCCAATGAAGCGGGCATCGCCCCCCGACACGACCAGCAGCGCGTTTTGGGCCTGGAGCTGGCCGGAGTTTTCGATGTGGTGACCGGTGGTGGTGCCCAGACGGGTCACGTCGGCCTGCATGGTGCCCTGGTTTTGCAGTTGGCCGTCGGCGGTCACGGTCAGTTGACCACTGGCGCGCAAGGTGCCCTGGTTGCGAACGCCAACGCCGCTTTCAGTGGCCAGCAGATGAATGCTGTTGGCGTACATGCCGCCCAATGCACTGGTGTCGATGGCCAGCGTGGGCTTGGCGCCCTTGGCGGCGCTGGCGGTGAGTGCGCCGCTGTTCCAGTCCATGGTTTGCGCACCGGTCACGACGTTGACTTCGCGACCGTGGACGGGCGCGACGATGGTGGCCGCGCGACTCAGAATGTCGGTGTAGGGCGTGGCATCGTTGTTCAGCCCCTGGCCTTGCACGCGCACGGTGCCTTCTTGCACGGTGATGCCGGTCAGCGCGCCGCCCTGCAGGTTGGCGGTGCCGGTGGTCAGCACGGCGCGGCTGGCGTTGACGAAGCCGGCGCCGTCCACCACCAGGCCCTTGGGGTTGGCCACGATCACCTGGGCGGTGGCACCGTTGACGGTAATGGTGCCTCGCAGGTGGCTGGGGTTGGAGGAGTTGACTTCGTTGAGGATGACTTTGGCTTCACCCCTGGCCAGCCAGGGGTTGCTGGCCCGGCTGTTGTTGAGCACCGCTCCATTGGCTCCCACGTCGAATTGCCGGTAGGTATTGCGGCTGACGCCTGCGCGGCTGGGACTTTGTATGTTGACCAGTGGTCTGCCTTCGCCGTCGGTGAGCACGGTGGGGCGCTGGTTGGCGGGCGCGCTGGGGTCGGCCAGGATTTGCGCCAGGGCCGGTGAAGCAGCCGCTGCCCACAAGCAGAGGGCAAGGGCCATGTGCCTGCTGGGGGTTGCATGCCGTGCGCCGTGGCCACGGGTGCGTCGCTGCCCGCTGGCTGGTTTCTGGTGGCTGCCAGCGCTTTCGGCCACGGCCATGAGTTGACCGCGCGCGCGGTTGAAAACGATGCGATGCCGATGCTGATTCACGACGCCATCTTCCTTTCAGGATTGAATTCAGAATTGAAAAAACTCAGTAGGCCCAGTGCAGTTGCACGCCAGCGGTGGCTTTGGCGGCGGCCAGGTGTTGGGGGCGTTTGAGCGGGGTGCCCACGAAGGCCTCAATGTGGGCGTGTCCGCCCCACAGTGCCCAGCCGTGACGCAAGCCGATGGCGGTGCCAGCCAGTGTCTGGGCGACTTGGTGCTGGCTGCGATGCAGCCGGGCGTAGTCCAGCGCCAGGTACATCTGGGGGCCACCGGGATGCAGGGGGGCGCTCAACTCATTGCGCCACAGCAGCCCGCGGTCGCCACAGGCGTTTTGTTCGCCATCAAATCCCCGCACGGTGTAACGGCCACCAGCGCAAAACTTGTCTTGCGGTGTCAAGGGTGTCATGTTGTGCTGCAACCGCCATTGCCCCTGATAGCGCAAACGGGTCTGGCCCAGCGTGAAGGGTTGCTGCCAAGTGGCCGAGAGCTGCATGAGCTTCATGCGGGCCGAGCCTTCGCCGAAATGTTCTTCTGGGGCTTCCATGGCACCGAAGGCGCCCGTGCCCCGGCGGTATGACCACTGCAGGTCCAGCACGCCCTGACCGATGTAGGCCAGGTGCGAGACGCCCAGCTCCCAGCCGCCTGTTCTGCGACGCTGCACTTGCACTTCGGTGTCGTCGATGAAGTTGCTGGATCGGCGCGCGAAGGCCTTGATACTGGCCTGTGTCTTGCTTGTGGCACCACGATGCAATACACGCGTGAGTTGCAGCTCCGCTTGGCTGGATTGACCGCTGTACACGTACGACTGGTAGGCACCCGCGATGGTCTGGTGATAGCGGTTACGGCTGACGGTGGCGCCGATGCTCCAGTAACCCACGGGCAAGCTGTAGTGCGCCACCAGGTTGGTGGAGCCTCTGGGGCCGGCTTGTTTACCGGCAACGGTGGGACTGAGGTTGATATAAAACTGATCGGCGTTGCCGGTGGGGTTGTCCCAGTGCGCGGTGGCCGATGCCTGCCACTTTCCCGTGCCACGGGTTCCCGCATCGTCCAGCCCCAGACTCAGACGCAAGGGTTTGACGGGTTTGAACTGAATGGCGATGTCGCTGGTGTTGTCGGCCTGACCAGGCTGGATGTCGAGCTTGACTTCGGCATCGGGAATGCGGCGCAGGTTTTCCAGCGTCTGCTCCAGATCCCGCAGATTCAGAGCGGCGCCACCACGGTGGGCCATGGGCAGACGCGCGGCGCTCAACGGGCTGTCCGCCCAGTTATCGGCGCCCACTTGACCCAGTTGAAGCACCAGTTGCAACGTGCCCTTGCTCAGGTCCTGGGCGGGGGCCGATACCGTGCTGGTGATGTACCCCAACTCAACCAGCCGGTTGCGCAAACGGTTGATCAGAGTTTCGATACCTTGGCCACCAAGACAGCGCCCTTCCGGCGGATTGTCACCCCGAGGACCCGCAAGGTGTGGGCGCAGCGCCGCCTTGATGGTGGGATCGGCAATGATCTGAACGTGCTGGATGGTGCGGCAAGGGTGCTCGTCTTGCAGGAGCCCCGGGTCGGGTTGCCGGACGTCGCGCAGCGGTAGCGTGGGTGCAGCTTCATGCCTGTCACGAAGTTGATCCAACTGCTCCTGCTGACGCTGCAAATGCGCATCGGGTTTGGGCAGCGGCTGCGCCCATGAAGCACTTGTGAAGCAAAGGTGGCCCAAGAGCCACCATGAAGCGATCCTGGATGCGCCGTGCATGTCGCGTTAAGTAAACATTGGTTTCTTTCGGCAACAAAAGTAAGTTCCCATAGCGCAGAAGCGATGGGCGAATCGTGAAGGAGGTGTGGAGGCGGGGGGCCTTGCGCGTCAGGTGACGTGTCGTATCCTGGCCCCGAGTCGCGGTGCGAGGCTGGCTTTCGTCGGTAGGTTCAACCTATTGATATTTTCAAAAATCACGACAGCGCGGGCCATCAGAGCCCCCCTCACATCCCTCGTCATTGCGGCGAAGGCCGCAATCCATGGTGCGTCACCTTGACACGGTGTTGACCCACGGCCACCCCGTGTGGATTGCGGCCTTCGCCGCAATGACGGGATGAGGTGAAGGCATTGCACAGGCTTGTCCTCGCCCCAGCTCTCCCAAAGCGAGAGAGGAGTTTCCTTTCCATAGCCGCCCTGTCGTCATTTTTGAAAACCTCGATAGAAACGGCAGTTGACCGCTCACCATCCTTGGGCAACCCGCACGAACGCTGACTTTCACGGCTTCGATCACGTTCACCTGTTGGGTGAGCGCGCTATGCACCTGATCGCACCGCGCTGGCTCGCTGCCCAAGCCGCGTTGCTCGTCCTTGCAGGCACGAGCCTGCCGCGTCCTCGCCCTTGCAGGGCGCGCATCGGTCAGAGCCCGATGCCGCTCGTGCCGTCCAAAGCTGCGCAGGCAGCTTTGGAGCCGCGGCACTTGCCCTTGGCCTGGCACGCCCAGCGCGGCACGTTCAGGCGCATCCAACTGCCGTTTCTAGGTCCAATAGCTCAGGATCAGGATGAGACTAAAACAAGCGATAGCCATTTGGCGAGGCTTATGGCTTCACTAAAGATAGCTGCATGCGCAAGTTTTATAAGCGCTAACGCTATTTTTTAGCACCCATAAAATTAACTAACTCCCCCCCTCGCTTTCATGGTTGTCGGGGGAGGTGCCTTTGGGCGCGCTGCCAGGCTACGGCGCGGTGTTCGCCGCCGCCAGGGCTGCGTCGTCCACCTGCTCGCCCAGAAAGCCGCCGCTTTGGCGCGCCCACAGCCCTGCATACAGGCCGCCGCGCGCCAGCAGATCGGCGTGCGTGCCCTGCTCGACGATGCGGCCGCGGTCCAGCACGATCAGGCGGTCCAGCGCGGCGATGGTCGACAACCGGTGCGCGATGGCGATCACCGTCTTGCCCTTCATCAGCTCGTACAGGCTTTCCTGGATCGCCGCCTCCACCTCGCTGTCGAGCGCGCTGGTGGCCTCGTCCAGCAGCAGGATGGGTGCATCCTTGAGCATCACGCGGGCAATCGCCACGCGCTGGCGCTGCCCGCCGGACAGCTTCACGCCGCGCTCGCCCACGTGGGCGTCGTAGCTGGTGCGGCCCTGCAGGTCGGTCAGGTGCTGGATGAAGTCGTGCGCCTCGGCGCGCGTGGCGGCGGCGGCCAGTTCTTCCTCGCTCGCATCCGGGCGGCCGTACAGGATGTTGTCGCGCATCGCCCGGTGCAGCAGTGACGTGTCCTGCGTCACCATGCCGATGTGCTGGCGCAGGCTGTCCTGCGTGACACGGGCGATGTCCTGCCCGTCGATCAGAATGCGCCCGCCCTGCACGTCGTGAAAGCGCAGCAGCAGGTTCACCAGCGTCGACTTGCCGGCGCCGCTGCGGCCAATCAGCCCGATCTTCTCGCCGGGGTGGATGGTCAGCTGAAGCTTGTCGATCACCGCCTGGCTGCCGTCGCGGTACAGAAAGGTCACGTCCTCGAACTTCACCTCGCCGCGCGTCACCACCAGCGGCTTCGCTTCGGGCGCATCCACCACGGCGCGCGGGCGCGCCAGCGTGTTGATGCCGTCCTGGATGGTGCCCACGCTCTCGAACAGGCTGGTCATCTCCCACATCACCCAGTGGCTCATGCCCGACAGGCGCAGCGCCATCGCCGTCACCGCCGCCACCGCGCCGGTGCCCACCTGGCCCAGCGACCACAGCCACAGCGCGGTGCCGCAGGCGCCCAGGATCAGTGCCACGATCAGCGCGTGGTTCACCGTCTCGAACAGGCTCACCAGCCGCATCTGCGCGTAGCCCGTCAGCTTGAAATCCTCCATCGCCGCGCGGGCGAAGTGCGCTTCGCGCCGCGTGTGCGAGAACAGCTTGACGGTGGCGATGTTGGTGTACGCATCGGTGATGCGCCCCGTCATCACGCTGCGCGCGTCGGCCTGCGCGCGGCTCACCCGGCCCAGGCGCGGCACGAACCACCAGCAGGCCAGCCCATAAGCCAGCGCCCACAGCAGAAAGGGCAGCATCAGCCAGCCGTCGAAGCCCGCCGCCAGCAGCAGGATGGTGACCATGTACACGCCCATGCCGATCACCACGTCGGCGGCGGTGAAAATCATGTCGCGCACCGCCAGCGCGGTCTGCATGATCTTGGTGGTGATGCGGCCGGCGAACTCGTCGGCGTAGAAGGCCATGCTCTGACCCAGCATCAGGCGGTGGAAGTTCCAGCGCAGCCGCAGCGGAAAGTTGATGGCCAGCGTCTGGTGCTTGACGATGGTCTGCAGCGCCACCAGCCCGATCGAGGCCACCAGCACCCCGGCCAGCAGCATCAGCACGCCGCCGTGCGTGGCCCACAACTGGCCCGGCGCCACCTGTCCCAGCCAGTCGACCACGTGGCCCAGCAGGGCGAACAGCAACGCCTCGTACACCGAGGTGCCGGCCGACAGCAGCGCCATCAGCGCCACGTAGCCGCGCAGGCCGGTGGTCGCGCTCCAGACGAAAGCCAGGAAGCCCTTGGGGGGCAGTCCTGGCTCTTCGTCGGGGTAGGGGGGAAGGCGTTTTTCGAAATAGCCGAACAAGTCAGCTCCGTGGTATCAGCGCTCGATGACGATCTGGCCGGCGTCCAGGAAGTTGTTGAACTCCACCACCGGGATGGCGGCGTTCATCGGCTGGCCGTCTTCCTTCCAGCTCACCACCACGCTTTGCGGCGCGCGCTCCAGCCTCAGCTCGTAGTCGGGGTGGATCTGGATCATCGGGCCGTCGCCAGCGCGGAACTCCAGCAGCGACACCACGCGCGCCTGCGCGGCGTCGCCCAGGTTCAGGCCATCGCTGCCGGGCACGTAGGCCATGGGGTTGTCGGTCGTCGTGTTCATGTTTTCATCTCCGAAAGCGGGCGCCGCAGGCTTGCCCTTGCCGATTGTGCATGCAGAACGTGACCGTATCTGTAGGACGCGAGTGCAAATTTCAAGCTCTCAATATCATAGCTTGAAATCCAATGCCGGCTGGCTGATTGAGGACTTTCGTGTGGATAAAAAAAGCGATGAACTGTCGAGTGACAGCTCATCGCCGTAAATACCGCAGCCGGAGGAGGGAAGGGAGGAAAAGGCTGCGGCGGGGAATGATGCCGGGCCGTGGCGAGGTGGTCGCGCCAACGGCGTGCGGCCATTGTGGCCAACACTGTTTCGCATCCGCATCGGCGCGCCCCGCATCGGTTTGTCGGACGGCGCCTACGAAGCTGCTCGGGGCCTGTCCTCGAAGTCATCGCGCCGCGCTTGATGACCGGCCTCGGGATGCCTTGCGGTGTTGCCCTTCGGAGTTGAGAGCGCCCGTCAATCACCGTCATCCCGGCGAAGGCCGAAATCCAGGTTTCCCCGCATCTGCCGTCTGGATGCCGGCTTGCGCCGGAATGACGAAAAACAGGCTCAAAAGCGCCGGCTCAGGTAGCGCGAGCCCGCCAGCCCGAAGCGCCAGGGCGTGTCGATGGCCTTGCTGATGCCGATGCGTGGGCCGGTGAGCACGTCCACCGCCGCGCCGGGTGGCGCGCTCAGCACGCGGAAGGGCGGCGCATCCAGCGCCAGCCCGTAATGCGCCTGCGTGATGCCCAGCGCCTGCGCCAGCCGGCCCGGGCCGGCGCACAGCAGGTGCTCGTCGTGCAGGCCGCGACGCGTGCGCATCGTCTCCAGCCCGTGCGTGGGCCGCAGCGCGCGGATCAGCACCCCGGCGCCGTGCCCCGCTTCGCGGCAGACGAAATTCAGGCACCAGTGGATGCCATAGCTGCGGTACACGTAGGCATGGCCCGGCGGGCCGAACATGGCGCGGTTGCGCTCGGTGGGACCGCCGAAGGTGTGCGAGGCGGCGTCCGTCATGTCGTAGGCCTCGGCCTCCACGATGGTGCCGCCCACGCCGTCGACCAGCAGCGTGGCGCCGATCAACGCGTGCGCCACCAGGGCGGCATCGGGCAGGAAGTCGGCGGCGTCCAGGGTGCGTGGCATGACACGTTGGAGTCTATTTGTACCGAGTACCGCGCTTATAGTCATTCGCAATTCACCGTACTCAAGAGGAGACCACCCATGTTCAAAGCCCTGCTGCTGACCAAGCCCGAATCCGGCGCCCCGCACTGCGCCGTGACCGAGCTGGACGACGCCCAATTGCCCGCTGGCGACGTGCTGGTGCAGGTGAGCCACTCCACGCTGAACTACAAGGACGGCCTGGCCATCACCGGCCAGGCACCGGTGGTGCGCGTCTGGCCCATGGTGCCCGGCATCGACTTCGCGGGCGTCGTGCTGGAGTCGGCCGACGCGCGCTACCGCGTGGGCGATGCCGTGCTGCTGAACGGCTGGGGCGTGGGCGAATCGCACTGGGGCGGCCTGGCGCAGAAGGCGCGCGTGAAGGCCGACTGGCTGGTGCCGCTGCCCGCCGGCATGACGCCCAGCCAGGCCATGGCCATTGGCACCGCCGGCTACACCGCCATGCTGTGCGTGATGGCGCTGCAGCAGCACGGTGTGACCCCGGAGCAAGGCCCGGTGCTGGTGACGGGCGGCAACGGTGGCGTGGGCAGCATCGCCATCGCGCTGCTGTCGCACCTGGGCTTCACCGTGCATGCATCGACGGGGCGCCTGCACGAGGCCGAGCACCTGAAGGCGCTGGGCGCCACCGAGCTGATTGACCGCGCCACGTTGAACGCGCCCGGCAAGCCGCTGCAGAAGGAGCGCTGGGCCGCCGCCGTGGACAGCGTGGGCAGCCACACGCTGGCCAACGTGTGCGCGAGCCTCCAATACGGCGGCGTGGTGGCCGCGTGCGGGCTGGCGCAGGGCATGGACTTTCCGGGCACGGTGGCGCCGTTCATCCTGCGCGGCGTCACGCTGGCGGGCGTGGACAGCGTGATGGCGCCCTACGCGCGCCGCGCCAAGGCCTGGGAGCGCCTGGCGCGTGAGTTGCCCGCCGAGGTGCTGGCCGCCAACACCGAAACCATCGGCCTGGCCGGTGCGCCCGCCACGGCCTCCCGGCTGCTGGCGGGGCAGGTGCGCGGGCGCGTGGTGGTGGATGTGAA
>JAUNUR010000095.1 GCA_030538085.1 Pseudomonadota bacterium | reverse complement strand
CATCCCGTCATTGCGGCGAAGGCCGCAATCCACACGGTGTCCGTGGGTCAACGCCGTGCCAAGGTGACGCCCCATGGATTGCGGCCTTCGCCGCAATGACGAGGGGATGTGAGGGGATTTTTCTGATGGCCCGCGCTGTCGTGATTATTGAAAACATCAATAGGTTCAAGAGCTGCCGGGGCTTGTCATGCAAGCCCCGGCAGCTCTTTTTTGTCTCGATGCCGGTTAATGCGCGGCGCGAGGAGTTTTGGGGCAGCCTCTTCGATGTGATGTTTTCATGAACGCATGGCCGACGGCGCTGTTCGTGCTGCTGTGGAGCAGCGGCGCCATTTTTTCTCGCTGGGGGCTGGATGACGCGTCCCCGTTCGTCTTGCTGGCGCTGCGCTTCGGCATCGCGCTGCTGCTGCTGCTGTGGCTGCTGGGCTGGCGCGAGCAACGTTGGCTGCCCGATGCGGGCACGCGCGCCCACGTGGCCGGTACCGGCCTGCTGCTGGTGGGAGGCTATTCGTGCGCCTATTTCCTGGCGCTCGACCACGGCCTGACGCCGGGCGCGCTGGCCACCGTGCTGGGCGTGCAGCCCATCGTCACGCTGCTGCTGCAGGAGCGGCGCGCCTCGCCGGCGCGCTGGCTCGGACTGATGCTGGCGTTGGCGGGGTTGGTGCTGGTGGTGCTCGACAGCCTGCGGCGCACGCAGGTGTCGCTGCAGGGCGTGGGCTTCGCGCTGCTGGCGCTGGCCTGCATCACGCTGGGCACGCTGGCGCAGCGGCGCATCGCGCAACCGCCCACCCGCGTGCTGCCGCTGCAATGCGCGGTGGCGCTGCTGCTGTGCCTGGCCTTGCTGCCGGCGCAGCCACTGCGGCTGAATCCGGGCTGGGCGCTGGCGGGCGCGGTGCTGTGGCTGGGCGCGGTGATTTCGGTTGGCGCCACGGTGCTGCTGTACCGCATGCTGCGCGCGGGCAACGTGGTCAACGTCACCAGCCTGTTCTATCTGGTGCCGGGTGGCACGGCACTGCTGGATTGGTGGCTGCTGGGCAACCGCATGGCACCGTTGGCGCTGGCGGGGCTCGGGCTGGTGGTGCTGGGTTTGCTGCTGGTGTTTCGCGCCAGAGTACGGTGACGAGTGGGTGGCCGGCGGCTGGCGGCCGGGCCGGCGCAAAATCCCGTCCGTGCGCTCGTACCTCCTGAACCCGCGGGCGCCACCGCGCCAGCCATGAAGCCCGATCCGTCCCCGCCGCCAACACCGTCGAAACCTGCCCAGGCACTCCCCACCGGCATCTGGGTGCTGGGTTTCGTCAGTCTGCTGATGGACATCTCCAGCGAGATGATCCACAGCCTGCTGCCGCTGTTCATGGCCGGCACGCTGGGCATGAGCGTGGCGCTGATCGGCCTGCTGGAAGGGCTGGCCGAGGCGACGGCGCTGATCGTCAAGGTGTTCTCCGGCGTGATCAGCGACTGGTTCGGCAAGCGCAAGCCGCTGGCCGTGCTGGGCTACGGCCTGGGCGCGGCCACCAAGCCGCTGTTCGCGCTGGCCAGCGGCGGCGCCGGGCCGGCCATGGTGTTCAGCGCCCGCCTGCTCGACCGCGTGGGCAAGGGCATTCGCGGTGCGCCGCGCGATGCGCTGGTGGCCGACATCGCCCCGCCCGAGCAGCGTGGCGCGGCCTTCGGCTTGCGCCAGTCGTTGGATACCGTAGGTGCCTTCCTCGGCCCGTTGCTGGCCGTGGGGCTGATGCTGCTGTGGGCCAACGACTTCCGCGCCGTGTTCGCGGTGGCCGTCATTCCGGCCGTGCTGTGCGTGCTGCTGCTGGTGATGGGCGTGCAAGAGCCCGAACGCCCCGCCGGCGCGCCGCGCACCAACCCCATCAGCCGCGCCAACCTCAAACGCCTGCCGCGTGCCTACTGGTGGGTGGTGGGCGTGGGAGCGGTGTTCACGCTGGCGCGTTTTTCCGAGGCCTTTCTGGTGCTGCGCGCCGAGCAGACCGGCGTGGCGCTGGCGCTGGTGCCGCTGGTGATGGTGGCGATGAACGCCGTGTATTCGGTCAGCGCGTACCCATTCGGCAAACTGAGCGATCGCGTGCCACGCCAGCGCCTGCTGGTGGCGGGCCTGCTGGTGCTGTTGCTGGCCGACATCGTGCTGGCGATGGCGGCGCACTGGGGTGCCTTGCTGGTGGGCGTGGCGCTGTGGGGCGTGCACATGGGCATGACGCAGGGGTTGCTGGCGGCCATGGTGGCCGAGCATGCGCCGGCTGACTTGCGCGGCACGGCATTCGGGTTCTTCAACCTGGTCAGCGGCCTGGCCATGCTGCTGGCCAGCGTGATCGCGGGCCTGCTGTGGCAGAACCTGGGGCCGGCCTGGACGTTTGGCGCCGGGGCGGTGTTTTGCGTGCTGGCAACGGTGGCTCTCGGCATGCGTCGGGCAGGGGTGGGAATGCGAGCGGCCTGACGCTGGCCAAAAAAATGGCCCGCGATAGCGCGGGCCTTGCGTGGATGAAAGCGCCTGGCGGCGCCTCAGTCCTTTAGCCTATTGATATTTTCAAAAATCAAGACAGCGCGGGCCACGCAGAAAAACCCCTCACATTTCCTCGTCATTGCGGCGAAGGCCGCAATCCATGGGGCGCCACCTTGACACGGTGTTGACCTGCGGACACCGTGTGGATTGCGGCCTTCGCCGCAATGACGGGATGAGGTGAAGGCATTACATAGGCTTGTCCTGAATTACGAAACTCTCTCAATAGAAACGGCAGTTGGATGCGCCCGAGCGGTCAACTGCCGTTTCTAGGTTTAGCTGTCTACTGCAGCGATACCTCGACACGGCGCGCCTGCGCGCCCTGACCAGCCTGAATGTCGGCGGGCTTTTGCAGGTCGATCTGCGCCTCGGGCACGCCGAGCGCGATCAGCTTGTCGCGTACCGCGAAGGCGCGCTGCTTGGCTACTTCGGCGTTGACGTCGGCGCTGCCAGTGTTGTCGACATAGCCGCTGATGATGGCCTTCTTGCCAGCCTTGACGCCGTCGATCACGCTGCTCAGCTTGTCGTCGGCATCGGCGGCGATGTCGGCCTTGCCGGTGGCGAAGTAGAACACCACCTTGTCGCCTTCCACGGCGACGGAGCTGGCGTCGTTGGCCGCCGTCGCGGGCGCGGCGGCGGGCGCGGTGCCGCCCAGCGCCGTGTCGGCCGAGGGCACGCCGTACACCGTGCCCAGCGGGGCGGCCGACACGCCGGCGGCGGCGGCGGTGGCCGCGGTGGATGCGCCGGGCGCCAGATCGCGCGTGGTGGGGTGCATGCTCACCACCAGCGGCACGATCAAGAGCGCCACGATGTTGATGATCTTGATCAGCGGGTTGACGGCGGGGCCAGCCGTGTCCTTGTAGGGGTCGCCCACGGTGTCGCCGGTGACGGCGGCCTTGTGCGCTTCGCTGCCCTTGCCGCCGTGGTGGCCGTCCTCGATGTATTTCTTGGCGTTGTCCCAGGCACCGCCGCCCGTGCACATGGAAATGGCGACGAACAGGCCGGTGACGATGGTGCCCATCAGCAGGCCGCCCAGCGCCTTGGGGCCGAGCAGCAGGCCGACCAGGATCGGCACCACCACGGGCAGCAGGCTGGGGATCATCATTTCCTTGATGGCGGCACCCGTGAGCATGTCCACCGCGCGGCCGTACTCGGGCTTGGCCTCGCCGGTCATGATGCCCTTGATCTCGCGGAACTGGCGGCGCACTTCCTCCACCACGCTGCCGGCGGCGCGGCCCACGGCTTCCATCGCCATGGCACCGAACAGGTAGGGGATCAGGCCGCCGATGAACAGGCCCACGATCACCATCGGGTCGCTCAGGTCGAAGCTGATGGCCTGGCCGAAGCTCTCCAGCTTGTGCGTGTAGTCGGCGAACAGCACCAGCGCGGCCAGGCCGGCCGAGCCGATGGCGTAGCCCTTGGTGACGGCCTTGGTGGTGTTGCCCACGGCGTCCAGCGGGTCGGTGATGTCGCGCACGGCGGGCGGCATCTCGGCCATTTCAGCGATGCCGCCGGCGTTGTCGGTGATGGGACCATAGGCGTCCAGCGCGACGATGATGCCGGCCATGCTGAGCATGGACATGGCGGCCACGGCCACGCCGTACAGGCCGGCCAGCCAATAGGCGGCGATGATGGCGATACACACGAAGATCACCGGCCAGGCGGTGGATTTCATGCTGACGCCGATGCCAGCAATGATGTTGGTGGCGTGGCCGGTGCTGCTGGCCTGCGCCACGTGCTGCACGGGCTTGTACTGCGTGCCGGTGTAGTACTCGGTGATCCATACCAGCGCCGCGGTCAGCACCAGGCCCACCACGCAGGCGCCGAACAGGCGCATCACGCTGCCGCTGGCGGCGATGGCGTTGTCGGGAATGATCCACTGCGTGACGAAGTAGAACAGCACCAGCGACACGGCGCCGGCGATCGCCAGGCCCTTGTACAGGGCCGGCATCACGTTCTTCATGCCGGGGCTGGCCTTGACGAAGAAGGTGCCGATGATGGAGCCGATGATCGACACCGCGCCCAGCGCCAGCGGGTACATCACCGCCTGCCAGGGCGCGGCGGCCACCATCAGCGCGCCCAGCACCATGGTGGCGATCAGCGTGACGGCGTAGGTCTCGAACAGGTCGGCGGCCATGCCGGCGCAGTCACCCACGTTGTCGCCCACGTTGTCGGCGATCACGGCGGGGTTGCGCGGGTCGTCCTCGGGGATGCCGGCTTCCACCTTGCCCACCAGGTCGGCGCCCACGTCGGCGCCCTTGGTGAAGATGCCGCCGCCCAGACGCGCGAAGATCGAGATCAGCGACGAGCCGAAGGCAAAGCCGATCAGCGGGTTGAGCAGGGTGGACAGCTTGGCCGTGGGCGACAACTGGCCGTTGCCGACCAGGAACCACGTGAACGCCGCCACGCCCAGCAGCCCCAGGCCCACCACCAGCATGCCGGTGATGGCGCCGCCGCGGAAGGCCACGTCCAGCGCCGGGCCGATGCCCCTGGTGGCCGCCTGCGCGGTGCGCACGTTGGCGCGCACCGACACGTTCATGCCGATGAAGCCGCAGGCACCCGAAAGCACCGCGCCAATGACGAAACCGATGGCGGTGGTCACGTCCAGTACCACGGCGATCAGAATTGCCAGCACCACGCCGACGATGGCGATGGTCTTGTATTGGCGGGCCAGGTAGGCCGCCGCGCCAGTCTGGATGGCGGCCGATATTTCCTGCATGCGGGCGTTGCCCGCGTCCTGCGAAAGAATCCATCCGCGTGCCCAGAAGCCGTACACGACGGCGACCAGACCGCAGACGAGCGCCAGAATCAGCGCCGAATTGCCTGTCATTTGATGTTTCTCCTCACAAAGCGGTTGCGCTTCGAAAGGGGCTGGCCGCCAGCGGTGCAACGCAGCCAGACCCCTTCCACTGCGTTGCTTCCTCGTTCCCTCTGGCAAAAAAAGGGTGCCGATTGGCCAACCGCACGAATTTAGCCGGAAAACATGACGATTCGCACGGGTGCAAGAAGTGGGAAAGTAAAATCAGGGTTAATCCCAGGCGGGTTTAATCCACATCAACACGCGAGAATTCAAATGTCCCTCGACAACGTCACCCCGGGCGCCAACGCGCCGGACGAGTTCAACGTCATCATCGAAATCCCGATGAACGCCGACCCCATCAAGTACGAGGTCGACAAGGACACCGGCGCCATCTTCGTCGACCGCTTCATGAGCACGGCGATGCACTACCCCACCAACTACGGCTACGTGCCGCAAACGCTGTCGGGCGACGGCGACCCGGTGGACGTGCTGGTGGTCACGCCCGTGCCGCTGATCCCCGGCGTGGTGGTCACCTGCCGCCCCATCGGCATCCTGAAGATGCTGGACGAGGCGGGCGAGGACGGCAAGGTGCTGGCCGTGCCGATCAAGAAAGTCCTCTCGCTCTACAGCAGTTGGCAGAAGCCTGAAGACCTGAACCCGGCGCGCACGGCGTCGATCGCGCACTTCTTCGAGCACTACAAGGACCTGGAGCCCGGCAAGTGGGTCAAGATTCTGGGCTGGGAAGGCCCCGATGCCGCCCGCAAGGAAATCACCGACGGCATCGCGGCCTACCAGAAGGCCAACCCGGCCGGTTGATTGGTAGCTGGCCTTGCCAGCGCTTGGCGAGGCCAGCGCTGGCAGCCTTGGCTCTTGGGCGACAGCGGCCCGGGTTGGCTCCACGGTGGCCATGTCCTTGGTTCTTCAAGCCGAATCGACTCTGGGTTGGGCGCTTGCTGAATAAGCGCGATAAGCTACTAAAATCGTAGCTAAACGTGTTTTTCATGGCCTCCGTGACCGCGCGCCGATAATCGCCAGCGTTGCCTGTACGCCGCATGACCGACCCCGCTGTTCTTGCCCCTGACCGCACGCCGCTGGCCACCGCCGTGGTGCTGGAGGCCGTGCAGCGCATCGAGGCCGAAGGCCCGCTGGACGACCAGGCCGCGCTGCAGCAGGCTTTCCGCACCCAGCCCACGCGCGCCGCGCAGTTGACCGAGCGCGGCTGGCTGCTGGGCCAGCGCCTGGGCCTGCCGGCCGAGCTGGCGCGCTGGCGCCAGGTGGGCGTGTGGGTGGTGGCCGCGCTGGCGCTGGCGATGGCTTTCACCGGCCTGGGCACGGCGCGCGCCGTGCTGGGCGAGGGCCGCAGCATCAACGCCGTGGCGGCCTTCGTCAGCCTGCTGGGCCTGCACGCCGTGATGCTGGCGGTGTGGCTGCTGGGTCTGGCGGTGGCGCAGGGGCGCTGGGCCGGGCCGTCGCTGGGGCGGCTGGCGCTGTGGCTGACGGCGCGCCTGCCGCTGGACCGCGGGCCGCACGCCCTGACCATGCTGCAATCCGTCACCGCCGTGCTGCAGCGCCAGCGTCTGCTGGGCTGGCTGACCGGCGCGCTGAGCCACGGCATCTGGACGCTGGCCTTCATCATCATGCTGGCGGTGCTGGCCTTTGGCTTCGCCTTTCACGCCTACACACTGACGTGGGAGACCACGATCCTGAGCGCCGATTTCTTCCAACGCTTCGTGCGCGTCACCGGGGCGCTGCCGGCGCTGCTGGGCTTTCCGGTGCCGGATGCGGCTGCGGTGCAGACCGTCGGCAACGCTGGCGTGCGCGCCTGGGTCGACGCCACCAGCCAGCGCGAATGGGCCTGGTGGCTGATGGGCTGCGTGGTGGTCTACGGCCTGCTGCCGCGCCTGGCGTTGATGGTGCTGAGCCTGCTGCGCTGGCGTGCGGGCGCGCAGCGGCTGGGCGCCGTGGACATGGCCGACCCCTACGTGCGCCGCATCGTGGCGCGGCTGGACGCGCTGGAGCCGCCGCCCGAGGTGATCGACCCCGAGCAGCGCGCCACCGATCTGGGTCAGCCCACGCCCTCCAGCGCGCCACCCGGTGCGCCGGGTTCGCTGGCCGTGGTGGGCTTCGAGTTGCCGCCCGAAATCGCTTGGCCCATGGAAGGCCTGCCCGCGGGCACGCTGCCGCCCGAGCGCATCGCTGGCAGCGCGCGCGAGCGCCAGGCGGTCATCACCCGGTTGGCGCAGGCGCGGCCCGAGTCGCTGCTGCTGGTGGTGCACGCCACCGCCAGCCCCGACCGTGGCACCGCCCGCTTCGTGCGCGAGGCGGCGGCGCAGGCCGGGCGCACGGCGCTGCTGCTGGCCAGCGAGGGCGGCGCGGCCTTGCCCGAGGCCGGCGTGCGGCGCTGGCGTGCGTGGCTGGGTGCAGAGGGTTTCGACGCCTTGGCGCCCGTCGAATCAGCGCAGGCAGCTATGAAGTGGATAGCGAGCGCGCATGACTGAATTGGTCGGCTACTTCTCATGCCCGAGACCTGTCGCGCGGCTCGGCACTCCCTCGCCCCTCTGGGGAGAGGGTGGGGGTGAGGGGCTGGCACGCCTATCGCCACCGTCGTTCACCCTCACCCCGACCCTCTCCCGCCAGCGGGAGAGGGGGTAATTTCATGACCATGACCGAGCCGCTTCGCATCGCCATCGTCGGCCACACCAACGCCGGCAAGACCTCGCTGCTGCGCACGCTGACGCGCCAGGTCGACTTCGGCGAGGTGTCCGACCGCCCCGGCACCACGCGCCATGCCGAGGCCATCGACCTGCGGTTGGACGGCACCGTGGCCGTGCGCTTCATCGACACGCCGGGGCTGGAGGATTCGGTCGCGCTGCTCGAATACCTGAACACGTTGGAGGCCGATTCGCGCCCCGACCGCGTGCGCGCCTTTCTGCGCGGCCCCGAGGCCAGCCGCAGCTTCGAGCAGGAGGCCAAGGTGCTGCGCGCGCTGATCGAACAGGCCGACGCGGCCATGATCGTGATCGACACGCGCGAGCCGGTGCTGCCCAAATACCGCGCCGAGATCGAGATCCTGAGCTGGTGCGCCAAGCCCATCATGCCGGTGCTGAACTTCGTGCGCTACCTGAACACGCGGCTGGATGACTGGCACCAGGTGCTGCTGGAGAGCGGCCTGCACGCGCGGGTGGAGTTCGACGTGGTGGCACCGTTCAACGGCTCCGAGCGCCAGCTCTACAGCGACCTGGCCACGTTGCTGCCGGCGCGGCGCCAGCAGTTGAACGGCATCGTCGACGCGCTGACGCTGCAGGCGCGCGAGCGGCGCCTGGCCGCCTGCCGCGTGGCGGCGTCCACGCTGATCGACGTGGCCGCCATGCGGCGCGCGCTGCCGGCCGAGGAGTTTGAAGATGAAGTGCGCCAGAAAGCCTTCGTGCGCGCCTTCCAGGACGACGTGCGGCGCCATGCGCGGCGTGCCGTCGATGACTTGCTGGCCGTGTTCGCCTTCCGCCCCGACGATGCCGAGCTGGCCGAGATGCCGCAGCTCGACGGCCGCTGGGAGGACGACCTGTTCAACCCCGAGCTGCTGAAAGAAGCCGGCAAGCGCCTGGGCCTGGGCGCCATGATCGGCGCCGGGCTGGGCGTGGTGGCCGACGTCGCCATGGCCGGCCTGTCGCTGGGCGCCGCCACCACGCTGGGCGCCACCATTGGCGGCGCGGCCAGCGGCGGCTGGCGGCCGCTGTGGCGCAAGCTGGAGAACCGCCTGGCCGGCGTGCAAGAACTGACGGTGGAAGACCCGGTGCTGCTGCTGCTGGCCGACCACCTGCTGGACCTGGCCCGTGCGTTGGAGCAGCGCGGCCACGCCGCGCAGGACAAGCTGCGCGTGACCGACGAGCGCGTGGACGAAGGGCTGCGCGGCGTGGTGCATGCGCTGGGCGCGGCGCGCGGCCACCCCGAGTGGGAGCGTGGCGAGGGCCGGCGCGCCGCCAGCGGCGCCGACCGCCAGGCGCTGGAGTCCGAAGTGGCTCGCGAGTTGGATCAGCGCTTCGAGGCCATTGCCGCGTGACAGCGGTCCTGTGGGCTGGGCGATACACCCACCGCGACCATCCGCACACCGGGGCCGTGCAGTCGGCGCTGTCTGCTTGACAAGCGCGCCCGGTGCGGCAGACTCGGGCGCATATCCGCCAGAAGTCAAAATAACGCCATGAAAAAGTCCGTTACCTTCGTCGCCACCCTGTTGCTGGCCGCCGGCGCCCAGGCCGCGTGCTACACCGTTGTGGGCCCCAAGGGCCAGATCCTGTCGGAAACCTCGACGCCGCCGGTCGACATGTCGTACCAGTTGCACCAGACCATTCCCCACCGGTACGGCCAGGGCGCCACCATGGTGTTTGGCGTGGCTGATCCCAACTGCGGTGAGGCTGCCGACCCGTACTACGACCTCAAGCCCACGGAAGTGGTGTACCGCGAAGGCCGCGGCAAGCGCACGCGAGCCGGCGCACGCGCGCCGCGCCGCGATCGCGAGTAAGGTACGGCTCGCGCCGCCACGGGCAGGCGGGCAGCAAAAAAACAGCCGGGGGCAGGAGACTGCCACCCGGCTTTTTCATGGCTGGCCCCGTTCGTGGCGGTGCCTGAACGGGGCATGCGCTTACGCCATTCCATGCCTACGGCAAAGCATCCACAACAAAGAAGTGCCGTTTCTAGCCTATGTAACGCCTTCACCTCATCCCGTCATTGCGGCTAAGGCCGCAATCCACACGGTGTCAGTGGGTCAACACCGTGTCAAGGTGACGCCCCATGGATTGCGGCCTTCGCCGCAATGACGAGGAGATGTGAGGGGATTTTTCTGATGACCCGCGCTGCCGTGACTTTTGAAAACATCTCAAGAAAACGTTTTGTAAGTCATTGATTTTCTTCGGGTACACCGGCCCTGTTGGCAGGGTTGGGTTGCTCAATAGGATCACTGCAAAAACGGCAACTGCGTGAAGAACTGCAGCACCGCCGCGTTCACCAGATCGACGAAGAAGGCGCCCACCATCGGCACGATCAAAAATGCCTTGTACGAGGCGCCGTAGCGGTCGGTGATGGCCTGCATGTTGGCAATCGCCGTGGGCGTGGCGCCCATGCCGAAGCCGCAATGCCCGGCGGCCAGCACGGCCGAATCGTAGTCGCTGCCCATCACCTTGAAGGTCACGAAGGCGGCGTACAGCATCATCACCACCGTCTGCACCGCCAGGATCACCAGCACCGGCAATGCCAGGTCGGTCAGTTCCCATAGCCGCAGCGACAGCAGCGCCATGGCCAGGAACAGCGACAGCGAGGCGTTACCGAACACGTCGATGGCGCGGTCGAACATGTCGAAATTGAAGAAGTGGGTGAGCACGTTGCGAATCACCACGCCACCGCCCAGCGCCCACACGAAGGTCGGCAGCTCGAACGCCGTGCCCTTGGCCACCATGGTCATGACCTCGGCAAAGGCCATGCAGGCGGCGAACAGCGCCAGCGTCTCGATGGTGGACGAGGCGGTGATGAGCCGGATCTCGTCCGGCTTGTCGAACATGGCG